>NZ_JBVVQZ010000015.1:151195-206718 GCF_055811635.1 Mesorhizobium sp. WSM4806 | reverse complement strand
GTGGGGCTGTTGGCAGTGTCGGAGCGTCGAGAAGGCGGTGGCCGCCCTGCCGGACATCGTTAAGAAGGTCAAGGAAGATTCGCGGCTTCGCCGTGGGCGTGGTGCATGGCGGCAACGTGAAGGGGCCGGTTGCGAGTCGGGGTGGAGAAGGTTGGATTTCAGGTGCTCTCCCTCTACCACCTTCAAAATTGCCCAAACAATTCTCCGGCCCCTTCATGGCTTCCCGGAAGCCCAGCGTTTGCGGGATGTGCGGCCGAAAGCTGGGGAGAGCGGAAACAACTTTCCCTTCAATCTGCTCTCCGAATGTCCATCATTCTCCGAAGCTGGGGAACCTTTTGGATCTTCGGTCCGGCCCATCCGCGGGCACAAACTTTGCGTTTCCGCCAATGGTTCGGCCAATGGCGTCTCTATGACTTGCCCGCAAGCACCGCCGCAACCTATAGGTTTGCAACTAGCCTTATGGTTTGCTAGCTTCACCGTAGGGATGAGGAGATGCGGATTTTGTACCGCCTTTGGAAGTGGCTCTTACGTCCGAAAGCGCTGGGTGCCGGAGCGAACAGGGAGGAGCTATCACCGAGTCATCCGTCCTCCATCAGCGAAGCACGTCTCCTGGACTTTTTGGCGAACACGACTGATGGTGTGTCGTTCTATGATCAGGACTTCCGCCTGACGCACTACGCAACCAACCTCAAAAGCATCCACAGCCGCCCGCCAGTTGCGGGCGACGCTCTGTGGGAGATTTATCCGAACGTCGACACTGAGCTCATCGAAAAATTTGTTCGCGTGCTGCGCGGCGGCACTCCAATAAATGTCAATCTCCAGCGATCGCTGGGGGAGGCGCCCCGTTCCGCTGTCGTTTTCGGCGCTGCGAATGGAATTGGAATCATTGAATCCAGAGAAAGGGAGCGGGGCGGGCGGGGCTCACCGGAAGAGCAAGAGCGTATGATGCTCCTTCATCAGGCGACGCACGACGCATTAACCGGATTGCAGAACCGGCGGGGGTTCAGCGAAAACCTGCAACAAGCTCTGTCGGTGGTCGATGAGCCAAATGCCACTGCCCTGCTGCAAATCGACCTTGACGGTTTCAAAGCGGTCAATGACACGCTCGGCCATGGCACGGGCGATACGTTGCTTCAACTGGCAGCAGGCCGGATCCGGGACACGCTGCAGGACGGCGAACTCGCATACCGGTTAGCTGGAGACGAGTTCGCCGTCATTCAATCGCGTACGGGACAGCCCGCCGAAGCGGAACGCCTCGCGGGGGCGTTAATTGAAGCATTCAAGGCGCCGTTCATGATCAACGACATCCCCGTCTTCGTCGGCGCGAGCATCGGAATTGCATTCGGACCGGGACACGCGACCGAGGGCGAGCAGTTGATGAAGGCCGCGGATATCGCCCTTTATGCCGCCAAAAGAGACGGACGCGGCTGTGCGCGAATTTTCAATCGCTCGATGCAGCTCCTGCTCGAACAGCGTGAAAACCTGAGGCGCAGTCTTCGAATGGCGCTGGACCGGAACGAGCTTTATCTTGAATATCAACCGCTCATTCGGGCTCCCGCGTCGGTCGTGGGCTTCGAAGCGCTGCTGCGATGGCGGCATCCCGAAGTCGGGACCATTCCTCCGAGCGTGTTCATACCGATCGCCGAAGCCGACGGTCTCATGGACGAGATTGGACGATGGGTGATCGAAGAAGCCTGCCGCCAAGCAACGAGATGGCCGTCTTCACTGACGGTCGCCGTGAACCTGTCGCCGGCGCAGTTCCTGAGCGGTTCGCTCACGGACACGGTTGCTCAGATCGTCGACGCAGTCGGAATCCGCGCCGACCGGCTTGAGCTCGAGATTACCGAAACCGTTCTTCTCGAGCAAACCGTCGACAACATTGACACACTGAATACCCTGAATGTCCTCGGGATAAGGATCGCGCTAGACGATTTCGGCACCTACTACTCCTCGTTGAGTTACCTTAAGAACTTCCCGTTCGACACATTGAAGATAGACCGATACTTCATAAAAGACTTAGAAACCGATCGAAAAAGTCAGACGATCGTGCGATCGATCATAGGCATGGCGCACGGCTTGGGGATAAGCGTCACCGCGGAGGGGGTTGAAACGCCGGGACAAGCACAGTGGCTGATCAGGGAAGACTGTGATTACCTCCAGGGCGATTTCCTTGGACGGCCACTCGGAGCCGAGGCGACGCGCGATTTCATCAGGCGATCTCCCAAGGAACTAATACGCGAAAGTGGGGACGAAATCTGGCGATCCAGCGTCCGGCCCCATGCATAGCGGCGTGGACGAAACTGAGGGGTCGCATCGCTTGACTAAAATGCAGCCAGAAACGAGTGAGGAACGCCAATGAATATTGCTTCTCATGCCGAAGATGGCGAAGCAGTCTTTGAGACAATGATCCAGATCGATTTGGACGTCAAAACTTTTATGTCTGATTGGATACTCTGCGATCAACTCTCGACCTACTCGGCGCGGATGATCAGCCATAACAGAACTGACTCCGTACGGCATTCAAACCTCTTTTCCTCTGCGTTGAACGAATTATTGGAGGTCGCCTTTCGTACGCGGCATTACGGCGGTGAAATAGCCTGTAGAGTGTCCCGCCGGGGCGAGACGGACAGGATCGAACTGACGTTCCCTTGCATGCCCGAAGAACGACAATTCTTTGAAGAAGCGGTGTTTCAAATTACGGGATCCGAGGCAATGGAGCGCTATCTCAACTCAGTGTCCGGAGACCTCGCGCCCAGTCGTGAAGTCGTTCTCCTGGAACTCGCCATCGACTACAACGCGACCCTTCGAGTCGAGCAAGTCGGCGCTGAAATCATCACTCTTGTCGTCGATCTTCCGCTTGAGGGCATGCCAAGTTGAGCGCGTACAACCTTTTCCCGCGTTTCAGAGCGCAATACGATGCAAACGATCAGGAGTTCTCGATATCGGGAATACTGCGGCCCCAATCGATCGATGAGCTTGCGCCCAGCATTGCCCTGTTGAAGGAATCAATCGCTCGTGTACGCGGCACTCTGTACGTAAACGTCAAACGATTGACGCAAATGAACAACACCGCATTTCATGCTTTCTCGCGGGTCATTATTGACGCCTGTCGCGTTCGACCAGATCTCAGGTTCGTACTCGTAACGTCAAGCGTTGTCGGGTGGACGACCAGAAAATTCGGGCGCCTGAACGGAATCGAAGCGAACATCACTGTTCAAGAGTATGACAGTGATTTCTATCCGGGGCAGAGCTTCCTCGAAGAAGGCGGGTTCATTCCGATCCTCCGCACACAGACGAAGATGACTTGGCGCCACGAGCGCACAATCTTGCCGCGACACGGCATGCAACCCGGTATCATCATGGCCGACATCTGTTGCGGAATTGGTGATTTCGCCGTACTCGTGCAGAAAGAATTTCAGCCATCACGGATTGTCGCTCTCGACCATTCCAGATCAAGCCTTGCTTATGCGCGAAGCGTGGCTGCGGCGTTCGATATCGGAGGAATTGAATACACCTATGGCGACGCGTCAGAAATGCTGCTCGACCAAGATCAGTTTGACTTGGTCACATGCCGACACTCCCTGCAGGTGTTCAACAAGCCCGAACTGATTCTCAAGGAACTCTTTCGCATCTGCAAGCCGGGGGGACGCGTCTACATCACGAATGAAAAGAACTCGCACTGTCTGGGCGAACCGCGCGCCGATAGCATCCAGTGGACCTATAATGAAGTCGCCAAGCTTTGGGCGCACTTCCAGATGGATATCGAGCTTGGCCCCAAAAGCCGTCGATACCTGGTCGAAGCGGGGTTCGAAGACATTCGAGTCGAGTCTTTCGTGGTCACCAACCACGACGGCGATCCGCAGGACTTCGCAGATGTCGTCGCGGCATGGGAGAACGTCTATGCAGGCGAGATGGCGACAAAGCGAGGTGACCCGCCGGCGTTCATCAGACGGTTCCGACAGGGTTTCCAGGATCACATTTTCGCTGCGCTCCACCCCAAGGGATATGCCGGCTGGCCAATCTGGGTTGCATCGGGACGTAAGCCACTGTGAGCGAGTCGCATGCCATTTCCCCCAAACCCTGGTCCGTTTTCCGGCCTAACAGCTTCCGCGCGAAATTCATAATCGTTGTAGGCGGGGCGGTGCTGTTCGACCTCCTGGTCGGTGGGAGCGTCGCCCTGTGGAACGTCAACCGGCTTTCCCGCGACGCGACGTACCAGATCGAGAGCGGCCTCACCAAGGCGAGCCAGGAATACCTCCAGAATTATATCGAGACGACTGCTCTGCGCGCCGATCTCCTGTTCGACCAAATGCACTCCGAGGTTACCGCACTTGCAGGCTCCATGCAGAGACTGATCGATCATCCAGAGGCGAAGGAGGCAATCGGCAACGCGCTGGCGACGGACTCCTATTTCAATGCGCCGCTTATACATGACCCCAAGGGAAACTGGATGCAGAGCCCACAAGGGTCGCCTTCGGTCTTGAGTATCTGGGGATATCTTCTCTCCCCCGATGGCCGACCGAAGCCCGAAATTCTCCACAAAATTCAGGAGAGTGCGGCGTTCGACATTTTTGGCCCAAGCCAAATGGCAACAGGCGCCAGGAAGTTGCAGGTCTATTACGTTGGACCGAAGGCAGCACCTATCATGCGCACGACTCCTTACTCCGATCAGGCGCAAACCTTCGACAAGCTCTATCCGGGCCACAACAACGCAAATTTCTGGGATTTCTTCTTTCCTGGCGTCTATGAGCGCTGGCAGGGGTGGATCAGGGACCCGAATTCGCGCCCCGTAAAAGGCGATGACATCACGGCGACTGCCCCATATATCGATGCGATTACCGGTAAGCTCATAGTGAGTTTCTTCCATCCGCTCTGGACGAAGGACCGCAAGGATGTCGCCGGCATGGTCGCTTCCGACGTAACGCTCGATCAACTCGCTGAAATCGTCGAAAGCGTGAAGGTCGCTGAGACGGGCTTCGGTTTTCTCACCATGTCGAATGGCAATGTGCTCGCGATCAAGCCCGAAGGCGAGAAAACGCTCGGGCTCAAGATTGCAAGCGGTGCGGCGGGTCAAGGCGTTACCGGACTCGATCGCTCGCTCAAAAAGAGTACGCATTCGGCCGTTGCGGCGCTCGAACTTCCTGCCGACGACAAGACGGTCATCAAGCATATTTCGATTTGGGAGGATGGCGAAGCCGAACCTCACATCGTCGCGCTTCGCCGACTGGAGGCAGTCAATCTCTGGAACAGCACGGGGTCCATCACAGCCGAAAACCAGATGCTCGGCTTCGTCGTCCCGGAGCGGGAAATCTATGCTTCCCTGCTTGCAGCGCAACAGAGCATTTCCAGCGCGACCAACCGGATCCTGGTCTCCCAGATCATCGCAATTATCATTTCGCTCCTGATTGTCTTTGCGGCTGTCTTCGGAATCTCAAAGCGGATCACCGCAGGCCTCAGCGCGCTTGCAGCAGCCGCAAAGCGGCTCCAGGCACAAGACTATTCAGTTCGAGTAAGCATTCCGACGCATGACGAAGTGGGAGAGGTGGGGGTCGCGTTCAACCGGATGGCGGAGGAGATCAGCTTCCATACGGAAAATCTCGAGCAAATCGTCGATGAAAGAACGAAGGAGCTTGAAGACGCAAATCAGGAGATTTCCGCCCTCAACAGCAAATTGCGAGATGAGAACCTCCGCCTTGGTGCAGAGCTTGCAGTTGCCAAACATATCCAGATGATGGTTCTGCCGAGAGCCAGCGAACTCGAAGCCATCCACGGGGTCGAAATCGCCGCTTATATGCGGCCGGCCGACGAGGTCGGCGGCGACTACTACGACGTCTTGCAAGAGGGATCGCGGGTCAAGATCGGGATCGGCGATGTGACAGGCCACGGGCTCGAAAGCGGTGTGCTGATGCTGATGGTTCAATCCGTTGCACGCGCACTGCAGGAGACTGGCGAGGACAATCCACGTCAGTTTCTCGATCGACTGAACAGAGCCATCTATAAAAATATCGAACGGACCAACACCGACAAGCATCTCTCGCTGGCCTTTCTTGACTTTGAGAATGGGAGGGTGACCCTGTCAGGGCAGCATGAGGAGGTTCTCGTCGTTCGTGCAAATGGAGAGATCGAGCGTATCGATACCGCCAATCTTGGTCTGCCGATCGGCCTCGAACGCAACATCTTGCCGTTTATCGCAACGCGCGACATTCCGTTCAACAGCGGCGATGTGATCGTGCTCCACACGGATGGTGTGACCGAGGCGGAAGATCAGGAGGGAAAATTGTTCGGTTTGATACGCCTCTCTAACAGTGCGCGCCACTATCATCGCAGGAGCGCCGAGGAGATCAAAACTGGAATTATTGAGGACCTGATGGCGCATATCGGAACACAGAAAATCCACGACGACATCACGCTCGTGATCATGAGGCACAAGTAGGAATGACAACACTGTTCGGAACAGCCGACTTTGCAATTGGAATGAGAGAGAGCGTCAGCCGCGTGCGATTGTTCGATGGACCTCTCGACCTGAGTTGGCATCATTGCGCTACTACTTCGGACTTCATCGCGGACGTTTTTGCCCTGCGCTTCCAGTCTTCTCGCAACGACTACAGGGAAGTGCGACACAGCATTGGCTATCTAGTCAACGAACTGATTGAAAATGCGGTCAAGTTTCGTGCGCCAGGCGAGATCACGATCGAGGCGGCCATAGAATCGGAAAGCTTTAAAATCAAGGTTTCGAATGTTGTTGACGTCGAAACAACCGCTAAATTTCAAAATCTTCTGTCGGAGATCACAGCCGGCGATCCGGGTGAGCTCCTGATCCAGCGAATCGAAGAGAATGCCGCGGACCCTCAGACAACAAATTCCGGTCTTGGATTGCTGACGTTGATGAACGACTATGGCGCGAGCCTGGCTTGGGTCTTCAGCCCCGCCGACGAAAGGGACCAGGTTCGCCTGGAAACATATGCTTCAATTGTGGTATCATCAGAAACTTATAACTAAAACGAAATGAAGACAAAATCGTGGACATAACAACGACAAATTATCGCGTGTGGAACGAAGGAAGCGATGTTTATTTTGACGGCGTAATGAGGTTGTCCAGTTCTGAGGCCTATGCGCCCATTTTGCAGCTAATGATGAATGTCCTTACCTCCAATCCTACTACTATAACGATACATGTATCAGACTTGGAGTTCCTTAACTCGTCGGGCATCAATTTATTGGCCAAATTTACCATAGAGGTCAGAAAGCATCCAGAGATCCAACTCATTGTCCGGGGAAGCTCGGAAATACCTTGGCAGTCGAAATCGCTGCCAAATCTCAAAAAACTACATCCTGCGATGGTACTCTTCGTTGGCTGACAGGCGGGTTTATCCAGGCGCCAAAGACCATTCGGCTACACTTTCCGGACGTCTGCCTTTTGAGATGCGAATCGAAAAGGACGGGAGCGGGCTCATACGCTCTGGCATCCGGCTGAATGCCGCTTCCGAGGCGGCGGCCGAAAGGCCGGTCAGGGTCATGACTTCCGGTACGGCTGAACGTCGGCGTTGGAGACGCCATATCGCGGTTCCAAACCAGGACCGTTCCGTCCTTACGCTGCCTGCACGTTTTTCGAGATCCGCGCCCACTCCGGAATCCAGTCGCGGTGCGCGGCGAGCAGGTCGTCGACCAGCGACCAGATCTGGTCGAGATCGAGCTCGGCGGCGGTATGCGGATCCATCATCGCCGCGTGATAAAGATGCTCGCGGTTTTCCGTCATCAAGGCCGCGACAGTCAGTTCCTGCACATTGACATTGGTGCGGATGAGCGCCGTCAGTTGCGGCGGCAAGGTGCCGATGAAGGTCGGCTGGATGCCGGACGCATCGACCAGGCACGGCACTTCGGCCGCGCAATTTTCCGGCAGCGAGGTGATGCAGCCATTGTTGCGGACATTGCCGTAAATAACCGAGGGCTCGCCGGTCCAGACCGAGTTCATGATCGAGGAAGCATATTCATGGCTCTCCTCGATCTCGATGTTCTCGGCGCTCCGGTAGGCGGCCGCCTGCCCTTTCCACCGCTCGATCTGCTCGATGCAGCGCTTGGGATATTCATCGAGCGGAATGCCGAATTTCTCGATCAGATCGGGCCTGCCGTCCTTGATGAAATAGGGCGTGTATTCGGCGAAATGCTCCGAGCTTTCGGTGACGAAATAGCCGAGGCGGGTCAGCACCTCGTAACGCACCTTGTTCGGGCAGCGCGGATTCCAGTGGCTGGGTTTCGGAAATCGCCCGTCGCGGTAGCCGCGCACGAGATCCGGATAAAGGTCGCGGTAGCTGCCATCGGCCTGCCGATGCTCGAATTTCAGGTAGAAGGCCATGTGGTTGATGCCGGCGGCACGGTAACGGATTTCCTCGAGCGGGATTTCGAGATCTCGGGCGAGCTCGAAAGCCGTTCCCTGCACCGAATGGCAGAGACCGACCTGCTTGATGAGCGGATACTTTTCCGCAATCGCCCAGGTGTTGATCGCCATCGGGTTGACGTATTGCAGGAGGATTGCGTCGGGGCAGATTGCCATCATGTCTTCGCAGATTTTCCAGAGGTGCGGAACGGTGCGCAAACCCCGCATGATGCCGCCAACGCCGAGCGTATCGGCGATCGTCTGGCGCAGGCCGTATTTCTTCGGCACCTCGAAATCAGTGACCGTGCAGGGCTCGTAGCCGCCGATCTGGAAGGCAACGACGACGAAGTCCGCGCCTTCCAGGGCCTTGCGCTGGCTGGAATGCGTCTCGATCGTCGCCGCAGAGCCAAGCGTCTTGACCAGCTTTCCGGCGACGATCTCGCTTTCTTCCAGGCGCTGCGGATTGACGTCCATCAGCGCGATGGTAGCGCCCGAAAGAGACGGCCGCTGCAGCACATCGCCGATGACATTCTTCATGAAGACGGTGGAACCGGCCCCGATGAACGTGATTTTGGGTTGTCTCGTCATGAATTGCGCCTCTTGTCTGCGATTTACGCGGCTACCTCGAACGCGGCCCTGACGAGCCGTTCAGTGTAGGCGGTCCTCGGATGGGAAAGAACCTCGTCGACGGGTCCCTCCTCGACGATTTTACCGTGCTGCATCACCACGACCCGATGACAGAGCGCGCGTACGACCTTGAGATCGTGGGAAATGAAGAGGTAGCTCAGTCCGCGCTCGTCCTGCAGCTTGCGCAGGAGGTCGATGATCTGGGCTTGAACGGAGAGATCGAGCGCCGATGTCGGCTCGTCGAGCAGGATGAATTCCGGCTCGAGTGCGATTGCCCGCGCAATAGCGATGCGCTGGCGCTGGCCACCGGAAAACTCGTGCGGAAAGCGCGACAGGATGTTGTGCGGAAGCCCGGCGCTGACAAGCGCCTGCTCCACGCGCTTCAACCGATCACTTTTGTCGTCGCCGAGCCGATTGACGATCAGCCCCTCCTCGATGATCTGGCCGACCGACATGCGCGGATTGAGCGAGGAGAACGGATCCTGAAAGACGACCTGCATGCGCGATCTGAGCGGCCGCATCTGGTCACGTGTCCTTGCGTGGATCGGTTCGCCGTCGAAGAAGATTTCGCCGCCGTCGGCCGTCAGAAGCTTCACCAGCGCCTGCCCGAACGTCGTCTTGCCGGACCCGGATTCGCCGACCAGCCCCAGCGTTTCGTACCGGTGAAGCTTTAGGCTGAGGCTGTCGACGGCGACGAGTTCCTTGAGCCGCGGCTTGAAGAACCCACCATGCTTCAGCATGAACGACACCCGCACATTGCTGCCCTCGAGAATGACGGCTGAGTCCACCGGCGTCGGATTGGCCATGCCCTTTGGTTCGGACGCCAGAAGATGGCGTGTATAGGGATGCTGCGGGTTCTTGAAGAGCGCTTCAGTGGTGTTGTGCTCCTTCACCTCGCCCTGGCTCATGACATAGACGTAGTCGGAAAACTGGCGAACGACCGTCAGATCGTGAGTGATCAGGATTACCGCCATACCGACCTTCTGCTGCAGATCACGGATGAGGTTGAGTATCTGCGCCTGCACGGTGACGTCGAGTGCCGTCGTGGGTTCGTCGGCGATGAGTACGTCCGGATTATTGGCGAGCGCCATGGCGATCATGACGCGCTGGCGCTGACCGCCTGAAAGCTGGTGCGGATATTGGTTGAAGCGGCTTTCCGGGTCTGCACCTGCCGCAACAGCTCCAGCGTACGCTCCGCTGCTTGCCTGCGGCTCATCTTCTGATGAACGCGGATCGCCTCGATGATCTGCGCGCCGACCGTGTAGACCGGATTGAGCGAACTCATCGGCTCCTGGAATATCATCGAAATGCGGTCGCCGCGCAGCGCCCGGCGCTGCCGGTCGGAGAATTTCAGCAGATTTTTCCCATCATATTCGATCCGCGAGTGCACGGCCACGGCGGCGCGCTTGGTGAGCAAGCCCATGACCGTGCGCGCCGTCACCGACTTGCCGGAGCCGGATTCTCCCACCACAGCGATGGTCTCGCCGCGATAGAGCTGAAACGAGACATCCTTGACCGCGTCGACCGTCCCGCCTTCTACCTTGAAGGTCACCGCGACATTGCGGGCGTCGATGATCGGACTGCCGGTCCTCACCGCATGATCGTGACGTTCGTCCGGCGCCATCGAGGTCTTTTCCGTCAGAGCCATGGTGCCGGCCTTCTCATAGGGATCGACGGCGTCGCGAAGACCATCGCCCAGCGCATTGAACGCAAAGACGGTGACCAGCACGAAACCCACGGGGGCAAGGATCCAGGGATAGGACCCAATGACGGAGTATGTCGCGGTATCCTGCAGCATCAGCCCCCAGGAGATCAGCGGCGGCTTCACCGCGAAACCGAGGAAGCCGAGGAAGGATTCAAGCAGCACGACATTGGGGATCGCCAGCGTGACGGCGACGATGACGTGGCTCATGACGTTGGGGAAAATATGCTGAAAGATGATCCGGCGGTCGGTGGCGCCGATCGCCATCGCCGCCCGCACATAGTCGATCCGCGCCAGCGCCAGCGTCTTGCCTCGAACTTCGCGCGACAGCTGTGCCCAGCCGAGCGCCGACATCACGAAGATGACGAACGCGAGGAAGACATTGGTCGGCGCCGTCACCGGAATCAGCGAGGTGAGCGCGAGATAGAGCGGCAGTTGCGGAAAGGCGAGCACCAGTTCGACGAAGCGCTGCACCCATGCGTCGAACCTTCCGCCGAAATATCCGGACACCATGCCGACCGTCGTGCCGACTACCGTGATGATGAACACCACGGTCAGGGCGATCATCAGCGAAATGCGCGAGCCGTAGATGATGCGCGACAGCACATCGCGGCCGAACTTGTCGGTGCCGAGGAAATTGACCGGGCTTCCGTCGGTGGCGCCGAAGAAATGCCGCTGCGCCGGGATCAGTCCGAATAGCCTGTAGCCGAACCCCTTGACAAAAAAGCCGAGCGTCTGCGGGTTATCGTAGTCGGGGCCGACGATCGGCTGGAACGTGACGGGGTCGAATTCATCTGTTTCACGAATCGGATAGCTGCGCGGCGGAAAGACGAAGTTCCCCTCCCGATCCGTCATGCTGATTGTCTGCGGCGGCGCGAAACCGACGCCGGTCAGTTTCGGATCGACGGGTGCGAAGAACTCCGCGAAAATCGTCATGATCATCAGGAGGCAGACAAGGATCAGCCCTATCATGCCGGTCCAGGATCGCTTCAGACGGCGCCAGACAAGCGCGGTATAGGTTTCATTGCCGTTGCCTTTGGCCGGCGGCACGGAGGCGCAGACTACAGATTGGACGTCGGCTTTCATGCGTCGGCCCCTCCCCCAAGACGAACGCGCGGGTCAAGTGCCGCGAGCAGCATGTCGGCGATGATGTTGCCGACGATCAGCGTCACCGACAGAACCAGCATGAAGGTCGCCGTGACATAGACGTCGCCGACCCACATCGAGCCGACGATGGCCGGGCCGACCGTAGGCAGGGCGAAGATGATCGCGGTCTCGATCTCGCCGGTCAGCATGTAGGGCAGCACGACGCCCTGATACATGACGAGCGGATGCAGCGCGTTCGGCACGGCGTGGCGCATGACCACCGCGCCCTCGCTCAGGCCCTTGGCCCGAGCCGTTTCGACATATTGGGCGTTCAGCGTATCGAGAAGATTGCCCCGCATGACGCGCATGTTGTAGGCGAGCCCGCCCAAAGTGGCGATCGCGATCACCGGCCAGACATGCTTGACCAGGTCGACGAACTTGCCCCACGACCAGGGCGCCCCGCCGTAGCGAGCGGAATGGAAACTGTTGATCTCAGTGACATTGAAGTGGAACACCAGGATATAGACGATAATCAGCGCCATCAGGAATCGCGGTATCGTCATGCCGAGAAACGAG
Source organism: Mesorhizobium sp. WSM4806 (assembly GCF_055811635.1). Taxonomy (NCBI): domain Bacteria; kingdom Pseudomonadati; phylum Pseudomonadota; class Alphaproteobacteria; order Hyphomicrobiales; family Phyllobacteriaceae; genus Mesorhizobium; species Mesorhizobium sp. WSM4806. The sequence goes on along the minus strand of NZ_JBVVQZ010000015.1, from coordinate 194,353 downwards.
ATACCCGACAGCAGGCTGTCCACCCAGGAATATTGCCGGGTTGCCGCCAAAACGCCGAAGGTGATGCCGATCACCGAAGCCAGGATATGGCAGACGAGCGCCAGCGCCAGCGTACTGGGCAAACGTTCGCCGACCACATCGGCGACAGGCTTGTTGTAGAAGAGACTGTGGCCGAAATCGCCGCGGGTGACGATGCCCGTGATCCAGTTGACGTACTGGAGGGGCAAGGGCTTATCGAGGCCATGCGCGATCTTGTAGGCCTGCGCCTGGGCGTCGGCCTTTTCGAAGGATGCGCCACCCTGGTTGATCAGTTGCGAGCGCACATAGTCGCTGTAGTCGCCCGGCGGGGCCTGGATGATCGCGAACGTCACGACGCTCAGGACGAAGAGGACAGGAATCGCCGAGGCGATACGCACAAGCAGAAATCTGAACATGATCGTGTTTGCTTCTCTTGTGGCTCGTGGGCGATCTGCTCCTTCACGAGGCGCGGTATCTCCACGGTTCAATTCGCAACCTCCCCTCCGGCGGATGCTCGCCGGAGGGGAAATCGACTGCGGTCAGTTGATCGGACCGCCTTCACCGGGCTTGCCCGGAAGCTGCTCGGGGAACAGCTCGTAGTCGCCCTGCTTGTCGGCAGCGACGAAGACCCGTTCACGGATGATCGTGTCCTCCGCCCAATTGAACATGAAGATCGGCACGCCTTCCGGAATGTTAGAGAAGCGCTTGTTGATGATGAGCGCACCCGGATATTCTGTCAGGCCGATCGTATCGAGATTCGTCGTCGAGACCTTCTGGAACTGCTTCATCAGATCAGCCCGCTCGTCATTGTCGTTGCTGGAGATGAACTTGTTGACGACGTCCACGAGTTCCTGTTCGAACGGCATCAGATCGACCGTGCCGTCCGTTCCTGCCCTGTGATGCCAACTCGTGCGCGGACCGGTCGGGGCAAGCTGGGTCGTGTTCTGCACAACTGAGGTCTGTTCCTGCTCGTTGCGGCGAACAAGCCAGTCGAAGCGCCCGGCATACTGGGTTGCGTCGCGCTTCGCGCCATCGATTGTGTTGAGCACGACCTTGAGGCCAAGCTGTTCCATCTGGCCGACCAGACCTTCCGCGAGATTGCGATCGGTGCTGTAGTCGGAATTCACCAGAAGCACGATCTGTACGTCCGAGCCGCCAGCTGTACCGGCCGGAAAGTTGACGGCGCCGTTGCCGTCCGTGTCCTTCAACCCGACCTTCTCCAGCAGCGCCTTGGCGCCTTCCAGATCGAACGGGTAGTACACCGTCGAGGCGCGGTCGTAAAAGCTCGTGCCAGAGGAAATGCCGCCGGGATAGATCGCGGTGAAGGGTCCTTTGACGAGGGATTCGCCGAGTTTCTTGCGATCGATGGCCATGGTCACGGCCTTACGGAAATCGACGTTGCGGTTGAGCTCGCGTACGGCCTGCGCCCGCTCGTCCGGCTCGCCCCAGCCATTGGCTGAAAAGTTCATGCGCAGATTGTAGCCGATCAGCCGGGCGCTAAAGGCCAGCCGCGCGGGAGCCGTTTCCTGTGCGGCGCGCTTCAGCGATTCCACGAAATTTTCAGGTTGCTCCAGGTTCGAGATATCGCCGGACCCGGCGATCGCCTGCACGTCACGATCGGCCCAGGTCGAAAGCTTGTAGTGCAGTTCGTTGAGATAGGGCAGCTGATTTCCCTCTTCGTCCACCTTCCAAAAGTAAGGATTGCGGCGAAGCACGATGACATCGTCCGAACGGTATTCGATAGGCACCCAGGCGCCCATGACGGGCATATTCAAGTATTCCGGCGGAAAGCCGTTCTTGTACTCGTCGTAGGTGGTGCCCGCATATTTCGGATGCTTGGTCTTCAAAATGTGCGAGGGGCCAGGGCAGAAGGTTCCATAGGCCATCGCATAGAGATGCTGGCGCGGGAACGCGTCCTTAAAAGTCCATTCGATCGTATATTTGTCTACCGCCTTCAGGGTGGTGCCTTCTCCGAACGTTTCCGGTGTTGCACCGTTCAGCGGCGAGACGTTCGGATCGACGACATTGTCGTCCCAATAGAACATCACGTCATCGGCGTCGAAGGGATCTCCGTCGGACCACTTTGCGCCTTCGATCAACTTCATCGTCAGTGTGTGGCCGTCTTCCGACCACTCCCAGCTCCGGGCAAGATTGGGCAGCGGCTCGACGTCTTTGGCATCGACCTGGAAGAGCGGCGCGGTGCGCGTCAGGCATTCGAACATCGCAATGTCAATGCCGCCCCAGCCTTGCGTCTGCCCGGCACTGTAGTTCCAGCCTTCCGGCCGGCCGCCGATGACGTGGCGCATAGTGTCGCCATAGACGCCTATCCCGTCGGGCATGTTGCCTGTCTTGAAGACCATCGGCTCCTTCGGCAGCCGCTCGGCCAACGGAGGCAGTTTCCCGGTCTTGACGAATTTTTCGGTGACCCACTCCGGCTCGCGATATTCGGATAGCGCCTTGAATTCCAGAATTGAATCGCGCGGCACGTAATTGATCTTGCCTTGCGCCGGAAACGGCGGCTGTTCCGGCACGATCGTCGGCTCGGAGGCCACGGCCTGGATCGCGAACGCCGATACACCAAACAGGAGCGCGGCGGCGGTTTTCATGCGGCCAAAAATGTTCATTGTCCTGGTCTCTCCCTTATGCTTCGGGCCTGCCGCGATGGCCTGGCTCTCCTCCTACAAGCATTCGATCGAAGCGGTATTCCGCTTTCTCAGAAGCGGTATTCCGCTTTCTCGGATGACAGTGCCGTGCTGCCCGGGCGCATTCGCCGAGGCACGATCCTGGCCGCCCGGTTTTCCGGAACATTGGCTTATCGCAACCAATGTCTCAGCCGGCCGCGCGCAATGCGTCCTTTTCGGCCCTGATCTCTTCGATCGAGCGAACCTCGCGGCGGGCAACGCCCTTCCATTCCCGCGTTTTTACCGTCGCGCGGCTCAGCCGCTCCTTGGCGCTGTCGATCGCATGGGCGAATTGCGGCAGCCATTGCGCTTGCGCCACAACCATCTCGTCGACCATCTGCCAGACCTCTTCCGGCGTGCAGATGGCGCCAACCAGCGGATCGTGCAGCACGGCCAGTTTCAGGAGGTCGATGTCGCCGGAGATTGCCGCGTGGACGGACATGCGCTGGACATTAATCGACGAAATGCAGGTCGCGGCGCAGGCTTCCGGAAGCGTGATGCCGGCCACCATGTTGATGCCGAAGCGATCGACGAAACCAGGCGATTCGATGATTGCATCGGACGGAAGATTGGTGATGACGCCTTCGTTCTTGACGTTGAAGTGACCGCGATAGACCCGACCGGTCTCGAGCGCCTCCAATATGTGGCTGGCGTGCTCGTTCGAGCGGCGCCCGGGATCGAAGGGCTTTCCTGCATCTTCGAGGAATTGCGGGAACTCGGTTTCGAACCAGTTCCGGGTTTCGGTCGAATAGCGCAGATAACCGCCGGTTTCGCCGTGGATCCAGTCCGACATATCGATCCACTTGGCAGTCTCCTCAGGCCGTTTGCGATACCAGGGCAGATATTCCGACAGGTGGCCGTTACTTTCGGTCGAATAGACGCCGAAGCGCTTCAACACGTCGATCCTGAGTTTCTCCTGCCGCGAGAAGACCGGATGCGCCTCGAAGGCGGCGACGAGCTCATCCCTGCCGATCTTGCGGCCCTTGACGCGAACGTCGACGAACCAGGTCTGGTGGTTGATGCCGGAGCAGACATAGTCGAGCTCGCCTTCCCCGGCGCCGAGGATCTCGGCAATCTGCTCGGCCCCATGCTGGACCCCATGGCAGAGACCGACCGTATCGACCTTGCCGAATTCGATCGCCGCCCAGGTGTTCATCGCCATCGGGTTGGCATAGTTCAGGAATTTGGCGCCTGGCTCGGCCAATTCGCGAATGTCCTTGCAGAAATCCAGAATGACCGGGATGTTGCGCTGGCCGTAGAGAATGCCACCGGCGCAGATCGTATCGCCGACGCACTGGTCGACGCCGTATTTCAAGGGGATGCGGATATCGTCGGCATAGGCGGCGAGACCTCCGACGCGCACACAGCTAATGATGTAGCGCGCGCCCTCGATCGCCTTGCGGCGGTCCGTCGTCGCGGTCACCCGTGCAGGAAGCTGACTCGACTTGACGATCCGCAGGAGAATTGACTCGATCATCTTGAGATTGTGCTCGCTGATGTCGGTCAGTGCGAACTCGATGTCGCGCAGCTCCGGGACACACAAAATGTCCGTGAACAGCTTCTTGGTGAAACCGACGCTGCCCGCGCCAATGATTGCGATCTTAAATCTGCTCATTCGAACCTTCTCCCGCAAGCGGATTGGACCGATAGGTAAAATCGGTTCGTAGAAATCCAGTCCAGGCGTGTTATTCGGAAGACACGCAACCAAGCGGCGTGCAACCGGGGTTTCATCCTCATCTCTTTTGTTTTTTGGTCAATATGCGTAAGATCACGCCCCTCCGGTAGGGCGTAGATGTGCTTTGTAGGGTAATTTTGTGCTGCAAAAACTCGTCGACCTTGGACCGGTGATGAAAATGATTTCCCTGCCGCGCGCTCGGCAGCGATTGCACACCATGCCGACGAGCACCGGCTACGACGTGAGAACGGATGCCGGCTATAGCTGGGATGGCCGCAGACGCGGGCAGACGCCGTTCACAGTGATACAGCACACCATCAGCGGCACCGGAAACCTGCGTTACGGAACCAGGTCCTACCGCATCGCTCCGGGCGAGACGATGCTGTTGGTTGTTCCGCATTCGCACCGCTACTGGGTCGAAAAAGGCGGGCGCTGGGAGTTTTTCTGGATATCGATGCATGGGGCGGAAGCGTTGCGCATCCATAGAGAAGTCCTGGCAACGAAAGGACCGGTGTTCAGCCTTCGGGCAGGGACCGTCGATAATCTGGCCGACTGCGCCTACCGGCTGGTCAAAGGCGACGGCTCAACGCCGGCACGCGCCTCGGCAATTTCCTACGAGGCGGCCATGGCACTCTATGACGACGTGTTCGAACTGCACGGAAATGACGTGGCGGAGAATTCGGTAGTGCGTCAGGTGACTGACTATATCGGTGCGCATCTGCATCTGCCGTTGCCGGTCGATGAGCTGGCGCGGCTTTCCGGTCTCAGTCGCGCGCATTTCTCACGTGTGTTCGCAGCGCATGAAGGTATTCCTCCGGCTGAGTTCGTCCTCAACAGACGCCTCGACCGCGCCGCAAAGCTACTGACCATGTCCGCCGACCTTCCGGTGAAGGATATTTCCGGCATGTGCGGCTTCGAAGATCCCAACTACTTCGCCAAGGTATTCCGACGTGGCTTCGGCGTCAGTCCGACAGAATTCAGAACCACTGGCATGTATGCAAGCGCCGGTTATCAGCAGGGGCAGATTTTGGACAGATGACAAATAGCGCTGACCTGTCACCCTTTGATGGCTGCTTTTAGCGCGAGAGAGACCGTCAACCTGGTCACTCGGACATCGGCTTTCAGGAGGCGGCAAAGCTGGCCTTGTAAGCAAAAAGCGTCCCGAAAGGCGCCTCTCAATAGCTTGATTCCCTTGAGAGAACTTGGAGCGGATGAAGCGATTCGAACGCTCGACCCCAACCTTGGAAACGTCTATTTCTGCCAACGCCGCCTTATCCGAATCTTCGCTGCCAATCCGAGATGATCAAGACCAGAAATGATGCAGGTTCTTCTGGACCAGCGTGGCAGCTGAGCTGACGCAGCTTCCTGGCTTCTGCATATGGACCCTCTTGGGTAATTGATAATTGCGCCGTCATGCTCCAAAACAGGTCGGCAGACCCGCGAGGATGGTTTCGTGCGGGGTCGTCCACGGTCCTCAGGCGAGAATTCCAAAAGACGTTCAACAATGACCCAGCACGTACAAAATGCTCGAATTCTCATGTACAGCCACGACACGTTCGGGCTCGGCCACTTGCAGCGCTGCCGGACGATCGCGCATTCGCTGGTCGAGGATTTCCGCGGACTTCAGGTGCTTATCATTTCGGGTGCGACTATCGCTGGCGCCTTCGACTACCGCGCCCGTGTCGACTTCGTGAAGATCCCCAGCGTCATCAAGTTGCGCAACGGCGAATACACCTCGCTGGAAAAGGATATCGATCTGCATGAGACGCTAAGGATGCGCCAGTCGATCATCCGCCACACAGCCGAGACCTTCCGGCCGGATATCTTCATCGTCGACAAGGAACCGCTTGGCCTGCGCGGTGAGATCGAGGACACGCTGTCCTACCTTAAGACGCGGGGCACCACGCTCGTGCTCGGCCTGCGCGAGGTGATGGACGCGCCGCATCTGCTCGAAGCAGAGTGGGCACACAGGGATGTGATGCGCAAGATAGGCCTGTTCTACGACAAGGTCTGGGTCTATGGTCCGCCGGATTTCTACGATCCGCTGATCGGTTTGGACGTGCCGCCGGCTGTCAGGGCAAAGATGAAGTTCGTCGGTTTCCTGCAACGGAGCCTGCAGAAGAACGAGTTGCCCGGCCACCGGCCCGACGGCGATTATATCCTCGTTACCACCGGTGGCGGCGGTGACGGCGGCGACCTGATCCACAGTGTCATCGATGCCTATCAGCAGGATCCGCAATTGCAGCATAGGGCGCTGATCGTGCTTGGGCCTTACATGCCGGCGCGCAAGCGCAACAAGCTGCTCAAGAAGGGGGCCAAGATCCCCTATATCAAGATCATCGAGTTCGACAACCGCATGGAAGATCTCATTGCCGGCGCCAAGGCGGTCGTGGCGATGGGCGGTTACAACACCTATTGCGAGATACTGTCTTTCGACAAGCCGGCGCTGATCGTGCCGCGCGTCAAGCCCCGCGAGGAACAACTGATTCGAGCACGGCGCGCAGCCGAACTCGGCCTCATTGAGATGCTTTTGCCGGAAGAAGCCGAGGATTCCCAGCGGTTTGCCAATGCGCTGGAGGTGCTGCCGGCCCGGCCCGGCCCATCGCAGAGCCATCCGCATCTGACGCTGGAAGGGCTGCCTCACATTTCTGAAATCGTCTCGGAACTGCTCGACCGGCGGGGCGGCCATCACCTTTCGGTCATTGAAGGCATGATCTGAGTTGCAACATCGCAAGATCGTCGTGGTTCTGAAGGGCTATCCGCGGCTGTCGGAAACCTTCATCGCGCAGGAACTGCTCGGTCTGGAGCGTGCGGGGTTCGACCTGATACTCTTCGCGCTCAGGCGGCCGACCGACGCAAAACGCCACCCCGTGCATGACGAGATCAAAGCGCCCGTCCATTATCTGCCGGAATATCTGCATGAAGAGCCGCTGCGCGTGGTTCGCTCCCTGTTTGCTTATCTGCTTCGGCCGGGCTTCTGGCGCGCGCTCGGATCGCTGGCTATCGACCTCGGCCGCGACTTTACGCGCAATCGCGCGCGCCGCTTCGGGCAAGCGCTCGTGCTGGCGGCCGAATGGCCGGAAGACGCGGGCTGGCTGCACGCACATTTCGCGCATACACCGGCATCGGTGACGCGCTATGCCAGCCAGCTTCGTGGCCTGCCCTGGAGTTGCTCGGCCCATGCCAAGGACATCTGGACTTCGGCGGACTGGGATCTGGCTGGCAAGCTTTCCTCGGCCCGCTGGACGGTAACTTGCACGAAAACCGGCTTCGACCGCCTGAAAAAACTCGCTAACGGCAACGCGTCTGTGCATCTGAGCTATCATGGGCTGGACCTTGATCGCTTCGGCAGTTTCGGCGAGGCGCGAAAACAGCATGACGGCTCGGCGCCGGACGAACCGGTTATCATTCTGAGTGTCGGGCGCGCCGTTGAAAAGAAAGGTTACGATACGTTGCTGGAGGCCCTTGCCCTCTTGCCTGGTGATTTGGCGTGGCGTTTCGAGCATATCGGCGGCGGCGAGGAACTGGAACGGTTCAAGGCGCTGGCGCAAAAGCTCGGCTTGGATGGCCGCGTCTTTTGGAAAGGCGCGCTTGCGCAGGAGGAGGTGCTTGAGCACTACCGCTGCGCCGACATCTTCGCCCTGGCCTGCAGGATCACCGCAAATGGCGACCGGGACGGTCTGCCGAATGTTCTGGTGGAGGCGGCGAGCCAGCGGCTTGCCTGCGTGTCGACCGATATTTCCGGCGTGCCGGAGCTTCTATCGCCGGATGAAACCGGGCTGCTGGTTCCGACGGAAAACCCAATTTCCCTGGCGCAGGCGCTGGAGCGCCTGATCCGTGATCCCGTGCTGCGCGCCCGCCTCGGCGACGCCGCAGAGCGGCGCGTGCGCGGTAATTTCGATCATTTGGCAAGCATTGGACAGCTCAAGGAACTGTTCGAGCGGGAGTGGCGGGCCGCCGAATGAAGCGGCTGCGCGCTCTCTTCTATGTCCAGCACCTGCTCGGTATCGGCCATCTCGCGCGCGCCAGCCGCATCGCGGCGGCTCTGGTCGATGACGGGTTTGACGTAACCGTCGTGACCGGCGGAGCGCCGATCGCGGGGTTTCCGGGCGTGGGTGTGAAATCTGTAACCCTGCCACCTGTCACCTCCGGTGATGAAGGATTTTCCGGACTTGTCGACCTGCAGGGCAAACCCATCGACGATGATTTCAAGAGATGGCGTTCAGAGATGCTGCTGCAGGCGTTCCGGGATTGCAGGCCTGATATCGTCATTGTCGAGGCGTTTCCATTTGGACGCCGGCAGATGCGGTTCGAACTCCTGCCGCTGATCGAGGCCATCGACGCGACGTCGCCCAGACCGCTGCTGGCGACGTCGGTCCGTGATATCCTTCAGGAGCGCGTCAAGCCCGGCCGAAACGAGGAAACGGTCGATCTGATCAACAGGCATTTCGACCTTGTCATGGTCCATGGCGATCCGGCTTTCGCAACCATCGACAAGACATTTCCACTGGCTGGGGCGATCAAGGCCGAGGTCACCTACACAGGGCTCGTTGCCGCGCCGCCATCGCCCGCGGCCTCCGAGCGCTTCGACGTTCTGGTGTCGGTTGGCGGCGGGGCTGCCGGAAAGAGCCTTGTCAGCTCCACCATCGCAGCGGCGCGGAATGCCAACAAAGCTTGGAAATGGTGTTTGATCACCGGCCCAAACCTGCCGAAAAACGAGTTTGACGCGATCGCACGCGATGCCTCGCCGGTCCTGTCCATCTTCCGGTTCCGCGAGGATTTCGCCAGCCTGCTGACCGGCGCCCGCCTGTCGGTCTCGCAGGCGGGTTACAACACGGTCTGCGATGTCCTGCGCGCGGGTTGTCGCTCTCTGCTCGTTCCATTTGCAGCCGGCGGGGAAACCGAACAGACGGTTCGCACCCTGAGGCTCGAAGAACTCGGTCTTGCAACGGTGCTGATGGAGAAGGACCTAACGCCTGAAGGTTTGGCGCAAGCCATCCAACAGGCGCTTGCGGGACCGACGCCAGCCGCGCATCGTCTCGATCTGGAGGGCGCGCATCGCTCGGCGCAAATTCTGCGCCAGCGGTATGGAACATGGTCCCTAAAAGTGGGGCCCGGTTTCGGAGAAGTTCATGATCAAAACAGACGATAGATGCTAACGCGCGTCGCGTCTGGCGAGGTTCGTGCGACGCGCTTCAACTCCTCGTTTATGCATGTCGTTGTCCCAAACCGCGCGAAATGCGTCAAACAGTTCCAATCAGCATAAAGCGCGTATATTTTTTTGTCGGCAGTTCGCCGGAGAACCCCACCTCCCGTAACGCCGCCATTGCTTCGAAGGCTGCAAGCGAAGCCACGCAGTTGATGTGCGTCGGCTCGCTGAAATAATCGTTCGATTGCAGCAGTACAGTCGTGCCCCGCGGAAGCAGAGCAAGCCAGGCGCGCAGATCGGCTATGTGTTCGCAGCTCGTATTGACCATCAGGTCGGGCCGCCCGGCCGCATAGTCGAGTGCGTACATATCTGCCGTCAGCGCCCGGAACCGGTCGCCGGCTTCCCGGTTGAGGGTCCGGGCGACCGGCGCGACTTCGGGATTGATGTCGATGCTATCGACTGCCGCGATGTCGAAGCGGGCGTCGTTGAAAAGCATAGCCGGCAATACGCCGTACCATCCACCCAGAACCCATATGCGCCCGAACCGGCCGCCGCAGCTTTCGAACAGCCTGTCGAGCGCCCACATCTTGCAGGCGACCTGCTTGTGGTTGAAGGCGTTGGCGATATCGGCGTTCGGATGCCTGGTGATGACGCGCGCCAGCCCTGCCACCAGGGGGCACTTGACATAGGCAGCAATTCCCCGCGTCAGGTCAAAGGCTTGCTCGTGCCAGTCCATGCCGGCATTGCGTGGTTGCGTGACATCCATCATATTCGTCTTGTAGGTTGGGATTTCGGGCGACACAACGCAATCTTGCCTCCCGGAAGGCTGTTGATTCGCGGACGTGATTATGCTGCAAGCCGCTTCGCCATTGCCCGGTGCCGGAGAGAGCCTGTTGCATCTGTCCGTACCATCGGCGTCCATTCGCCAGCACCAGCCGCTCAGCTGCGGCTTCGTGCTGCTCTTCTATTCGCCGAAACCCTACCGAAGCCGCGAACCGTTTGGCCAGCCGCCTTCTTCGATGATCAGCAATGCCCATGTCGTTGTCATCGACCATGCGCCGGAACTGGATCGCGCCGCGTCGCAGGTTCCTTCCATCGTTGAGCGCAGGACAATTTCCGTGCGCTGCAGCTTCGAGCTTGTTCTTGGTGACGAAGAAATTGCCGACACGCCATTCGCCGGCAGGTGCTTTTACATCCTGCATCGTTCCAACTGAAGGGTCCACAGCCGCATATGGAACCCAGCCTAGCCCGCTATATCTGGACGCACACCAAGAAGCAGCAGCTCTGGATATTGATGATCGTCGTGCTTTCGATGATCCCGTATTTCATGTCCTTCGACCTGCCGAAGCTGATCATCAACGGCCCGATCCAAGGTAGCGGGTTCGAGCAACCGGGCGCGACCCAGCCATTTATGAGGCTGCACTATAACCTGCCGTTCATCGGAGAGGTCCAGTTCTTCTCCGGTTTTCAGCTCGACCGCGTGGCGACGCTGTTTGCGCTGAGCCTTGTGTTCCTCTTGCTGGTCGTCATCAACGGCCTGTTCAAATTCTATATCAACACCTACAAGGGCCGCCTCGGCGAACGCATGCTGCGGCGTATCCGCTTCGATCTGGTCGATCGTGTGCTGCGGTTTCCGCCGTTTTACTTCAAGCGGGTGAAATCCGCCGAAGTGGCGACCATGGTGAAGGACGAGGTGGAGCCGCTGGGCGGCTTCATCGGCGATGCCTTCGTGCAGCCGGTGCTGCTCGGCGGCCAGGCGCTGACGGCCATGCTGTTCATCGTGGTCCAGAATTTCTGGCTCGGAATGATCGCGGCCGGGATCGTGGCGGTCCAGATCGTGCTCATCCCGCGAATGCGGCGGCGGCTGATCGTGCTCGGGCGCGAACGGCAGTTGACGGCGCGCGCGCTTTCGGGCCGGGTTGGCGAAATCGTCGACGGCATCGGCGCGGTACACGTCCACGACACATCAAACTACGAGCGCGCCGACATAGCTGCCCGGCTCGGGCTCATCTTCAAGATCCGCTTCGATCTTTACCAATGGAAATTCATGGTGAAGTTTCTGAACAATTTTCTCGCGCAGCTCACGCCCTTTCTGTTTTACATGATCGGCGGATATCTGGTCATCCAGGGGCGGCTGGACGTCGGTCAGCTCGTGGCCGTGATCGGCGCCTACAAGGACCTGCCCGGACCGATGAAGGAACTGATCGACTGGGATCAGGCGCGGCAGGATGTCCAGGTCAAGTATCAGCAGGTCGTTGAACAATTCACCGTCGATCGGCTCATTGCGCCGAGGATCGGGGCATTGACGATCGACGATCCCGATCCGATGACCAAGCCCCTGTCGGCGATCGGTCTGTCGATAGCAGATGATGGCGGTGCAATGCTCCTCGACCGTGTCTCCCTCAAGATCAAGCCGGGTGAGACGGTGGCGCTGCTCAGTACCGCAACAGGTGGAGCCGAGGCGCTTGCAGAAGCCTTCGCAAGGCTGAACTGGCCGGACAGCGGAAGGGTCGCTTCGGGCGCCGACGACTTGCTTGAACTCCCCGAAGCAGTGACCGGCCGGCGCATGTCCTATGCCTCATCGGATGTTTTCCTGTTCCAGGCAAGCCTACGCGATAACCTGCTCTACGGGCTGAAGCATGCGCCGCTGACATCGGTGCCTTATGACGATGCTGCGGCAGACCAGCACCGCTGGAACATGCATGAGGCGCGCCTGTCGGGCAATCCGGATCTTGATATCCACAGCGACTGGATCAACTATGTTTCCGCCGGCGCTACCGGCCCGCACGACCTCTTTGAAGCCGTGCGCCGGGTACTCGACGCGGTTGTTCTATCGCGCGATATCCTGGATCTTGGCTTGCGCTCTTCGGCCGATCTCACGCGTCACAGCGAGCTTGCCCGGCGGATCGTCGAACTGCGTGCGGCGCTGCGAGCCCGGCTGGAACACGAAGGGCTGAGCGGACTGGTGGTTCCTTTCGAACCGGGCGCCTACAACAAGGAAGCAACGATCGGCCAAAACCTGCTCTTCGGCGCTGCCGCCGGCCCCGAACTGGCCGACAGGGCTCTGGCGGCCAATCCCTATTTTGCTTCTGTTCTGAGGCAAGCCGGCCTCGACCGCACGCTCTACGAAATGGGCATGGAGATCGCCGAACAGGCGATCGAGCTGTTTGCCGACCTGCCGCCCGATCACCCGTTCTTCCAGCAACTTGCCTTCATGAGCGCCGAGGAGATACCCACCTACGAAACCTTGCTGCAACGGCTCAAGAACCGTCCCCACGAGGCGGTTTCGGAGAGCGACCGCGCCATGATCGTCACCTTGAGCTTTGCCTATATCGAGCCCCGGCACCGCTTCGGCCTGCTGAGCGACGAACTGATGAGCAAGATCGTCGCTGCACGCAACCTGTTCTATGAAAACCTGCCGCCCGAGCTGCAGAATGCCATCGAACGGTATGATCCCGCCAAATACATTGCCGCGGCCACCGTCATGGATAATGTCCTGTTCGGGCGTGTGGGCAACAACCATCCCGACGCGCCGGATCGCATACGCTCCATCGTCTATGACATTCTTGACGAACTTGGGCTTTATGCCGAACTTCTGGATGTCGGCCTGGACTTCAACGTCGGCTCCAGCGGCAGGCGGCTGACCAGCGGGCAGCGACAGAAACTCGATGTTGCCCGGGCCCTGCTCAAGCGTCCTGATTTTCTCATTCTCAACCGGCCGCTGTCGGCGCTCGACCAGCGCATGCAGGACAAGGTGCTGCGGAACGTGCTCGAGGAAGCCAGGCGCGACGGCCATTCGCCGGCAATTGTGTGGGTCGTGACGAATCCGGCGATGGCGATAATGTTCGATCGCGTTTTCGTCTTCGATTCGGGTAAATTGGTGGAAGACGGAACACCCGAGACACTTTTGGCAGGGAACGGTACATTCAAGGGACTGTTGTCATAGAGCAGCGGACATTCAGATGGGATCATTCTGCCGGTGGGAATTTACTGCAAGGTCAAGGGATTCGACGACGGGCGCAGCGAAGCCACATCCCGCCGAAACCCGAAGGGTTTGCCGCAGATTCATCCGGCTCTTCGAGTTTCCGGTTGGCGGACGCCATTGCCAGGTGGCATCGCCCGATCGCACGACATCGGGCTCGCCACCTTTCGCGCGGTTCGTCTCGCCATCCCGGAAACAGAATTCATTCCATCTGGGCGTCCATTGCTCTAGTCTGGCAAACGCGAATTTTGGGAAGGTTTGCGACAATGCTGCTCAAGGATGAAGTTGCAATGCTGCAACGCGTTCCCTTGTTCTCTGCCATCGACCCGACAAAGCTCAAGCTGCTTGCGTTCACATCCGATCGTGTGAGCTACAGCGCCGGCCAGATCCTATTCCGGCAGGGCGACGAGGGAGACGCCGCCTATGTCATCCTTTCAGGCAGGGCGGATATTCTGGTCGATTCCGACAGCGGACCGATAAAAGTTGCCGAACTGGAGCCAAATTCGATTGTTGGCGAGATCGCCATATTGTGCAACAGCTCTCGCACCGCCACCGTCAGAGCGGCAAGTCCGCTGGAAGTCTTGAGGATCCGCAAGGATCATTTCCTGAGGCTTATGAGGGAGTTCCCGGAAATGACCATCGAGATATTGCGGGTTCTTGCCGATCGCCTAAGCCATACGACCGCGGATCTGATCGACGCACGAAGCACCAAATAACGGATGACGTGCGCTCGATCCTCGCCGTCGCGATGGCACTGGCCTCTTGCTGAGAAGGTTACCCCGGAGAAAACCTGTCTCGCCTAGCAGCAGTTGTTTGGCTACGATGGGCGACGGGGACTGGGAAGGGGTAGCATGGACTACGAAGTTTTCCTGGTCAGGTTTTGGGGCGTGCGCGGCAGCACTCCGGTATCAGGGCCAGAATTCTCTCGCTATGGCGGCAACACGAGCTGCATTGAGATGCGATGCGGCAAGCATACGCTTCTATTCGACGCGGGCTCTGGCCTACGGCCTGCCGGCGCCGCACTTCGGGCGTCAGGCGTGACCGATTTCGACCTGTTTTTCACCCATTGCCATTACGATCACATCATCGGGCTGCCGTTTTTTGCGCCGATCTATGACCGGAGCGTCAAGCTTACGCTTTGGTCCGGGCATCTTGCAGGACGCATGACGACCCGGCAGATGGTCGATGAGTTCATGCGGCCGCCGTGGTTTCCGGTGAAACTGGAGATCTGCAAGGCAAGCCTCGACTGCCGCGATTTCGTATCCGGAGACGTGCTTCGCCCGCGCGATGGGGTGGTGGTCCGAACCGGCAGTCTTATCCATCCGGGCGGCTGCATAGGCTACCGGGTCGAATGGGGCGGCCGGGTCGTGGCGGTGATCACAGACACTGAGCACGAGCCGGACAAACTCGATCAGGCGGTGCTCGCCCTGATCGAAGATGCCGACCTCGTCATTTACGATTGCACCTACACCGACCAGGAAATGAAACGCCGCCGCGGTAACGGGCATTCGACGTGGCAACAGGGCGTCAAGCTCTGTGAGGCGGCCGGTGCGCGGCGGCTTGCGCTGTTTCACCACGATCCGACACGCACCGACGAGCAACTGGACGAGATCGAGCAACTGGCCAAAGACAGGTTTGCCGGCGCTTTTGCCGCTCGGGATGGCCAGACGCTCCAATTTCCGGGCTCGTTGCACAAAAAGCGCTGAGCTATTTTCCTCTACTGGCGCTGCGCCCGATCAATGTCCCGATCGGAAGCCATGCGCACGCTTCAGTCTGTGCGGTGACTGTGAACAGCCGTTCGAGGAACAGCCAGGCCGATTCATCATGTACGAGATGGTGGGTGAGCAGGCCGACCGGTTCGCCGCCGCCGAGTGCACGCTGCAATTGCGCGATGATAGCCTGAACCAATAGGCCATGATCTCGGCAGCCGCGCGTGCCATGCCAATCCATGATGTCGACATTGCTGTTGATGACCGCCAGTGGAGCCGGCTTCGGCGGCCCATAGACCGACAATGCCGCAAATCCTATCGATCCAAGGTTGGGTACCAAGCCGGCGTCGATCCTGTTCCAGGGTGGCACCAGCATCGGAACGGCACGTGAGCCGTGCAGGCCGGTTATATGCGACAGCCCGCGAGCCAGATCATCGAGCACCGCCTCGCGTGGCCGATGCGCGCCGAGCTCCTGCTTTTTCTGGTTCTCGGGCGCATGATTTCGGTGCGCCCAGCCATGGATGGCGACCGCGGCATGCGGCGCCTCGTCGAGCCGGACGACAAGCTTCTCATCAGTCAGGGCCGGAATGACGGCCAGAGTGACCGGAACTGCGAATTCACCGGTGAGGTCGAGCAGCCGATCAAGCGCAGGCGTCGGATCCACGGCGTCATCGTCGCGGAGCCAGAACTCTGCCTTACGGTCCGCCCGTTGCCGGCACGCCAGTTCTTCCACCAAGGGCTGCCAGATCCGATCGGATGTCATGAAACCGGGATCTTCGCAAGAAGTTCGGCCAGACGCCCCGCTGCAACACCGAGGGAGCGTTCTTCGAGGATGAAACGTCTGGCTTCCGCGGCCATGATGGTTCTTTCGTCGTTACGGGTGAGAAGCCTTTCAATGGCAGAAGCGAACGCCGCCACATCGCCCGGCGGGGTGAGAAACCCGGTCTGGCCATCCCGCACGACCTCCGGCACGCCGGCGATGTCCTGAGCCACCACCGGAAGGCCGGCGGCCTGTGCTTCAAGATAGGCAACGCCATAGGCCTCGCCGTAACCCGGCCAGACGTAAATTCCCCCACTGTAGAGGACATCCGGCACGGCGGCCGGCTCAATCGCGCCAAGCCATACGATACGGTCGGCGGGCAAGCCGGCGAATTGCGCTTTGACCTCGTCACGGGCAGGCCCATCCCCGACGACGGACATGGTCCAGGGCAGGTGGCCGATCGGACCGAGCGCCTGCGCCAGCATGCGATAGCTTTCGACTTTGTCGCCCGGGCGCATCATGGCGACGGTAACGAGGCGCGTCGGACAACCCCGTGCCGGCATTTCCCAGAATGCCGATGTGTCGATGAAGGGCGAAAGCAGACCGAGAGCGGCGTCGGGAATCGCATCAGCCAGTCCCTGACGATCCCTTTGCGTGAAGCAGATGTTCAGCGCTGCCTGTTCGACGGCTCGCGCCACCAACGCCTGCGTGTCGGCCCACAAACCGGCGTTGCGCCGCCTTGAATAGGAGGCTTCCGCTGTCACACAGGGGATAGCAAAGGCCGACGCCAGTTCGGGTCCGATCAGGTCGGGCGCCTTGTAATAGGGATGATAGCAGAACCAGAGATCGGGCTTGCCGTCACGATCCCAAAGCTTTGTCAGCCGCGCGGCTTCCTCTCGGGCTTCGATCTTGAGCGCATCGAAACTTTTCGGAACCGGTTCGCGTAGATAGAAGCGCAATTCGGATGCCAGTTCGACGCTATGCCCTGCATGCTCCAGCGCCTTGACCAGCGTCCGTGCCATCTGGCGGTCGCCGGAGGCAACGGGATGATTGGGCGACTTCAGCGGCGCGTAGAAGGCAATTCGCATCGTCGGACCCTATCATCGGAAAGCCTGCGCAAGTCAATTTCGAAGCATGATCGACTCACTTTCAAGCAGTGGAATGTGGTATCTGATGCTCATGGAAACAGCTGCAGCGTCCGATCCGTTTGTCGCTTCTTTGCCGGTCTTCGCAAGGTTCGAAAGCGTTGCCGATATCGATAACTATCGGCCTCTCCCGGATGGCTGGGCGCTGGCCACCGCCGACATCGTCGGCTCGACCAAGGCGATCGACGCTGGGCGCTATAAAACCGTCAATATGGCCGGCGCCAGCGTTATCTCGGCGCTGCTCAATGCGCTGGGTCGGCGAGATATTCCCTTTGTCTTCGGCGGCGACGGCGCGCTCGTGGCGTTTCCCGGCTCGGCACTGGAGATCACCCGCAACGCGCTGGCCGCTGTCCAGAGATGGGTGGCGGACGAACTGGACCTGACCTTGCGTGCCGCAATCGTGCCGATAGAGGATATAAGAGCGCAAGGCCTCGACGTTCGCGTGGCGAGGTTCCGGGCCTCCGAAGCGGTCTTCTATGCCATGTTTGCGGGCGGTGGCGGCAGTTGGGCGGAAGCCGAGATGAAAGCGGGGCGCTACCGCATCGATCCTGCGCCAGCCGGCACACGGCCGGATCTTACCGGCCTCTCCTGCCGCTGGAACCCGATCGACGCCCGGCACGGCGAAATCGTCTCGATCATAGCCATCCCGGGGCCGTCGCGCGACTTGCGCGGTTTTCAGTCTTTGGCTTCCGACATCATCGCCCTTGCCGGGGGGCAGGAACGCGATGGCCACCCGTTGCCGGTGAACGGTCCGGCCTACAGTTTTTCGCCCGCCGGCCTCGATATCGAGGCGCGGGCCATGGCGCCGGCAGGATGGCGGTGGCTGTCGAAGCTGTGGATATTGTTCCAGCTGACGCTTACGGCTGTCACCGATAGATATGGCTGGACGATCGGCAGCTTCGATCCGAAGATCTACAAACGCGACGTGGCCAGCAATTCGGATTTCCGGAAGTTCGACGACGGCTTGAAGATGACTATCGACGTTGACGCGGACGTGTTGCAACGGATCGAGAACCGGCTGAAACAGGCGGAAGAGGCGGGCATCTGCAACTATGGCCTGCACCGCCAGAAATCGGCCTTGATGACATGCCTCGTCGCCTCGCCACTGCAACGCGATCACGTTCATTTCATCGATGGCGCCGCCGGCGGCTATGCGATGGCCGCCGCAAGCCTGAAGGCGAAGGTGCCGGTCTGACGACAGCTTGCGGAAATCGATTTTCCGCAATATGCCTCGGGGTTCTTGGGGAACCAGGTGAGCCTCGCCATGGGCGCGGACGGCCTGTCCGAATTGACGGAAAGCAGATTTTTGGACGCCTCACGATCGACATATGACCGTCTTCTGAACCTGATTTCGACGCGCGCCGCGCAAGTCGGCGTGATCGGGCTGGGCTATGTCGGGTTGCCGCTGGCAGTTGCGATCGCACGCGCCGGCTTCCCGGTTTCCGGCTTCGACATCGAAGCCCAGAAGGTCGAGAGCCTGAACAACGGCCAATCCTACATTGAGGCGGTGACGTCGACAGCCCTTGCCGACCAGGTGGCGAGCGGACAGTTCCGCGGCACTGCGGATTTTGCCGAACTGGACGTCTGCGATGTCATCATCATCTGCGTTCCGACACCGCTGACGAAAAACCGTGAGCCGGACCTCTCCTTTGTCAGGAACACGGCAGGCACCGTAGCGAAGCATCTGCGTCTCGGCCAGCTGATCGTGCTGGAATCGACCACCTATCCCGGCACCACCGACGACGTGATCAAGCCGATACTGGAAGAGACCGGCTTGCAGTCGAAGATAGAGTTCTTCCTCGGTTTCTCGCCCGAACGCGAGGATCCCGGCAACCGCAGCTTTGAAGTCGCGACAATCCCCAAGGTCGTGGCAGGCGACGGCATTGAAGCGGCGATACTCGTGCAGGCTTTCTACCAGGGCGTGGTCAAGACCGTCGTTCCAGTTTCCACCACGGCGACCGCCGAGGCGGTCAAGCTGACGGAAAACATCTTCCGCTCGGTCAACATAGCCCTGGTCAACGAGTTGAAGGTCGTGCTCGGTGCGATGGGTATCGACATCTGGGAGGTGATCGAGGCGGCAAAGAGCAAGCCCTTCGGCTACATGCCTTTTTATCCTGGCCCCGGACTCGGCGGGCACTGCGTTCCGATCGATCCCTTCTACCTGACGTGGAAGGCGCGCGAATACGAAATGCCGACCCGCTTCATCGAGCTGGCGGCAGAGATCAACACGGCCATGCCGCGTCATGTGGTCGATGAACTGGCGAAGGCGCTGGACCAGCGCTGCGGCAAGGCGCTCAGCCGCTCGCGCATTCTCATCATCGGGCTCGCCTACAAGAAGAATGTGCCCGACATCCGCGAAAGCCCCTCGTTGCGGCTCATTGAACTCATCGAGGAATGGGGCGGCAAGGCGGAATTCCACGATCCGCATGTTACCGAGATCCCGACCACACGGGAGCATATGACGATCAAGGGGCGGCGCTCGGTCGAATTGACCGAGGCGGCATTGAAGGATTTCGATGCTGTCGTCATTGCAACCGACCACGACGCGATCGACTATCAGGCGATCGCTGATCACGCTCTTCTGATCATCGACACACGCAATGTTTTTGGCCGCCTCGGGCTGGCCCGAGAGACGGTGGTGAAGGCCTGACCGCGTCTGAGCCGGCGAGTTTTTTTGCCTGATGTCAGGATCGTGATTGCACTCCCCCGGCAGCCTCGCCACATAATGCCCCTCGCCGGCTTTTGCCCAAAGCCGGCTTCATTGACTTCGAGGGTCTTATCCCTGGGGTCGTTAGCGGACCGTGTTGGGGCGGATCAAAGGAGAATGGCTCGTCTTCGACGGGTCTCAAGACAGCATGAGCACAGCGCAAGCAGAAATTTCCAGCATTCTCATGGATAAGGTTGCCGATTGGCTCACCCGATCGGCGCTGGCGGGCGACGCCCTGGAAACATTGGTAAAGGGTTTTTGTGAACGGCTGGCTGCTGCCGGCCTGCCGCTGAAGCGGGTGCATTTGAGCTTTTCGATGCTTCATCCGCTTTATGACGCGCTTGGCTTCACCTGGATTCGCGGCCAGGGCATGGAAGTGGAAGGCTTCCGCAAAGAGGACGGCGCTCATTCCGACAGATTCCTGACCAGCCCATACTACCATCTGCTCAGCAACAAGCTCGACCATCTGCGGCGCCGGCTCGACCCGTCGGTACCGTCGGAATTTCCTGTTTTCGATGACCTCAGGCTTATGGGCGTGACCGACTACATGGCATTCGTGCATCCCTTCAACGGCAATACCAGTCAGGGCATGCTCGGGTCCTGGTCGACCGACAGCGCTGCAGGCTTCAGCGACAGCATGATTTCAGCGCTGCTGCGCATCCAGAACCATCTCGCTATCGCAACGAAGATGGCGGTGCTCACCAAGCTGGCCGACAACATGATGACCACGTATCTCGGCGGCGACGCAGGCAGGCGCGTGCTGGACGGCCAGATCAAGCGCGGCGAGGGCGACACAATCCGGGCCGCACTGGTCATGGCCGATATGCGCGGCTCGACAAGGCTTGCCGAAACTTCCGGCCGCGAAATCTACATCGATACGCTGAACCAGTTCTTCGATGCCATTGCTGCACCTTTCAATCGCAGAGGCGGGCAGATCATGAGTTTCCTGGGGGATGGCTTCATTGCCGTCTTCCCTTGCGAAAGGCACCGCTCGCAGTCCGAGATCGCCTGCCAGGCTGCTCTTGCGGCAGCGCACAAGGCCACGGCGCGCATGAAAGATCTCAATCTGCGCAGAAAGGAGCAGGGATTGGGCGACATAAACTTTGGCATCGGCCTGCATGTCGGCAATGTGATGTTCGGCAATGTCGGGCTTACGGACCGGCTCACATTCTCTGTCTTCGGCTCGGCTGTAAATGAGGTCCAGCGCCTCCAGACCCTGACCAAGAAATATCCGCACAGCGTTCTCGCCAGCAAAGACTTCGCCAGCTATTGCGGCGCCAACAGCTGGCTGACGCTCGGCAACGAGGAACTGGCGGGCGTCAAACAGAAGCTGACGGTGCTTTCACCCGATCTGTCGGGTGCTCTCGCACTCGATGAAGACGGTGCGCTGGAGCCGATTCACGACCGAATATCCGACGCCGAGCAGGTCATGCTGCTTCATCGCGATGCAGCGCGGCTGTCGGCGGCCGACCGGAGGAAGCTCCAGTAACCGCCACGATCTGATCCGAACGCCTTTGGTGCGCAGTCCGGTCGCCGGTTCCGCCAGGGAACTGGCGACCGATTTCGAATCCAAGTTGCTCTGCGCTGCCAATGCGTTAGTCTCGCTTTCTGGGCCCGCCGCCGGGCGGGCTGCCAGAGTGGGGCTGGTGTGAGAATGAATTCGGGTGTTGATCTGCTGCGGATCGAGGATGTTGGCATCTCTTTTGCCATTATCGGCGGACCGTTGCATGCCGTCAGACGTGCAAATCTTCGCGTCTTGCCCGGCAAGGTCACTGCGCTTGTAGGCGAGTCCGGTTCCGGAAAATCGGTTCTCAGCCAGGCAGTGATGGGCATTTTGCCGAACACAGCCCATGTTCGCGGCCGTATCCTGTTTTCCGATCCTGAAAAGCCCGGCACGACGCAGGATATCCTGCAGATGCCGCGTGACGGACCCGAAATCCGGGCGTTGAGAGGCAGCCGCATCGGCAAGATCTTTCAGGAGCCGATGACATCACTGTCGCCGCTGCACACGGTCGGCAATCAGGTCAGCGAATCCCTGCAGATTCATACGCCCATGGCGCGGGCGGAGCGCAAGGCGCGGGCCGAGGAAATGCTCGACCTTGTCGGCTTTCCCAACCCCAAGCGCGCCTATGACATGTATCCGTTTGAACTTTCGGGAGGATTGCGTCAACGCGCCATGATCGCCATGGCGCTTATCTGCCGGCCCGCCCTGTTGATCGCCGACGAGCCGACAACGGCCTTGGACGTCACCATCCAGGCGCAAATCCTGCAATTGCTGCGCGGGCTTCAGGCCAAGCTGAACATGGCGATGCTGCTGATCACGCACGACCTTGGCGTGGTCGCCAATGTCGCCGACGAGGTGGTGGTCATGTACCATGGCGAGATCATGGAAGCGGGACCTGTCGAGGCGATATTCCGCCGGCCAGGCCACCCTTACCTGAAGGGCCTGATGGCAGCCGTTCCGCATTTCGACCTGAAGCCTGGCGAAAGGCTAAAGGCGCTCCGCGAGGTGCCGGTGAATGTCGGGAACTTGCTCGGCAAGCAGACGGCGCCGGCATCGAAGGGGCCGGACGACATCCTGCTGTCGGTCAGGGATCTGACAAAGACCTTCACCATCCGCAAGTCCGGATGGTTCGGCGGAGATCATCAAACCTCTGTTCGCGCCGTCGACGGCGTGAGCTTCGATATCAGGCGGGGTGAGTGTCTGGGTCTTGTCGGCGAAAGCGGCTCCGGCAAAACCACCGTCAGCAAAGTCCTCATGCGGGCTGTCACACCAAGCGGCGGCTCTGTGATCTTCAACGGCAGCGATGGTCCGATCGACGTCCTGGAAGCCGAGGGAGACGCCCTGCGCATGCTGCGCGCGAAAATCCAGATGGTCTTCCAGGACCCGGTTTCGTCGCTTTCACCTCGCATGACGGTGGAGAACATCTTGAGCGAGCCGCTGGAAATCCATCAACGTGGCAATGCCGCGTCCCGACTCGTCACGGTCAAGAGCCTGATGCAGGCAATCGGGCTCGATCCGCGCTTCATAAAGCGTTATCCGCACAGTTTCTCCGGCGGGCAGCGTCAGCGTATCGGCATCGCGCGCGCGTTGGCGCTGGGGCCTGAACTCCTGATCTGCGACGAGCCGGTTTCGGCACTCGATGTCTCCGTCCAGGCGCAGATCCTGAACCTTCTGAAGGACCTGCAGAAGGAACTGGGCCTGACCTACCTGTTCATATCCCACAACCTGGCGGTGGTGGACTACATGGCAGACCGCATCGCGGTGATGTGCGGCGGCCGTATCGTCGAGCTCGCGCCGCGCGAAATTCTGCTTAGGAAACCGGTCCACCCCTACACGCGCTCACTGGTCGCCGCAGTACCTTTCCCTGATCTCGACAGGCCGATGGACTTCAAAACGCTGAAGCTCGACGGCGCTTCCGACACCAGCGCATGGGGACCGCAATTCCGCGACGAGAGCGACAAGGATATGCTGTCGCCGCTCGACCTTGGCGGCGGCCACCTCGTGCTGGCCCGGCGTACGGCCGATGTCAGCGAGTTACGCCATTGATCAGCCGGCGCACCGTCCTTGGACTTATGGCTTCGGCATTTCTGCCGGGCACGTCGCGCGCCGGCGATCTGGAGCCGGAATTTCTTCAGCCGCAGCTGAAGGCCAAGGCGCTGCCGGCACTCGCCGAACGCTTGCCCAAGAGCCCGCGCGCGTTGAACCTCGCCGCGATGGGCCGGCAGCCCGGCCAGTATGGCGGCACGCTGCGCACGATCATCGGCAGCCAGAAAGATATCCGGATGATGACGATCTACGGGTATGCTCGCCTGGTCGGCTATGACGAAAAGCTCAACTTGCAAGCCGACATTCTCGAAAGTTTCGACGTAGCGGATGATCGCGTCTTCACTTTCAAGATTCGGGAAGGCCATAAATGGTCTGACGGTAGCCTGCTGACGCCGGAGGATTTTCGCTATTGCTGGGAAGATGTCTGGCTGAACGATGAGCTTTCGCAAGGCGGGCTTGCCCCTGCCCTGCTGGCGAACGCCAAGCCGCCACGCTTCGAGATCGTCGATCCGTCGACGGTCCGCTATAGTTGGGATGCGCCCAATCCCGACTTCCTGCCCAAGCTTGCTGCTGCTTCGCCGCTATCGCTGGTTCTGCCGGCCACCTATCTCAAGCAGTTCCACAAGAAATACCAGGATCCATTTCGGCTCGCCGGCCTGATGAAGGAGAACCGGGCCAAGAAATGGACGCTCCTGCATATCCGCATGTCGCGGCAGTATCGCCCGGAGAACCCGGAACTGCCGACGCTCGATCCATGGCGGAACCGGACCAAGCCCCCGGCCGAGCAATTCGTCTTCGAGCGCAACCCGTTCTTTCATCGAGTAGACGAGAATGGCCGGCAAATGCCCTATGTTGACCGGATTGTCATGAATGTCAGCTCGCCGGCGATCATTTCCGCCAAGACCGGTGCGGGCGAGAGCGACCTGCAAAGCATGGGAATTGACTTCACCGACTACTCCTTCCTGAAGGATGCGGAGAAGCGCTACCCGGTGAAGATGCATCTCTGGAAACGCACACAGGGTTCGCGGCTGGCGCTGCTGCCCAATCTGAATTGTGCCGACCAGGTGTGGCGTGGCCTTCTTCGTGACGTTCGCGTGCGCCGCGCCCTTTCGCTCGCTGTGGATAGGCGCGAGATCAATTTGGCCGTGTTCTACGGACTGGGGCAGGAAAGTGCCGATACGGTCCTGCCGGAGAGCCCGCTCTACCGGCCGGAATTCGCGAAAGCCTGGGTCGCCCATGATCCCGACCAGGCCAATGCCCTGCTCGACGAGGCCG
The DNA here is from genome assembly GCF_055811635.1 of Mesorhizobium sp. WSM4806. Classification (NCBI taxonomy): domain Bacteria; kingdom Pseudomonadati; phylum Pseudomonadota; class Alphaproteobacteria; order Hyphomicrobiales; family Phyllobacteriaceae; genus Mesorhizobium; species Mesorhizobium sp. WSM4806. The sequence goes on along the minus strand of NZ_JBVVQZ010000015.1, from coordinate 169,702 downwards.
GGCTTCAGACGCGTGACGATGACGGCCTGCGGATACTTCCCGACGGACGCCCAGCGCAGATCATAGTGGAGACGGCCGGCGAAAGCACGCTGGAAACCGACGCGCTCGAACTCATCACCGATCACTGGCGCAAGATCGGGATCGCCCTGTTCATCCGGACTTCGCAGCGCGATATCTTCCGCAGCCGCGCGCTTGGCGGCCAGATCATGATGTCGATGTGGTCGGGCATCGACAATGGCGTGCCGACCGCCGACATGAACCCGTACCAGTTGGCCCCAACTATGGACGACCAGCTGCAATGGCCGCTCTGGGGTGCTCACCACTTGTCTCATGGCAAGGTCGGTGAGGCGCCCGATCTTCCGCCTGTGGTCGAGCTGATGGCTTTGCTTAAACGCTGGAAGGCATCGACCGAAGCCACGGAGCGTGCGGAAATCTGGAATTCAATGCTGTCGATCTACACCGACCAGGTGTTTTCGATCGGCACCGTGAACGGAACGCATCAGCCGGTTCTGGCGTCCTCGCGGCTGCGCAATCTGCCTGACAAGGCGCTCTACGGCTACGACCCGACCGCCTATTTCGGTGTCTACATGCCGGATACATTCTGGCTTGGAGAGTCCTGAGCGTGCTTCGATATTTTGTCTGGCGCATTGCCGTGATGGTTCCAACGCTGCTGGTCATATCGGCACTGGTGTTCACGATCATCGAACTTCCACCCGGCGACTATTTCGACAGCTATGTTGCCGAGCTTCGGGCTCAGGGCGAAGCGGTGGATTCCGATCGCATCGAGATGATGCGCAAGGACTATGGTTTCGACCAGCCACCGGTCATTCGCTACTTCTACTGGGTCGGCGGGATGCTGCGCGGCGATTTTGGCTATTCCTTCGAATATGAGCTGCCGGTCCGCGACGTCGTCGGGGACCGAATGTGGCTGACCGTGCTGGTTTCCTTCGTCACGATCATCTTCACCTGGCTCATCGCCTTTCCGATCGGCATGTACTCCGCCACGCATCAATACAGCTGGGGCGACTACGGCCTGACTCTCTTCGGCCTTCTCGGCCTTGCCATTCCGAACTTCATGCTGGCGCTGATCCTGATGTATTTCGCCAACATCTGGTTCGGCACATCCATCGGCCATCTCATGGACCAGCAATATCTCGGCGAGCCGATGAGCTGGGCCAAGGCGAAGTCGATCCTCGCCCATCTCTGGATTCCGGTCTTGATCATCGGCACCGGGGGCACGGCAAGCATGATCCGGCGGCTGCGCGCCAATCTTCTCGACGAGCTACACAAGCAATATGTCGTGACCGCGCGCGCCAAGGGACTTCATCCGTTCAAGGCGCTGGTCAAATATCCGCTGCGCATGGCGCTCAATTTCTTCATTTCCGACATCGGCTCTATCCTGCCGGCCATCATCTCCGGCGCCGAAATCACGGCGATCGTGCTGTCTTTGGAAACGACCGGGCCGATGCTGATCAAGGCGCTGCAAAGCCAGGACATGTACCTGGCAGGGTCGTTCCTCATGTTCCTCGCCTTCCTGACGGTCATCGGTGTCCTGATTTCCGACCTGGCGCTGGCGCTGCTTGATCCAAGAATTCGTTTGCAGGGCGGTAGCACCAAATGAGCACGCATTCGCCGCTGCCCGCTCCGGGTGCTCCGCTGCAACACTACGTTTCCACCGCGCCCTTTGACCTGGAGTCGGTCGAGGCGATGACGCCGGAGCAGTCGAAGGTCTTTCAGGCGTCGCAGTTGCGGCTGATGTGGTGGAAATTCCGGGAGCACCGGCTTGCCGTTATTTCAGGCATATTCCTGGCAGCGCTTTATTTCGGAATACTGATCTGCGAGTTCCTGGCCCCCTACAATCTGCACACGCGCAACATGGACTACATCTATTCGCCGCCGCAGCGGGTGCACCTGTTCCACAACGGCCAGTTCGTCGGGCCGTTCGTTTATGGCCGCCAGATGACGCTGGATATGGACACGCTCAAGCGGAACTACATCGAGAATCAAGATGATGTTCAGCGGATCCGTTTCTTCTGCAAGGGCGACAGTTATCGGTTCTGGGGCCTGATCGAAGGTGACAGGCATTTTGTCTGCCCTGCCGAAAACGGCCAGCTCTTTCTGGCCGGCACTGACAGGCTGGGGCGCGACGTGCTCTCGCGCATCATCTATGGCGCACGCATTTCACTGACAATCGGCCTCGTCGGCATCAGTTTCAGCTTCCTGCTCGGCATCGTCATCGGCGGACTGGCCGGCTATCACGGCGGTATATTCGACCTGATCGTTCAACGGATAATCGAAGTTCTGCAGTCAATCCCCAGTATTCCGCTATGGCTGGCTCTGGCGGCGATCATGCCGATAACCTGGAGTCCGATCCTGATCTATTTCGGCATCACCGTCATCCTCGGGCTACTCGACTGGACCGGATTGGCGCGGGCCGTGCGTTCGAAGCTTCTAGCGTTGCGCGAGGAGGATTACGTTCTGGCTGCGCAATTGATGGGCGCCAGAAGCAGCCGCATCATCGGGCGGCATCTCATTCCCGGCTTCATGTCGCATCTGATCGCGACGGCGACGATCTCCATACCCGGCATGATCCTGGGCGAGACGGCGCTGAGCTTCCTCGGGCTCGGCCTGAGGGCGCCGATAACCAGCTGGGGCATCCTGCTCACGGAGGCGCGCAGCGTCAGCGTCATCGCGTTCTATCCATGGCTGCTTTTGCCGATGCTCCCCGTCATTCTCGTCATCCTGGCGTTCAACTTCCTCGGCGACGGCCTGCGGGACGCCGCAGATCCCTACAAGTGAGATCGCTATTCCGCCGCGCGCCGGGCCACCCGCTCCACCCGGTATGATCCTGTCGGCAGCCTGTTCGGTTATTGCAGGGTTCATCGTTCGCCTCTATACGTGCCGGGACGCGATCGGCGGTTAACATGTCGCCCTCGGGTTTCACCCGTGAACCGCTCTGGTCGCGGGCATTGCTGATCTCTTGAGCTGGTTTCAGGACACACACGCATATGACTCGCCTTGAGAATTTCATCAGCAGGATGACCGCACAGCGCGACATTCTCGATCAGGTTTGCCCCGAGGTGGCGAAGATGGAAGGGCCGGTGCTCGAGCTCGGCCTCGGCAACGGCCGGACGTACCACCATCTGCGCGAGCGCCTGCCCGGACGCCGGATCGTGGTGTTCGACCGTGAACTTAGCGCACACGCCAGCTCAATTCCCGACGCTGAAGACTTCGTGCTCGGCGAAATACGCGAGACGGCGAAGAGGTTCATTGGCATCGACGCGGCTCTCGTTCATGCTGACATCGGCACCGGCTATGACGATCGCGACGCAGTGACCTCTACCTGGCTTCCCGATCTGATCGCGCGCCTGCTTCGCGTCGGCGGCTTCGCGGTCAGCGGCACGCCCCTCGACCACCCGCTGTTGCAACGCCTCCAGCCGCCGCCTTCGGTGCCCGCCGATCGTTATTTTGTCTGCAGGCGCGTGTGAGGGGCCGAGACGACCCAAACATTTGGCGGCCAAATCTTCGGGGCCAAATCTTCAGGGGATCATAAATACTGCTATCTCCCGCTCAATGCCGCGCAGCGAGACGTCGTGGGGCACGGGCGTCAGCGCGTTCCTGTGCAACAGATCGGCGGTGAGATTGTCGCCGACCACGGCACGAGTGGCGAAGATCGCCTGTGCATTGGCAAGGTTCTGGACCCGCGAAGCAATGTTGACCGTCTGGCCGAAATAGTCCTGTCGCTCGTTCATGGACACGGCGATGCACGGGCCGGCATGGACTCCGATCTTGAGCAGCAGATCCTCGCGCCCGCTCTTGTCGTTGAGCTCACGCATGGCATCGCGCATCCTGAGGGCCGCAGCAATCGCACGATCAGGCGTCGCGAAGGTCGCCATCACCGCATCACCGATCGTCTTGACCACCGCGCCTGCCTCCGCCGCAACGATCTCGTGCAGAACCTGGAAATGCACGCGCACGAGATCGAAGGCCGAAAGATCGCCCACCCGCTCGTAAAGCTCGGTCGATCCGCGCAGGTCGGTGAACAGGAAGGTCAGGCTGGTGATTTTCAGGCGCTGGTCGATGTCGAGCGTATCCGTGCGATAGAGATCGCGGAACGTCTGGTTGGTGAGCAGGCGCTTGGCGGTCAGGAAGGGCCGGCGTTTACCCAGGAGACCATGCAATTCCTGGCCGGCGATGAAGACCGTCGGCAGCACGCGTGTGTCGGTCCTGTTCTCCAGCGAAATGCGCAACGGGCCGGGTTGCATCTCCAGCGTCTGGTTCTGGACATGGTCGCGGTCGAAGACCAAAGAGAGGCTTCGGCGCTCTTTTGTTGGTTCGCCCTTCACGTCGATGAACTGTGCTGAATGGGTGACCGGCTCGAAGACGATGACGAATTCAGACGGAAGCTGTATGGGCAGAACCGCCTTTTCGCCGGGGGCAAGCTCGATATCCTCCAGCGAGAACGCTTCGATCTTTTTCGCGAAATCCTCTTCCGGCAGATCGACGCCGGACGCCCAGTAGATCTGGCGGTAATATTCCAGCAAGGGCAGTTCGTGTGGATTGTGGGCGGCAATCCTGCGCACGCGGGGACTGACGGTGAATGTCACCTCGACCATCTCGTCGAGGGTCGGCGAATAGCCCTCGGAGCACAGCGCGCAGGTGTATTCGTCCTTCTGCAGGGTTTTCAGCGTGGCGTTTGTGTCGAGCACGCCGCCACAGCCGGGGCATAGAACATTCCAGGAAATGTCGAAGATGCCTACCCGTGCCGCATGGAGAAAGGCGCTTATGGCGCGTTCCTCGTCGAGGCCATGCTTGCTGGCGAAGGCTGGCGCATTGATGCGGCAAAGTTCGCGGTCCTTGCCCTCCGCGATGGTTCGCTTGATCGCGTCGATTGCCTGCGGATCGACACCGGTCGATTGCCGCAGAAGCGAGAACAGATCCTGAGCTTCGTTCATCGTGCAGGCTCCGGAAAATGCGCCCCCGGAGGCGTCTTTGGTCCCAGTACTCCATCTTACTTCGAAACGCATCCTACGGCCAATCGAATAGATGGGCATGGTGACAGTTCAATTTCCATTCGGCGGATTTTCACCGGCCGCAAGCGGCACTATGATGGTCCATGGGGCATTCATCTTGGGGACTTTCTCCCATGCCGACATCCAACAACCCGCCATTTCCCGCGGCCCTGCGCCTATTCTCTGTGGTGGTCATCATCGTGCTGATCGTAGGCGCCGGCCTGTTTTTCGCGCCTGTGCTGGTCAAGCCGCGCTGGCCTTGGGCCGTCACGCCGTTCAATGCCCGCTTCCTCGGCGGCTTCTACACCGCCGAAATGGTCGTGATGGCGGCGCTGCTGGTCTGGAATCGCTGGTCGCCCGGCAGGCTCGTGCTCGTCATGGCCTTCATCTTCACCGTCATCGTGTCGCTGGCTTCGTTCATCAATCTCGGCTATTTCAACTTCGAGCGCAAAGCGCCCTGGCTCTGGTTTTTGGTCTATCTCGCTTCTGTCGCGGTATCCGGGCTGTTCCTGTGGAGGGCCAAGGCCCGTCCTTCTGCAAAAGGCGTGACCTTAAATCCGGCATGGCGCGGCTACATGCCGGTGGAATCGGCGATCCTTGGGCTCTATGGCCTAGGCCTGTTGCTGTTTCCCCTGACATTCGGCAGCCTCTGGCCATGGCCGATCGATGCCTTCCATGCTCAGGTCTACAGCGCCATCTTCCTGGCCGGTGCGGCCGGTGTATATCTCGTCTGGAGAAGCGCGCCGCGCGAGGAACTGCTGGTGCTCGGCCTGGCGCAGTTTCTCACTGGCCTGCTTGCCATCCTTGGCCTCGTTATCACCGACGCTGCGGTGCACCGGATTGACTGGACAGCGACCAGGACATTGTGCTGGCTCGGCCTTTTCGGCTGGATCGGCATCAGCGGCGTCTTCAAATTCTACGCCGCCTCTCGGTATTTTAGCTCGCAATCGGCGTCATAGGTTGAAGAGACCGCTGGATTTTCAGGTGACGTCCGGTGCATCGTGCCGGGCCGATCGCCTTTGCCGGGAAAGCCATGACCAGCACGACCTCGCCATCCCCAAAGAAAATCCAGCCGCAGCTCCGGTCCGTCCGGCTAAGCGATGCGGAGGCGCTTTGCGCTATCTTCAACATGCCGGGCTTCCGCTGGGGCACGCTCAGGATGCCCTTCGAGATGGTGGAGCAGGTGGAGCGGCGCATCGCCAAGTCCGGCCAGGAAACCACCTGGATCGTTGCCGAGTTGGACGGCAAGGTCGTCGGCCATGGCAGCCTGGTCGTGCAGGGTTCGCCGCGCCGTTCGCATATCGGCGAGATCAATATCGGGCTTGACGATGCCTTTGTCGGCAAGGGTATCGGCTCTGCCATACTTGGCGCGCTGCTTGACGTGGCCGACAACTGGCGCGCCCTGAAGCGAGTCGAATTGACCGTCTTTGCCGACAACGAGCCGGCCGTCCGTCTCTACACAAGCCACGGCTTCGAGGTCGAAGGCCGGCATGTGAAGGCCGGGTTTACCGACGGGCAGTACCACGACCTCCTGAGCATGGCCCGGCTGCGGTTCTGATATCCGCTGTTGTCTGGTCTCCCTTGGCGTTTGCACCGCAAGCGGCTAGACGGGACCAATGACCGCCGTCTTTGACCCAACCCCTACGCCTCCGGTGGAAATTCTGGCGGTGCTGTCGCTGCTCTGCCCGGAAGTCGTGCGTGACATCGAGCAGAACTGGAATGCGCCGGTTTCAGATTATGCCCGCCATGTGTGGCGGCCGGTGGCAAGGCCTGCATCGGGCCCGGCAATCGCTGCCCGCTCGATCCTGCGCGAAGTCCTGCATCAGCGCCTTGAGGTGTTCATGCAGCCCGAAGAGATCGGCAAGGCCCTCGAAGAATTCGAGCACAGACCGGTGATTCAGTCCGGCCTGCACTGCCTGCTTCTGATGGACCGGATCACCTTCGATGCCCTCCTGCTTGCCTGGCTCGGCGCGGTCGAAAACGGGCTGTCGGCCTTCTTCAGCTTCATGGGAACGACGATGACCATGGAGACAATTGGCCGGGAGGGGCCGGGATGGCTCGATGTCGGCGACGACAAGGTTAACCTGTTTGGAATGGGGCGCCACAAACTGTGCCGCAAAAGCGCCTGCGTGGCCGGTCCCGTCTCCCTCAACAAGCGCGCGCTCGAAGCGGTGGGCGACGAAACGGATGCCAGCCGCTGGCTGGGTACACTGCTTGCCAGCCAGGACAAGGTGTTTGGAACCGCCGCCGATGCGCTGATAGCCCTCAACGAGGATCTGGTCGCCGATTGGGATCGTTCCGGCATGGCCCAGCCGATTTTCATCGATGATCGGCTCGCCGCGGCTGCCATGGCGCGGCATCTGGAACATGACGGCAGCCTTGTTTCCAGGCTGCTCCTTGAGCCCGCAAGGCGCCAGCGTCTCGAACGTGCCTTGCAAGCAGCCGCATCGAGCCCATTTGGCAGGTTCCTGCCCAATGCCACGGCCTATTTCTGGGGCATCCGCGAGGAGCGCGTGCGCAAGCTCGTCCTCGAGAACGGGCACCTGATCGAGCCTGGCAGGCCGCATGGTCTTTCCATTCCGTTCGAGCGGCCGCATCTCAGGCAGGCGCTGCTGGACGGCGTGCTGCTGCCGAACTTGTTCCTGATGTTCCTGGTCCTTGCCATATTGCCGCGCGTGCGGGTTGTGGGCGGCCTGAGACAGATTGGTTATGTAGCGCTTTTCCACTCGATCCTGCTGGCTGCGCTAGATGAAAACGCGCCGGAAGAGCGCGATCTGGCTGCGGAATTGCAGGTTCGGGAAAATGCCTGGGGCATGCGGGTCATCGACGAAAAGATCTCGGTCCGCGAGCAGCTTGCCGGCCTGCCGGAAGGGGCGCTCTTCCCGGCCCTGCTCCGGCAATACCGTTTGCGGACGTTTGCCGAGGCGACCGACGACCTGAAGCTGGTTCGCGAAAACGCCCGATGGCGCAAGATCGGCCAGGCAGAGATCAAGGAGAACTGAGCCTACTTCAGGTTGATTTTCTGGTGCGCAACCGCAAGCGACGGCGATCTATCGGTGAGCCTCTGGCGTCTGATCCGGCCGCTTCCTCGGCGCTGATGCCTTTCGGGATTTCGACGACGGCTTCCGCCCTCGATCGGCAGCGCTCTGCCACCGGACCCACACGGATCGCTCGATGCCCATTTGCGCTGCCGCTTGCTGGTCGACGGCTATCGGTTCATTCTTGTGAACCTTGGCCGTGAAGTGCGTAGCGAGATCACGCCGTCACGGCCCCTAGTGAGGTCTTGTTCGATGGACTGCTCGGGCTGCGGTTTCGAGGTTGAGGGCGGTTACGCTTTCTGTCCGAGGTGTGGCAGGCGCCAGCCCGTGCCATGCGCCAGTTGCGGCTACCGCTGCGCACCTGATTTCGAGTTCTGTCCGAAATGTGGGGCAAGCGTCGGTGCGCCCGCAAAAGCCGTCGAACGGCCTGCTCCGACGCCAAGCCGGACCATTGTGCAGCCTTCTCGAACTCCGTCGCTGCTTCCGAACATCGAAAGCGAAGATGGGCAGTATCCCGTCTCTGACGCCGATCGCCGGACGGTAACGGTCCTGTTCGCCGACCTTTGCGGCTTCACAACACTCAGCGAGCAGCTCGACCCCGAGGTCATGCAAGCGCTGCAGAACGAACTGTTCAAGGAATTGACGGCGGCCGTGCGAAACTTTGGCGGTTTCGTCGACAAATTCATCGGCGATGCACTGCTCGCTTTGTTCGGTGCGCCGGTCGCGCATGAGGACGATCCGGAACGTGCGCTTCGCGCCGCTCTCGACATGATCGCCCGGACGGCGCGGCTCGGCGAAAGCACCCCCCACTCCGGCTCGCCTCTGTCGCTCCATATCGGCATAAACACTGGTCCGGTCGTCACTGGCGGATTGGGCGTCGGCACCGCCAAATCCTATTCGGTGACCGGCGATACAGTGAATACGGCGCAACGCCTGCAATCGCTGGCCGCACCGGGTGAGGTGCTGGTAGGCGAGCTCACTCACAGGCTGACCCGGCACGCCTTCTCTTACGAGTCGCTGGGTGATGTCGTGCTTCGCGGCAAGGCTGGCAGTGTGCTCGTCCATCGACTGGATGCACCGCTTGCGGCGCCGCGTGCAGCGCGTGGGCTCGAGGCGCTCGGCCTCAGTGCGCCGATAATAGGTCGTGGTGCGGAGCTCAATAGAATGCTGGCGAGCCTTGACCAGGCGTGCGGCGGCTCGGCCCAACTTGTCCGCCTCGTCGGAGAAGCCGGTATCGGGAAATCGCGGCTGGTGAACGAGTTCGTCGCCCGCGTCGGCGACGAGGATCGTTTTCGCAACGTCGCCGTGCGGCAGGCCACGTGCTCACCGCTGGGCGAACAATCATTTGGCGCCTTGGGCGCAGTGGTGCGCAGCGCTGCCGGGATGATGCAAAACGACAATGGGGACGAAATGCGGGGGAAGCTCGCAGGCTTGCTTGCCGATCTCGGCCTGCAGGGCGAGGAGGCGAAGCGGCTGATGCCTTTGCTCTACCATGTGCTTGGCCTTGGCGACCCCGATACCACCTTGCAGCATGTCGAGCCCGAGCAGCTGCGGCGGCAAATTCTCTACGCAGTCCGCACAATCATCGAACGGCGGCTTGCGTTGTCGCCGCTGTTGATTGTCGTCGAAGACCTGCACTGGGCCGACGCCGTGTCGCTCGAGGCACTACGTTTCGTGATGGACAGGTTAGTGCGCACGCGGTTGATGGTGCTGGTCACGCATCGTCCGGCGCCGGACAATGACCAGCTCGACTCAAGTCGGGTCAGTCACACAGCGCTGAGGCTTTCGCCCCTCAACAGCGATGACGGACGCAGCCTGCTGGCGGCGCTTTTCGGCGAGAGCTGGGTAAACTCCGCGGGAGGGCTTCTCGACCAGATCCTCGAGCGCGCGGGCGGCAACCCCTTTTTTGTAGAGGAGATCGTTCGCGGCCTTATCGATCGCGGTGTACTGATGCGCGAGGGCCAGCGATGGCGGACTGTGGCAGGCGAAGTGGCAACCGGCATTCCCGCCACTATCCAGGCAATGTTGCTTGCTCGCGTCGACCGGCTGCCCCAAGAGGCGCGCCGGTTGGCCCAGGAAGCCGCGGTAATCGGCCCGCGCTTCAATGCCACACTTCTGAAAACCGTCACAGCCGACCCTGGCCGGCTAGAAGCCGGCTGCGAACTGCTTTGCGATGCGGAAATCATCGAGGAAATTGCCGGATCAGGCTCGGTCTCGTCGCAAGGCTACCGCTTTACGCAAACACTGCTGCAGGACGTGATCTACCAGAATCTGCTCCTGCAACGCCGGACCGACATCCACGGGCGGGTCGGCGCTGCCTTGGAGCAACTGTGCGGCGACAAGCCGGAACGGCTCGAGGATTTGACCGTGCTCGGTTATCATTTCGCACAGAGCGCCGAGCGGGAGAAGGGCGCGCATTACCTGCAGGCGGCGGGCGATCGCGCTCGCATGATATACGCCAACGACGACGCCCTTCGTTTCTACGATCGAGCACTGACTGCGTTGGGCGCGATCGGGCAAACACCGCTCAAACTGGCAATTGCAGAGCGCATTGCCGATTTGAGCGGCCCGGTAGGCCGCCGCGAGATCGCGCACCACCACTACGAGACGGTGTTGCAGGCATACCGCGAGTCAGCCAATCGTGTCGCTTCGGCGCGAGTTTTGCGTAAGATCGGTCGGCTGCTCTGGGACGTCGGCAAGCGGGACAACGCAGAATCCCGCTATGCTGAAGCGGCAGCGCTCCTCGATGGAGCGGATGCTCCGATCGAGCAAGCGCAACTCTGGCAAGAACGTGGCCGACAGGCGTTCCGTAGCGGAGATCACGCTCTCGCGGTAAAATGGGCAGACGCGGCGCTGTATTGCGTACGCACTCTGACAACGGAGCATGTCTCCGAGGTAGGATGTGATGCCACTCTTGTGACCGCCGAGGCACTTAATACCAAGGCTGTTGCGCTGGCTCGCCTTGGGCGAAGCCGTGAAGCCGTGCGACAGGTTGAGCGTAGCATTGAATTGGCCGAAGCCGCCGGTCTACTGGGCGCGGCCTGTCGCGGCTACACCAATCTCGGCGTGCTTTACACGACTATCGATCCGGCACAGGCGATGGAGGTCTGTCGGCGCGGTCTTGAAGTGGCGCGCCATATTGGTGATTTGGGTTTCCAGGCGCGCCTTCTCGCCAATCTGGCTGTCGCTTGTTGTACTTTCACGGATCGCTGTCCAACGGAGGGCGTGCCTGCTGCCGAGAAGGCCATCGAGATCGACCGGGCGCTCGACCAGCGCGAGCACCTGGCGGTGCCGTTGATCGTGCTTGGGCAGATCCACCAGTGCCACGGCCGTCCGGAACTGGCGGTCGGCTTGTTCCACGAAGCACTGGACGTAGCCCGCGAAACGGGCGAACCCCAACTGCTGTTTCCGTGCTATGATGGTCTCGCAACGCTTAATCTCGACCTCGACAATCTGGCCGAGGCCGAACGCTACTTTTCCCTGGCGCAGGGCATATGCGCCCAGCACGGGCTCGACCCGGAAGCGCTTGTGGTGCTGCCTTTTCTCGACTAGCCGGGTTGGAGGTTGGAAATGTCCGCGCGTAGTGACTTGGTACCGCTTCAACCGGGCGACCGTGCGCCGAACTTGGTACTCGACGCCATTACCCAGGAAGGCAAGATCGCGCTTGACGACTATCGCGGACAAAAACCGGTGCTGGTCGGCCTGTTTCGAGGTCTGCATTGTGCGTTTTGCCGGCGCTATATCGCCGCCCAGGCGCGGCTTGATCCGGAGCTGCGCGAAAAGGGCGTGGAGAGCCTGACGGTGGTCAACACCCCGATCGAACGGGCGCGCCTCTATTTCCGCTACCACCCGATGCCGAATCTGCTTGCGGCCTCCGACCCTGAGCGCGCTTCACATCGTGCTTTTGGACTGCCCAATCTCGAATTCACCCAAAACGAGACGAACTGGCCGTACAAGGTCTCGATGGCAGCGGTAAAGGATATGCGGGTCGACGTACCAGGCGAGTTGCCCGGTCCTATGGATCCTATTGCGGCCACCGAAATCCTCAACAAGATGGACCATTACGAAGTGACCGAAGCCGACGAGCAGATGGTGGCAACGGGACACGGACAACTGGTCGGTCAGTTCCTGCTGGACCGGCAGGGGATCGTCCGCTGGAGCTTCACGGAGGTTCCAGAGGGTGGGCGATACATGTTTGGGGCGCCAAGCCCGCAGGAGCTGATGTCAGCCGTGTCCCAAGTCGCCCAATAGACTTGCGAACGAGGTAAGGTAAACGGGCGGGACACTGAAATGACACTGACGAGACGAGTTCACCGTTCTTCGAGCACGGCCTCGACCTTGGCTACAAAGTCATAGAGTGAGCGATCCCCGCGAATCTCGATGCGCGGAAGGTCGATGGGATCGCAATCGAGGTCCGCCGGCCCGTGTCTGCCGCCGAAGCCGATCCGATAGCCGCACTCCTTGGCCAGCCGGCCAAGCCGTCGGTCGGTGACAGAAAAGGGTGCCGCGAACGCCGTGGTTGGCCGACCGGTCCACCGTTCGATGAACATGCGAGAGCGCAGGAGCTCGGCGGCCAGGTCGGAGCTCGACAGACCATCGATGGCGCGATGCGTCGCCAGATGGCTTCCGAAGAACGCACCTTCGGCGGCGAGGCGTTGCACCGTCCCGGCGTCCATAAGCTGTGTCGGCGGACCGCTGTCGGCGTCCCACAGTGCACTTTCACCCACTAGGTCCGTCACCAGGAACACTTCCGCGGTCAGGTCGTTCGCTCGCAAGATCGGCCAGGCATGGTCGGCAAAGTTCTGGAAGCCGTCGTCGAAGGTGATGAGCACTGGGCGGCCAGCGAAAGGTTGACGGCTGGCGATGAACCGTTCCAGCTGCTCGGACCTAATCGCGTGAAACCCATTGGCGCGCAGCCATGCCATCTGGCTGTGGAATGCGGCGGGCGTGAGCCGAAAACGGGCGAGCGCGGCCGGACCTTCATCGGCGACGCTGTGATACATGAGGACAGGGATACGCTGCCGCCGCTCGCTACGCGCAACGTCGCGGCGCAGGGCCCGCGCCCCGCCCCAGACGATATTTCGCGCGACGCCGATTTCGAGGCGCGCGCGGATTGGCGCATGATCGATCATCGGTTCCGTCGCCACCTCGTCCGGTGACAGGCGGCGGAAGCGGTCTATGCGATAGAGCTCGGTCTGGATCGATTGATCGAGGACGAGGCCTTCGGTCCCTGCCAGCGTCTCTGAGATCGCTTGTGCACCGAATGTGTTCCAGTCGAAGCCGGTCCTTTCAACATTGTCGCGTAATACGAATGCGTGTGCGTTGATGAAACTGCCGCCAGGCGCCAATGCCTCGACGATTTTTTTGGCGATGCGCCGCAACTCGGCGAGATCATCCAGATAGTAGAGCACTTCCGAACACACGATCAGGTCCATCTCACCAGGCAGCGTGTCCGCGCAGAAATCCAGTACGCCGAACTCAACATTCGGCTGATCGCTGCATCGCGCGCGCGCTCGCCCGATAGCGACGGCGGAGATGTCGGTTGCGGTCAAATGGGCCACTCGCGGCGCCAGCTGCCGCGTGAAGTGCCCCTCCGCGCAGGCCAGCTCGAGCGCCCGTCCGATCGGACCGGCAGGCAGAATTTCGAGCTGCCGCTCATACTTTTCCTGCTCATAGGACGAACCGTAGTTCCAGGGATCCTCGGTCGCGAAACGGCGATTCCAGAACGACCTGCGATCATCGTCGTGCCCATCCGCAGCCGATGCACGGCGCGGTGGTGCAAGCGGCTCTGTAGCTTCGGCGCTCGACCGAACCAGCCTCCGCGCTTCCGCGGCCAACCGCGCGAATTTGCCGAAGTGGCTGTGCCGATCGGACCGGCGTCCGGCGATGGACAACAATGCCTCGGCTGCAGATATGTCTGACATGTCGGCACGGGCGCCCTGTTGCGGGGCACGTACAGGCGGTCGCCTCGCAAGCCGTGCGGCACTGTGTATAAGCCGCTCAGGGGGCACGAAATCCCGGGCCAATTCAATCCAATGGCGCCTTGTCACTTTCCCGAGTACGCCGAACTGCACGACAGCCTCGATCTGGCCATCCATCATCAGATAGGCATAAATTTGGTCGATTCCTTCCGGAAGTTCGATCGAGGTCGGATTTCGAATATCGACGCGAATTCCAAGCGTCCGCGCCAGCCGGCGCGGCGCGGCAAGATCGTCGAAGTCGAGAAGCATTTCCTCAAGGTGATACTGGACGCGGCGACCCGCGACGGGATCGTCCCAGACCTTGCCGAGTTCGGTGATCAACTCGGTGAGGGAGCCGCCGAACCTGTCCCATCTGGCAGCCAATTGCGCTGGCACCGATAGGCTTCCTACCATAAGGCCATCGAAGGCCACCTTGGCGATCTCACGCGCCCACTTACGTCCTGCCGGGAGCGCGCGCAGGGTCTGCGGGCTGATCGAGCAGCGGCCGCTGCCGCAATCCGACGCGGCGTTCCACAACGCGAACCACGCGAGTGCTTCGGAAGCGGTGCGGCCGTTCGTTTCGATCGCACCATTGGCATGAGCCGATGCTGGCTTTTTGACCCTGGGATCAGGAGAAAAGCCGCGGGCGATCACGATTTCCGCATCGGCCAGCATCTGTGTCGAATTGCGGGTGAGCGAGTTGGGACTGGTCCGATAGAAAGCGAGCGACTCGTCGACCATCACCCAACGTTTGCCTAGACGTGCCAGGCGCTGCCACAGATCCCAGTCCTCGCAGGTGCGCAGCGAAACATCGAAGCCGCCCAACTCGACAATTGTCTTCCGGTCGACGAGCAGCGCGTGAGTGCGGATGGGGCAACGGCGCGCGAATGTTTCGAAGGGCTGGATCGCAACCTCCGTCGGGATGCTCGACGGGGTGAGTTCGCCATCGGGCATCACGCGCCGGGAACCGCAATAGGCGGTGACCGCATCGGGCGCGGCTTCAAGCGCGGCCAGCATTTTCGCAAGGAAGCCGGCGTCCACCCAATCGTCCGCATCCAGGAACATGAGCCAACGTCCGCGCGATGTCGAAATCCCGCTATTGCGCGCGCCCGCGGCGCTATACGCAGAAGCGCTCAACGTCCGAAACCGGGCATCGTGCTCCACATAGCCGGCGATGATCGCGGCGGTGGCGTCCGTGGAGACGTCGTCGACGACGATCGCCTCCCAATCCACTATTTCCTGATCGACAAGGCAATCGAGTGCGCGCGGCAGCGTTACCTCCGCGTTGTGCGCAGGAACCACGATTGAAACCAAGGGATTATGCGCCACGCCGTCTTACCCGCGCCTGGTTCGAAGGTAGAACAAAAGTCCCGAAACATAGCCGGCGATTTCCTGCCAAAGGAAACGGTCCTCAGCGACACTGCGTCCAAACAGTCTCCTGCGAACACTTCCGAGCCGCCGCGACGCCGCCATTTGGCTGCAGAGCGAGCTTGCTCCTGTCGTGCTACCGATGTTGGAAGCCGGGCGCAGCATTCGCATCCGTGCCGCCGAGCTTGGGCGCCAGCTGTCGCAGAGGGACGTCAAGGCCAAGCATGCCGCATACTCATGTCGTCGATCCCCGGAGTCGGCGCCATGACCACGAGCTGCGGTCCCTGGCATCGTGCAATAGCTATGGCAACCTGACGTCTTTTGCAATCGGGACGCAATAGATGCAAGCCCACTGAAGCGTTGGGGGGAATGACTGCAGTGATTGGGACTATTGCTCCCCTGCTATCGACCGCAACGCCTCGATTCCGAGGTGCATTCTCGAACAGCCACTCTCCGTGCGAAACAAGACCTTCCTTCTACCGTTGGGCCCGCATCGGAAGCTGATCGTCGCAGTATACAGCCGGGTGCGAGACAGTATGTGCACCGCCAGACCCGCTATTTTAGATACTTCTAATGAATATGCGCTACTTAATTGAGTTCCAAGTAGCTATAGACTGACATTGTATTACTAATTTCTATAGTAGATTTCGTCAAATGGTCGATTAGCTTAGCCGGTTATGCCTGCTATCACGAAGAGATGTGCGAGCGACGTAACTCGGAACCCGTTCATTTGCCGCTAGTCAAGAGATGTAAAAGGGACCCACGAATTGGCTTAAGCCAAGAAGATTCCGGCTTGCGATCCGGCTATTTTGCTGACATGTTTGGGCGTTTTTGGGTTTTGCACTGTGGCAGGTGTTCAAATGAAGGGGCATAAGGATGGCTAAGGAATCTTCGAGTACCGCTTCTTCGGCAAGTAAAGCGGACGAAAATCTGATAAGCAATGCAGATGGAAACGGGCTGGCCTTCATGGGGGTCCAGGCCCGCGAGAGCGGGGTGTCCGGCGACGCTGTAGGTGTCGACAAGATACGTGATCTGCTGTTCGGCAACCAGATGCAGGACTACGACCGCCGTTTTTCCAAGCTTGAAGAACGGTTCTTGCAGCGCTTCAAGGATGTCGAATCCGAGGCCAAGCGCAATCTTGAAATGTACGAGTCGAATGCAAAGAAGCAGGTCGAATCGCTCGCGGCGCAATTGCGGAACGAAAAAGATGCACGAGCGGAGGCCGACAAGGAGATTGACCGGAATCTTCGCGAGCAAAATCAGGCGCTTGAAAAGCAGGTGCGCGCGTTGTCGGATCAATTGAGCGAGCTTGAGCGCGAAGTCGCGGACCGGATAAATCGAAGCGATCAATTGCTGCGTGAGGAAATCAAGCAAAAGAATGAAAGCATTCAGATGCTGATTGAGAAAATGTTTTCCGATCTCAGCAACGTCAAGACCGACCGAAATCTTTTGGCCGGCCTGTTTGTCGAGGTTGCAAAATGTCTAAATCAGGATCCCGTCGGCAGCAAGCACAACTCGGAACGCAGCTGGAAAGTGAGTTGATCGGAACTTGACGTCGACCGTCGACCCAATCAGCCTTCCTCAAAGAGCAGCTTCGAACGATCCAGAGATTGATCGCGAGGCTCTGGCTAATCTTTTGGTCGAAATTGCTCGGAACGTCGATCCGGACTACCGTGCGCGTCTCTACGGAGTTCCAACCGCCGATCCTCGCATGGAGACGCTGCGCCAGTTGCTGGTCGGCCGCGAAATTTCGGAGCTTTCACGAGTTGCGCACCTGCTCGACGAACCTGAGCAGCTTGCGGCTGCAGTGGGGGGTGTTCTCCCCAGTGCAGCCGCACGTGCGCCTCATGCGCAACTCGGCGAGGCCCTTGCGCCAGCTGTCGAGAGGGCCGTGCAGCGGTCCATCCAGAAGAGCCCGCGCACGCTTACGGATATATTATACCCGGTGTTTCTGCCGGCAATTCGCAAGTCGATCGGGGAAAAGATCGATCAGACCTTTCAGTCGCTGAATGAAACTCTAAGACATATATTTACCTGGCATGGGCTCAAGTGGAGATTTGAAGCTTGGAGAACGGGTGCAAGCTTCTCAGAAGTTGTTCTTAAGCATTCTCTTGTCTATCGTGTAGAGCATGTATTTCTCATCAACCGCAATTCCGGGATTTTGATAGCGCATGTAACAGCCGATAATGCAACGAGCGAAGATCCTCAACTCATTTCTTCGATGCTTAGTGCTATTCAAGATTTTGTGAAAGACTCATTTAACGAGAGAGAACAAAGCGGCCTGGACACTATCCGTTTCGGAGAGCTTCGTCTCTGGTCGGAAGTTGGACCGTTTGCGACCTTGGTCGCGGTGATCCGGGGAAATCCGCCAGAGGAATTACATGAAATCGTTCGCGATGTGTTGTTTCGCATCCATGATGAATACTCCCAGGCTTTAGAGCAGTTTGACGGCGACAGTTCGCAGTTGGCCGGCATAGAGACGCAGTTGCAATCCTGCGTTGAACTGAAGCAGGAGGACTCAAACCAGGGATTTCCGTGGCTGGTGGTGGCTGCAGTCCTGCTGGTTTTGATTCCGGCAGGCGGTTGGTTCTTTCTTTCCTGGCAATCCGGGCAACGCTGGCAGGCCTATGTGTCGCGGCTGAGTACCCAGCCGGGCATCATCGTTGCCGAACAAAAGGTGCGCGATGGCCAATTCTATATTGCCGGCCTGAGAGACCCGCTTGCCGCCGACCCGCAGTCGCTGTTGTCCGGAACCCAGGTCGATCCCGCCCGCGTTCATTCGCAGTGGCAATTCTATCAGAGCCTTGAGCCGGAGTTCGTGCTGAAGCGGCTGAAGGCGTCGCTGACCCCGCCGAAATCGGTTCGGCTTTCGATCGTCGAGGATCGCATCGTTGCCGAGGGTGACGCTCCCGACACCTGGATAGATCGGGCACGCGCAGCGGCCCGACAGCTTGAGGCAGGCGGACCGGTATTCGACATCTCCAAGGTTCGTGATGTGAGCCCCGAAGCACGCGCGGCGGAGCACTGGCAGGCCTATGTGTCGCGACTGGGAACCCAGCCGGGCATCATCGTTGCCGAACAAAAGGTGCGCGATGGCCAATTCTATATTGCCGGCCTGAGAGACCCGCT
>NZ_JBVVQZ010000015.1:0-151095 GCF_055811635.1 Mesorhizobium sp. WSM4806 | reverse complement strand
TGCCGGCCTGAGAGACCCGCTTGCCGCCGACCCGCAGGCTTTGCTGTCCGGAACGCAGGTCGATCCCGCCCGCGTTCATTCACAGTGGCAATTCTATCAGAGCCTTGAGCCGGAGTTCGTGTTGAAGCGGCTAACGGCGTCGCTAGCTCCGCCGGATTCAGTACGACTTTCGATCGTCAATGATCGCATCGTTGCCGAGGGTGAGGCTCCCGACACCTGGATAGATCGGGCACGCGCAGCGGCCCGACAGCTTGAGGCAGGCGGACCGGTATTCGATATCTCCAGGGTCCGTGATGTGAGCCCCGAAGCACGCGAGGCGGAGCGCTGGCAGGCCTATGTGTCGCGACTGGGAACCCAGCCGGGCATCATCGTTGCCGAACAAAAGATGCGCGATGGCCAATTCTATATTGCCGGCCTGAGAGACCCGCTTGCCGCCGACCCGCAGGCTTTGCTGTCCGGAACGCAGGTCGATCCCGCCCGCGTTCGTTCGCAGTGGCAATTCTATCAGAGCCTTGATCCGGAGTTCGTGCTGAAGCGGCTAACCGCGTCGCTGACCCCGCCGAAATCGGTTCGGCTTTCGATCGTCGAGGATCGCATCGTTGCCGAGGGTGAGGCTCCCGACACCTGGATAGATCGGGCACGCGTAGCGGCCCGACAGCTTGAGGCAGGCGGACCGGTATTCGACTTCTCCAAGGTTCGCGATGTGAGCCCCGAAGCACGCGCGGCGGAGCACTGGCAGACTTATGTGTCGCGTCTTGAGGCCCAACCGGGAATCATCGTCGCCCAACAAAGGGCGAGTGGCGGACATTTCTACATTTCCGGCCTGAGAGATCCGCAGGCCGCCGACCCGCAGGCTCTGCTGTCCGGAACGGACGTTGATCCGGCTCGCGTTCATTCGCAGTGGCAATTCTATCAGAGCCTTGATCCGAAGTTCGTGGTGAAGCGGCTGATGGCGTCGCTGGTCCCGCCGGATTCAGTACGATTTTCGATCATCAAGGATCGCATCGTTGTCGTGGGCGAGGCTCCTGCCGCCTGGATAGATCGGGCGCGGGTCGCCGCCCAACAACTGGCCGCGGACGGACTCTCTCTAGAAATTTCCGAGCTGCGCGAGGTGACCCCTCAGGAACTCACGCATTTGAGGGAGGCTATTCAAGCGGTCGACATTTTCTTCGATTCTGGCAAGGCTGTACCGGGACCAGAGCAACTGCCAGTTCTCGACCAATTGGCGAATCAATTGAAAGAATTGGCCAAGGACGCCCGCAAGGCAGGCGTAACAGCACAGTTCATGTTGACCGGCCATTCGGACACCGTGGGCCGTGAGACGGCCAACGCGTCGATCAGCGCCGCCCGCGCCGAGACAGTTCGTGCGCTTCTCAAGAAGCGCGGCGTCGCTCCGGAATCGCTTTTGGTTCGCGGCGCGGGCACTTTTGAGCCGGCGGAGACTGAGAATAGCCGAACCGGGAGCTCCGCCAATCGCAGAGTTTCGGTTACGGTAAACTTCCACTAGGGCCCAGGTTATTGCAAAAAAAGATCTGCATGTTGGGCGGGTTCGCTGTCGGAAAGACGAGTCTGGTTCGCAGGTTTGTGCAAAGCATCTTTTCAGAAACCTACTTGACCACGGTGGGAGTGAAAATCGACAAGAAGAGTGTTGTACTGCCGGATAAAACCGTGGATCTGATTTTGTGGGATCTGGCCGGCGAAGACGATATCGGGTCGTTCCGCGTCAGCTATGTGCGGGGCGCGAGCGGGCTCGTGCTTGTCGTCGATGGAACCCGCGCCGCTACCCTAGCAGTGGCGCTCACGCTGCGCGAGCGGGCCGAGGCCGAATTCGGCGCCATGCCGTTCGTATTGCTGTTCAACAAATCCGATCTGGCCGATCGGTGGGCAATATCGGATAGTGAGATCAACGAACTGAGGCAACTTGGATGGCAAATCTATCTGACAAGTGCGCTTTCGGGTGAATATGTTGATGATGCGTTCCGCCAGCTTGCTTCGATGGTCACCGAATAGACCATGCGTGGATTGCCAAGAGAAGTCAGAAGCTGGATTTACGATTTCTTCTCCAACGAGCACTCTGTCGCATATCTGAAAATTGATGCCCAGCTTTGCATCGCTGAGAAGGGCGGCAGTGTTGAACATTACGGCCTATCATCACTTTGCATTGGCAAGCCCGTTGCCGAGCAGCTTGCGTTCATGGAAGGTTTGCTGCCTTGCCCGGAGCTTCCATATCATATGGCCATGGTCGAACTGCCCAGCGGGCGTGTCGCGGACCTTCATCTTTTTGCTGGCAATGCCTGCGTATGGCTGCTCTTTCTTGACGCCACTGCCGAACGCGACAACAGGCAGCGGCTTCAACAGAAGGCTTATGAAATGACACTCCTGCAAGAGAGGGAGCGTCAACTCAACGAAAAATTACAGTTGACGAACGAGGCGTTGCGGCAGAGCCAGGAGGGATTGTCGCGTGAATACCAGCGCGCCGAAAGCCTGCTCCTCAACATTCTTCCGGCGTCGATCGCGGAGCGGTTAAAGGCCGACGAGCAAATTGCAGACAACCATGCTGACGTGAGTGTGCTTTTTGCCGACATCGTCGGATTTACGGAAAGAGCGCGGAACGTCGGAGCCGAGGTAACGCTGGCTATTTTGAACTACTTCTTCAAGGCAGCGGATCTGCTCTCGGAACGAGACGGCTGCGAAAAGATCAAGACAATCGGCGATTGTGTGATGGTGGTCGCTGGCCTGCCCGTCGCGCGATCCGATCATGCAGAAGCTCTTGCGCACTATGCACTTGAACTGCGGAAGGCGGTTAAGCACGAACGCTTCGCAGGAGAACCGATAAGACTCAGAATTGGAATTCACTCAGGACCAATCGTCGCGGGCGTCATAGGCAAAAGGCGGTTTGCCTATGACCTTTGGGGCGAGACCGTTAATCTCGCCGCACGTATTCAAACGTCAGCGGAGCCCGATGAAATCCGTATTTCGGATGCAACTCGCAAACTGCTTGGACCAAATTTTGCTTGCGACCCTCTCGCGGAAACGGAATTGCGCGGTACAGGTCGTGTGCGAATGTGGCGGCTCCCGGCCTGATTTGCCGGGCTACTTCACGTCCGATTTAATAAACTGCTGCAGTTCCGGGGTCTTCGGCCTGCCGAAGAGTTCAACCGAAGGCCCCTCTTCCCAGATCTTTCCGTGATGCATGAAAATCGTTGTGGTCGCCACCCGGCGGGCAAAACCCATCTCGTGGGTGACGAGCAGCATGGTCATTCCGTTACGGGCGAGCGTTTCCAGCACGTTCAGCACCTCCTCGGTCAGTTCCGGATCGAGCGCCGACGTCACCTCGTCGAACAGCATCACCTTGGGACGCATGGCGAGCGAGCGGGCGATCGCCACGCGCTGCTGCTGGCCGCCGGAAAGCTGGTCGGGATAGGCGTCGAACTTCTCCGACAGGCCAACCATGCCGAGAACTTCCTCCGCAGTGGTTTTGGCTTCAGCTTTCGACACCAATTTGACGATCCGCGGCGCCAGCATGATGTTTTCGGCCACCGTCAGGTGCGGAAAGAGATTGTAGCTTTGGAAGACGATGCCGACATCGGTGCGCAGCTTGCGCAACTCTTTCGGGTCTCGGCCAACGGCGTGGCCGGCAACTTCGATGCGGCCGGAATTGATCTTTTCCAGGCCGTTGATGCAGCGCAGAAGCGTGCTTTTTCCGGAACCGGAGCGGCCGATCAACGCAAACACATCGCCCCGATTGACGGACAGCGAGACGCCCTTGAGGACTTCGACAGCTCCGAAGCTCTTGTGGACATTATCAATAAGCACTTCCGGCATGGAGCCTCCTTTCCAGCAGACGCGACAGCTGGGACAACGGATAGCAGACGACAAAGTAGAGAGCCGCGACTGCGAGAAAAACGCGGAACGGCTGGAACGTCGCGTTGTTGATGAGTTGCCCGGCGCGGGCGAGTTCAACGAAGCCGATGATCGAGGTGATCGACGTGTTCTTGACCACCTGCACGGCAAAGCCGACGGTGGAAGGGAGCGCGATGCGTAGGGCCTGGGGCAGGATGACGTAGCGGTATTGCTGGGCTCGCGTCATCGCCAAGGATTCCGACGCCTCCCATTGCTGCTTGGCCACGGCCTGAATGGAGCCGCGCCAGATCTCCGCAAGGTAGCCCGAGGCATAGATCGTCATCGAAACGCCGGCTGCGACCAGGGGCGGCATTTGAAAGCCGGCGAGGCTGAGGCCGTAATACGAAAGAAACAGGATCATCAGCACGGGAATGCCCTGGATGATCTGGATGTAGGTGGCGGCGGCAACCCGCACGGCCTTGCGTGTCGAGGTCCGCGCGAGTGCAATGATAAAGCCGATAAAACCGCCACCGGAAAGCGCAATGACGGTCAAAAGGATCGTCCACTGCAGCGCCGAGAGAAGGAAACCGAATTCGCTGAAGCCGAAAGTCCGGAGCGTCATGCCTGCACCTCCGCAAGGGAGGTCGTCGCCTTGCGCGCCACACGGCGCCCGAACAGGCCCCAGCCAACGAGCGCCAGTATCGCGCGCAACGCCAGGGCGAGAGCCAGATAGATCAGCGTCACGACGATATAGACTTCGAACGAACGAAAACTTTGCGATTCGACAAAGGCTGCGGAAGCGGCGAGTTCCTTGGTCGAAATCGCCGAACAGATGCTTGAAGCAAGCATCATCAGGACGAATTGGCTGCACAGCGCCGGATACACCTTGGCGATTGCCGGCATGATGATGACATGGCGATAGATTTGAAAGGACGTGAACCCGAGCGCTTCACCCGCCTCGATCTGCGACTTGTGGATGGCTTCTATGCCGGCTCGGATAATTTCGGTAGAATAGGCTGCGAGGTTTATCGTCATGCCGATCAGCGCCGCCGTCGTTGCGCTAACCCGCAGACCAACGCCGGGTAGTCCGAAATAAATGATGAAAAGCTGAACCAGGAATGGCGTGTTGCGGATGATCTCGACATACGCATCGACCATGAGCCGTACCGCCCGGCCGTGCATCGAACGCAGCGACGCGAGAACGATGCCGAACGAACTTCCCATCACGATGGAGGCGGCGGACAACATGATCGTCAGCCATATCCCAGCGACAATCTCGTCGGTGTATTGCGCGATAGCGCCGAACTGGAATGTGTAAGACATTCTTGGTCCTCGATCGGAACGTCACCAACGAATTTGCCGGACGCAGATCGTCCGGCAACCTTTCGTGAGATCAGAACAAAGGCAGTTGCGGCATCGGGGTGCCCGTCCACTTCGTCGCGATGGCGTCAAGTTCGCCGGAATTCTTCATCAGATAGATCGCGGTGTTGAGCCACTGGTGCACCTCGAAATCCTGGAGCGTGGTGGCCATGGAGTTGCCTTGCCGGAAAAAGGTGAAGCCGACCTGCAGACCGGCGTCCGGCCGCTGCTGAATGATGGCGTTGGCAACCGTCGAGGGGAGCGCGGTCGCATCGACCTGGCCGGCAAAGAGCGCCTGAGCGGTTGTCGAATCGTCCTCGAACACGACGATCTCGAGCCCTGGCACAGCGACCCGCCGCAATGCGGCTTCCTGCGACGAGCCCCGATTGACGCCAACGCGTTTGCCTTCGAGCTCTGATAGCTGGGCGAATTTCTGATCTGGGCCAGACACGATCACCATGTTGAAGGCACTGTAGGGCTGGGTGAACATGACGGTCTTGGCCCGTTCTCCGGTGGGCGCCAGTGTGGCCACCAGGAAATCGACCTTGCCGGTTTGCAGGGCTGGGATTCGCGACGGCGGCGTCAGCGGAACGAGTTCCGCCTTCACTCCAAGATAACCGGCAATGAGGTTGGCGACGTCGACGTCGTAGCCCGTTGGATTGCCGCTTTCATCGACCATGCCCATCGGAGGCGCGCCGGTCACGACGCCGATTCGGACGCTGCCGCGTGACGTAATCTCTTCCAGAGTGATGGCGCTGGCGGGCGAGTTGGCCATCGCTAGCATTGGGACGGCAAGGCTGATCGCGGCGAATATTGCGCGGATTTTGACAAGTGGTTTCATGGTGTTCTCCTCCGTGAAAGATCCCGAGGCGCCGACTGCGAGGCGCCTATCAAATATGTCCGTGCATCCACCGGCATTGACACGATCGGACAGATGGCTGTGTCTGCTCCTAGAGCTTCGATGTTGGAAAATTGGATCTGCACACTGCCCTTGGCGACTGCACAGGCGTTCTCCGCGGGCCTTAGCCCCGCATTTGCGAGCGTGCCGATCTCATTTCTCCTCCAACCGCCCTATATTGATGTTATCGATAACATGATGTCAAGTGCCCAGTGCGTGTTTCATGGATTGTTAGCCCCAAATACGCGAAATACAGGAGATTCGCGGCTTGGTTGCGGGTCTAAGGGACATTCGCTTCGGCGACTCCCCGATCTTGGCTCTACCGCGATGCTCGAGTTGTAACATTGTCGAGCAGTCGCAGACGCCCGAGATGGCTGACCGTTCTGCTGCAGTGTCAGCCCAGTTTGGAGCCGTTGGCCGTAAGATAGACGGCATAAAGCGAAGTCGTCGCGCAGATGAAGAGTCGGTTGCGGCGAGTTCCGCCGAAAGTGACGTTCGCGACGGTCTCGGGAATACGGATCTTGCCGATTAGCGTTCCGTCCGGATCGAAACAGTGAACCCCATCACCGGCGCTGGTCCAGACGCGGCCTTTCGTGTCGATCCGGAAGCCGTCGAAAAATCCGCTGGCGCATTCGGCAAAGACGTCGCCGCCGCTCAGCCTTCCTTCGTCGCCGACGCGGAGCTTCCGGATGTGACGGGGTCCGCGCTCCAGGTGCGTAGCGCCCGTGTCGGTGACATAGAGCAGTTTTTCGTCGGGGGAAAACGCAAGGCCGTTGGGCTTGACGAAGTCGTCGGCGACTCGAGTGACCGCGCCCGTCGCCGCATCGACCCGGTAGACATGGCAGCCGCCGATCTCTTCCTCGCCGTAATCGCCCTCATAGTCGTGCATGATGCCGTAGGGCGGATCCGTGAACCAGATCGCGCCGTCCGACGCAACCACGACGTCGTTCGGCGAGTTGAAGCGCCTGCCTTCGAACCGGTCGGCAACGATCGTGATCGCGCCATCGAACTCCGTCCTTGTCACCCGTCGCGCCAGGTGCTCGCAGGTGACAAGCCGCCCATGATTGTCGACCGTGTTTCCGTTGCTGTTATTGCAAGGCTGGCGAAACACCGAAACCGAGCCGTCGGTCTCATCCCAGCGCATTATCCGGTTGTTCGGAATGTCGGACCAGATGAGATAGCGGCCCGGCCCGAACCACGCAGGGCCCTCCAGCCAGCGCCCGCCCGACCAAAGCCGCTCGACGCGCGCGTGCCCGACGAAGCAAGCGGCAAATCGCGGATCGAGCATTTCGAAACCTGTGCCCTCAATATTTTCAAACATTGGCCTCACGCCTCCCGCACGCTGGATCTGCGCTGGCCGGTTGGGGCCAGCTGATGGGCCCGCGGCACAACTGTTGCCAGCGCTGTATGATAGCGATAACATATCAATTGTAATCTGATTTCCAAGGGGGCATGCATGAGGACGGGCGCGCGATGAATCCATGGCACGCTCCGTCGTTAGCGTGCGTCCCGCAACCGGCTTGCGGAGCGCCATGATGCCCAAGGGACTGAACGCCAAATCTCCCGAGAACCAGGCGCCGACGATGCTTGACGTGGCCCGCCGGGCCGGCGTCTCGGCGATGACGGTATCGCGAGCGCTCAAGAAGGACGGCCGCGTCTCGGATGCAACCCGTGAACGGATCCTGGCGGCGGTAAACGAGCTTGGTTATGTGCTCGACCAGTCTGCCGGAAGCCTGTCGTCACGCAAGACCGGGTTTGTGGCCGCGATCATTCCCTCGATCAACAATTCGAATTTTGCCGACACCGCCCGCGGCATCACCGACGAACTGGAGAATACGGGTCTTCAGCTTCTGCTCGGCTACACCGACTACACGGCGGAAAAGGAAGAAAGGCTGATCGAGGCGATGCTTCGCCGACGTCCGGAGGGCATTATCCTGACCGGCGGCACACATACCGATCTTACGCGGCGCATGTTGGAAAGCGCGGGCATTCCGGTGGTTGAAACGTGGGAATTGCCGCCGAAGCCGATCGATCAGGTCGTCGGCTTCTCAAATGAGGAAGCGATGGCGCTGCTCGTCAGGACATTGGCGAAAAAAGGCTACCGGAAATTCGGCTATATCGGCGGTACGACGTCACGGGATACGCGCGGCAGCCAGCGGCGGGCCGGATTCGTCAAGGCGATCGAGGAACTCGGCCTGCCGCCCGGCCGCCTGGTTTCATTCGGCGTGCCTCCAATTTCGATCGAGCAGGGCGGACAGGCGGTCGTCGGCATGCTGGAGCGCTGGCCGGATACCGAGGTCGCGCTGTGCGTCTCGGATTTGTCGGCGTTTGGTGCGGTGATGGAGTGCAAGCGCCGGGGCATCCGGATTCCGCAGGACATCGCGATCGCCGGCTTCGGCGATTTCGAGATTGCAGCTTACTGCCATCCGACACTCACGACGGTGAACGTGGACTGCTACGGCATCGGCAAACAGGCAGCACGCAAGCTGATCCAGTCGATCAAGGGCGAAGACAACGGCTTGTCCCAGGAAATTATCTTGACCAGCTACAAGGTGGTGGAGCGGGAAAGCGCCTAACACTCAACCATTCCGGCGATAGGGGCCGCACCCTGGCGATGTTCCGCGAAACCCTAAGTCTGAGCCATGACGGCGCAATGAAGGCGCTGAGCGCAGGCATGGCGCCAGCAAGCGCAATGGGTGTCCCGCAATGCTTCGTCGTGGTCGACGCCAGCGGCGAGACGATCGCCAGCCTGCGCATGGACGGCGCCAGGTATTTGAGCATGCATACCGCGCGGGCAAAGGCGCGCACGGCGGCAGCCATCGACGCCGCGACAGGCGCAATACCATTCGAGGCAGCGGCGGCAGTCGCATCGCAGGGCGGCGTGAGCTGTCTTCCCAGCGGATTGCCCATCCGCTTCGACAGCAGGCTTGCGGGCGCGATTGGCGTTGGATCGGGAAGCGGCGAGCAGGACATCGACGTCGCGCGCCGTCCTGGCAGCGATCGGCGCCGATATGCTGTGAGCGGCTCGCTCCGGTAGCGCAGCCCTTCAGAAGGCGATCTGGACCTTCATCGACTTGTTGCGGTCGCCGGCGATCTCGAAGGCTGCGACGGCTTCCTTGAGCGGATAGATCCTTGTAAGCAGCGGTTTCACATCCACCCGGCGGCGGTTGATCAGGTCGACGGCGAGCGCGAACTCGTCGTGGAAGCGGAACGTGCCGCGCATCTCGATTTCCTTCGCGACGACGAGATTTTGCGGGATCGCCAGGTCGCCGCCGAGCCCGAGCTGCATCAGCACGCCGCGCGGCCTTAGAACCTCAAGACCGGCGCGAACAGCGCGCTCGTTGCCCGACGCCTCAAACATCACGTCGAAATATCCCTTGTCGGCGTTGTAGGCCGCCAGCTTGTCGGCGTCGGTCGCGACGTTGATCGTGCGATCGGCGCCGATTTCCGTGGCTGTTTTCAAAACGCCGGCCATCACATCGGTTGCGACGATTTCCCGTGCCCCGTGCGCGCGGGCGGCGATGATGCAGAGCGCCCCGATCGGCCCGCAGCCCGTGACGAGAACCCGCTTGCCCAACAGCGAACCCGCCCGGTTGACGGCGTGCAGCGTAACCGCGAACGGCTCGGCGAAGGCCGCCTCGTTGATCGAGACGTGGTCTGCTATCCGGTGGCACTGCGTGGCGTCGGCGACCAGCCGTTGGCGGAATGCTCCCTGGATATGCGGCATAGGCATGGCGCTGCCGTAAAAGCGCATGTTGAGGCACTGGTTCTGCTGGCCCTTAAGGCAATAGCGGCAGGCATTGCACGGCCGGCTCGGCGAGACCGCAACCCGATCGCCTGTTTCGAGGCAGGAAACCCCCTCCCCGACCGCCCTGATCGTGCCAGCGACTTCGTGGCCGAGGATCATCGGTTCGCGCAGCCGGATCGCGCCGAAGCCGCCGTGGTTGTAGTAATGCAGGTCGGAGCCGCAGATGCCGCCGGCCTCAATAGCGATGTCGACCTGTCCGGGTTCGAGCGCGCCGGGGTCGGTTTCTTCGATCCGCAGATCCCTTGCGGCATGAATGACGAGCGACTTCATGGACGCGCCTCCTAAACGACCGGCGTCAGCAGGGCCTGCCCGCTGAAATGGGCGGCGAGATTGTCGCGCACGAGCCTGCCCATCGCCTTTCTTGTTTCGACCGTGCCGCTGGCGTGGTGCGGCTGCAGCACGACATTGCCGAGCTTCAGAAAGCGCTCGTCGATCGCCGGCTCGTTCCAGAAGACGTCAAGCCCCGCTCCCTTGATTGTTTTCGATTCCAGGGCTGCGAGCAGCGCCGTTTCGTCGACCGTGCTGCCGCGCGAGATGTTGACGAGAATGCCGTCAGGACCGAGCGCTTCAAGGACGGAGGCGTTGATGATGTTTTTTGTGCTTTCGCCTCCGGCGAGTGTTACGATCAAAAATTCGCTGTCGCGCGCCAAGTCCACGAGGTCGCCGACATAGGCGTAAGGTAGGTCGCCGCGCCTGTTGATGTCGTAGTACGAGATGGCACAATCGAAGGCGGCCGCGCGCTTTGCCACCGCGGCGCCGACCCGGCCCATGCCGACAATGCCGAGCTTTTTGCCGCAGACGCGGGTAACGAGTTGCATATTGCCCTTGGTCCAGCTTCCGTTCCGCACATAGGCATCCGCCTGAGGGATATTGCGCGCCACCGATAGCAGAAGACCGATGCCGATGTCGGCGACGTCTTCGGTAAGCACATCCGGCGTGTTGGTGACCCGGATCCCGTTCGCCCTGGCGTGGCCGAGGTCTATCGCGTCGGTGCCCACTCCGTAGCAGGAGACGATCTCCAGCTTAGGCAGCCTTGCCATGAGCGCGGCGCTCGCACCCAGTTCGCCGCGCGTTGCGATGGCGCGGATGGCGTCGGCCTTTCCGGTGAGCAGCGCGTCCTTGTCCGTCGCCTCCCAGAGCTTATGCATCCGGTATTTTGCTTCCAGGTCTTCCATGTCCCAGGCGGGGTAAGGACCTATCATCAGGATGTCGGTCACCGGCAGGTCTCCTCCGAATTTTCACCTTTTCTATTGACTATGTTATCGATAACATCCATGTCAATAGGGTAGAAAGGCGGAGCAAGAAAATCGGTTCGCCTGGAATCGTTCTGCCTTGCAGGGAGGTTGGAGTGAATTCGCTCTTCGATTTGACTGGGCTTAGAGCCCTGGTTACCGGATCGAGCCAAGGCATCGGCCTTGCCCTGGCCGAGGGTCTGGCGCGTCATGGCGCGATGATCGTACTCAACGGCCGCAACGCCGACAAAGTCGCGGAGGCGGCTGGAATGCTCGCCGCGAAGGGCTTCAAAGCCGATGGCGCGGTGTTCGACGTCACCTCAGCAGAGGCTGCCGCAAAAGGCGTCGCCGACATCGAAGCCAATCTTGGGCCGATCGACATTCTCGTGAACAATGCCGGCATGCAGTATCGCGCGCCGCTCGAGGATTTTCCGGTCGACAAGTGGGATGAACTCCTGCGCACCAACATTTCGAGCGTCTTTTATGTCGGTCAGGCGGTGGCCCGGTACATGATCCCACGCCAGAAAGGCAAGATCATCAACATCGCCTCTGTGCAGAGCGAATTGGCCCGGACCAACATCGCGCCGTACACCGCCACCAAGGGCGCCGTGCGCAATTTGACGCGCGGCATGTGCGCGGACTGGGCCAAACATGGCCTGCAGATCAACGCGATCGCACCCGGCTATTTCAAGACCCCGCTCAATCAGGCGCTGGTCGAAAATCCGGAGTTCTCGGCCTGGTTGGCCAACCGCACTCCGGCGGGAAGGTGGGGCAATGTCGACGAATTGGTTGGCGCGGCGGTCTTCCTCGCCGGCCCGGCTTCGTCATTCGTCAACGGTCATACGCTTTATGTCGATGGCGGCATCACGACCTGCCTCTGAGCCGGCGCTCATCGTGGTGATGGGCGTCAGCGGCTGCGGCAAAACCAGCATTGGCGAGGGCATCGCCGCGCGCCTGGGCATCGAATTTGTCGAGGGCGACGCGCTGCATCCGCGCCAGAACGTCGAGAAGATGTCGGCCGGCGTTCCGCTTGACGACGCCGATCGCTGGCCTTGGCTGGACCTTGTCGCCAAGGCGCTGCGTACGGCACAAGGCGATGGCCTTGTCGTCACCTGCTCGGCACTCAAGAAAGCTTATCGCGATCGCCTTCGCCAGGCGGCCGGAGGCGATCTGGTCTTCGTGTTCCTGGAAGGATCGCACCAATTGCTGCGGCAACGGATCGGCGAGCGGCGCGGTCACTTCATGCCACCCTCGCTGCTGGACAGCCAGTTCGCGACACTGGAACATCCCACGGCCGAGCAGGGCGTGGTGACGGTCAACATCGCTGCTACGATGGACGCGATCATGGACGCCGCGTGTGCACGGCTGGCGGAGATGGGGATCGGGGCGCAGATTCAGCAAATGAAGGGAACGTGAGATATGTCGCAAGCCCCAGCAAAGATCGCCGTCATCGGCGCCGGCATCATGGGCTCGGCGATCACGGCCCGGCTTCTCGAGGAGGGGCAGGCGGTGACGGTGTTCGATCTCGACAGCGCCAAGCTATCCGCTCTTGCCGGTAAAGGCGCAGCATCCGCCGTCTCCGTTGCCGGCGCGACGCTGGCAAGCGATTTCGTCATCCTCAGCCTCAACCACGCCAATATAGTGCGTGCCGCGGTGTTCGGCGCCGAGGGCGTCGCTGAAGCAGCCGGACCCGGAAAGATCCTCATCGACATGTCTTCCATCGATCCGGTCGATACCGCGCAGATGTCGAAAAAACTTGCCGACGAGACCGGCATGAAATGGGTGGACTGTCCGCTTTCGGGCGGCGCACCCGGCGCGCTTGCGGGCCGCCTGACGGTTATGGCCGGCGGCGACAAGGCCGATTTCGAGCGCGCCCGAACGGTCATGCAGCATCTTTGCGCAAACTACACGCTGATGGGCCCGAGCGGCGCCGGCCAGACGACCAAGCTGATCAACCAGCTCTTTTGCGCCGTGCTGTTCCAGGCGGTCGCGGAAGCGGTGAAACTAGCCGAAGCCGGAGGCGTCGATGCAGCACTAATTCCCGCGGCGCTCGCCCGCGGTCGCGCCGATTCCAACATCATGCAGGAGTTCATGAAGAAATTCGCCGCGCGCGATTTCTCGCCGACTGGCCGGATCGACAACATGCTGAAGGATCTCGATTCCCTCCAGGCGTTCGCAATGAAGACGAAAACACCGCTGCCGATGACTGGGCAGGTCGTCGAAATCCATCGCCTGCTTTGCGCGGCCGGTCTCGGAGCCCGCGATTCCGCCGAAATGATGCGCCTGCTCGACGGCATGCACCAGGACTGACGCATGATTTACGAGGCGGCGGTTGACTCTGGATATGTTATCGATAACATACCCTTTGGGAGGAGCGTGCGTGGTCGGGACCAAGCTGATCGAGTTTCAGACGATTACCAAGGAGTTCGGCGGCACGCGCGCGCTTTCCGACGTATCGCTCGATTTGCATGAGGGCGAAATTCTCGCCCTGCTGGGAGAGAACGGCGCAGGCAAATCGACGCTCATCAAGACGCTCGCCGGCATCCACCGGCCGGATGGCGGACGCATTCTGTTTCGCGGCGAGCCCTATCAGCATCGGCCTCCGCGTCCCAACCAGCGCCAGCAGGTTGCCTTCATCCACCAGGATCTCGGGCTGATCGAATGGATGTCTGTCGGCGAGAATGTCGGGCTGGCTCAGGGGTTTTCGCTCCGCTCGGGCCTTATCGACTGGCGCGCGACGGAAGAGCGGGCTCAGGCCGCGCTCAGCCTCGTTGGTTGCGATTTCGATCCGACGACCCGGGTCCAGGATCTCACCCGGACGGAAAAGTCGCTCGTCGCGATCGCCCGAGCGCTGGCAACCGAAGCCGATGTGCTCGTGCTCGACGAGCCGACGGCGAGCCTTCCCGCCGACGAGGTCGACCGATTGTTCGACGCGCTTCGTCCGCTGAAGCAGCGCGGCGTCGGCATGATCTATGTTTCGCACCGGCTCGACGAGATTTTCCGCATCGCCGATAAGGTAGCCGTGCTGCGGGACGGGAAGCTGGTCGGCCAGAACAAGGTAGCGGACACAAAGCCGGATGAACTGGTGGAAATGATCGTTGGGCGACCGGCGAGCCAGGTCTTTGCCAAGGCGGCCACCAAGGCGGGCGCGACGATCTGCGCGGTGCGCGACCTGGTTTGCGCGGGAGCCGGGCCGGTTTCCTTCGACGTCCGCCGGGGTGAAATGCTCGGCCTTGTCGGGCTGCGCGGCGCCGGGCAGGAACTCATCGGGCGGACGCTCTTCGGCTGCACAACTTTTGCGGGCGAGATTTCCATCGACTGCAAAACGCCTGATCTCTCCAGTCCCATTGCGGCGATGCAAGCCGGAGTCGGTCTCATCGCCCGCGATCGCACCGAGGAGTCGATCGCGGCTGCACTCTCAATCCGCGAAAACATTTTTATCAATCCGGGCGCGGCCAGGCGCAGCCTGTTTTCCTTTCTCGCTGGCCACAAGGAGGCGGCACATGCTCGGGCGATCGGCGATACGGTCGGCCTCAGGCCCAACGATCCGGACCTGCCGATCGAGGCGCTGTCCGGCGGCAACCAGCAGAAGGTCGTCGTCGGCCGTTGGCTTCATACCGGCCGCAAGCTGCTCATCGCCGAAGACCCGACCGCCGGCGTCGATGTCGGCGCGAAGGCCGAGATTTACCGGCTGATCGGGCGGGCGCTCGAAGCCGGATTGGGCGTCGTCGTTGTTTCGACCGACTTCGAGGAGATCGCCCATATCTGCCACAGGGCGCTGGTCTTTTCCCGCGGGCAGATCGTTCGCGAACTCGCCGGCGATGAACTCACGACATCCGCCGTGATCACCGCCGCATCGGCATCCGAAGCCGCCTGACCGTCCCGGAGCAAGACCATGCAATCCATCGAATCCACCGCTCTCGAGCCGACACGGGGCGAAATGACCGGCCTGCCGGCGCGGCAGAAGCTCATCAGGCTCGTCCCGGTCTACGGCCTCGTCATCCTCACGCTTATGCTGATCGTGCTGTTCTCAATCCTGCTGCCGAAAACGTTCCCGACACTGCTCAATTTACGCTCGATCGTTTCCGACAAGGCGATCATCGCACTGCTGTCGCTGGCCGCCATGATACCGATGGCTTCGGGCCGCATCGACCTGACCGTCGGCTACGGAATAGTGTTGTGGCACATCCTCGCTATCAGCCTGCAGACCATGCTGGGCATCCACTGGCCCCTCGCCGTGATGATCGTCCTGTTTCTCGGCGCCGGTACGGGCTTCCTGAACGGGCTCCTCGTGGAAGTCGCCCGGATCGATTCCTTCATCGCCACGCTCGGCACGGGAACCGTGCTCTATGCGCTTGCCCTTTGGCACACCGGCGGGCGGCAGGTGGTCGGTGTCTTGCCCGACGGGTTCTATGCGCTCAACGGCACCATGCTGTTCGGCCTGCCGATCACCGGCTTCTATGTGCTGGCGATCGCCATCACGTTGTGGATCGTGCTGGAATATTTGCCGATCGGCCGCTACGTCTACGCGATCGGCGCCAATCCCAAGGCGGCTGCCCTCAACGGCATTCCTGTCCGGCGCTTCGTCATCGGGGCTTTCATCTCGTCTGGGTTTCTCACCGCACTGACGGGCGTTCTGCTCGCTTCCAAGCTGCGCATCGGCCAGGCGAGCGTCGGCCTTGAATATCTGCTGCCGGCGCTTGTCGGTGCGTTCCTCGGCTCGACCACCATCAAACCCGGCCGGGTCAATGTCTGGGGCACGATGATCGGCGTCGCCATCCTCGCCGTCGGAATTTCCGGAATCCAGCAATTCGGCGGCTCCTTCTTCGTTGAGCCTCTATTCAACGGCGTGAGGCGCGGGCCGATGCTATGGCCGACGCCATGGCGATCGTCGAAAAATATGCCCAGAAAGTTACGGCCTGGGATGGCCCGACCTCCGGCCCGAGGGCCCAGGAAGGCAAGACAATCGTCGTTCTTGCCGGCGACCTGAAGAATGGCGGCATCCTTGGGGTGACGACCGGCGTCGAGGAAGCGGCCGAGGCGATCGGCTGGGAGGTCAAGGTAATCGACGGCGCCGGATCGATCGGAGGCCGCACCGCCGCCTTCGGCCAGGCCATGGCGCTGCAGCCAAGCGGCATCATCATCAACGGCTTCGACGCGGTCGAACAGGCACCGGCGATCGAGCAGGCCAAGGCCGCGGGCATTCCGATGGTCGCCTGGCATGCTGGGCCGACGATCGGCCCGGACGACAAGATCGGGCTCTTTGCCAATGTCTCCACCGACGCCATGCAGGTTTCAGCCGCGGCCGCGAACTGGGCCTACGCAGACGCCAAAGGAAAACCCGGAGTCGTGATCTTCACCGATTCAACCTATGCGATAGCCATCGCCAAGGCCGATCGGATGAAGGAAGAAATCGAGAAGCTCGGCGGGACCGTGCTCGAATATGTCGACACGCCGATCGCCGAAACGTCGCAGCGCATGCCGCAGCTGACCACCTCACTGCTGCAGAAGTACGGCGACAGCTGGACGCATTCGCTGGCCATCAACGATCTCTATTTCGACTTCATGGGCCCCTCGCTCGCGGCAGCCGGCAAGACGGGTACCGACGCGCCGATCAACGTCGCCGCCGGCGACGGCTCGGAATCAGCTTATCAACGCATCCGCGCCGGCCAGTTCCAGAAGGTGACGGTGGCCGAACCGCTCAACCTGCAGGGCTGGCAGCTGGTCGACGAGCTGAACCGCGCGATCGCCGGTGAAAAATGGTCCGGCTACCTTTCGCCGCTCCATGTCGTGACAGCGGACAATGTCGAGTTCGACGGCGGGCCGAAGAACAGCTTCGACCCCGACAATGGCTATCGCGACGAATACAAGAAAATGTGGGGCAAGATGTAGGCGCAAGCCGTAGCGGGGGGGGGGGGGGGGGGGGGGGCCCCGCCCCCCCCCCCGCCCCCCCCCAACCCCCCCCCCCCCCCCCCCCTCCCCCCCCCCAACAAAAAAAAAAATCGGGGCCCACCCTCCCCCCCCCCCGCGGGCGGGCCCCCCCCGCCACCCCCCCCCCGCTACGACTCACCCGGCCACAGCAGCCCACCTCAACCGATCCGGCGGTCGCGCGGCCTCGCTGCCGCACCGGAAATGTTGCAGGCCGAAACACCGGAGAAACCATGATCATCCGATACGCGCTCTTCGAAGGCGAAATCCATAGCGGCAGGGAAGCTGAGTTCCGCCAGTTCGTGAAAGACCGGCTTGTCCCGCTCTGGACGCAGTTTCCCGGAGCCGAGGAAATCCGCGTCCTCGACGGAACTATCCGCGACGAAGGCGCCCCGGCCTTCGCAATGGCGCTGGCCATCCGCTATCCGGATATGGCGGCGTGCGAATTGGCGCTTCAGTCCCCCATCCGGTCCGAAAGCCGCCAAGTTACCGGCGAGCTGCTGAAAATGTTCACCGGACGCGTTCACCACCACGTGTTCGACGCCAGCGAATACGAGCCGACAGGTGCACCGGAAGAATGAGCGAGCCGGTAGCAGAGATCGGCTTGGCGTCATAGGACGCCATCTTCCGCTCGGTTTTCCGCAGCGGTTTTGAACCGTTTTTGTCGACGTGGCAAACCGAGCTGGTGAGACAGCCGCACACCACCGCGGACCAGATCTAAATCGGCGATCCTGTCCGGCGCTGCATCGGCACGCGTCAGCGCGATGAAGATACGTCGGTATCCGCCATGCGCCCATCATCGACGATGTTGGGCTCGAGCAGGCCGCACATCGATTGGTGACATAGCTGACGTTGCTTTTGGCAAGACGCAGCAATCTTGCTAAGATCGGCGGTGGGAGGAGACGGGCATGCAAGCGCTGCCGATAGCCCATACTGGCGTAGCCAAGACGGCAGCCGACGCATCGCTTCCACTCGCCTATTCCACCGCGACGCTCTGCTGGCTCCTGTCCGCCGGCGTCTACATCGCAGCCAAGTGGGTTGCCCCCGAGATGCCGCCTTGGGCGCTCTGCTTCTGGCGGCTGGCGCTCGCCTGCGCGATCCTGCTGCCTATCGTCCATCATCATCACGGGGCGATGCTCGCGTTGCTCCAGTCACGGGCGATCGAGGTGCTGGCCATCGGCGCTATCGGACTGACCCTGTGTCAGGGCATGATCTACACGGGCCTCAATTACACCGACGCGACCACCGCCGGCATCATCATGGCGCTGTCGCCGATCATGACCATGGTGCTTGCCCGCTTCGTGCTCGGCGAGCCCCTCGGCGTCTGGAAGGCGCTTGGCGCGCTGCTCGCTCTGGTCGGGATGGTGGTGATCGTGGCGCGCGGCGACCTTACCGCGCTGATGCGGCTCCAGTTCAATCCCGGCGAGTTGTGGATCGTCGGCAGCGCGTTTTGCTGGGGTCTCTACACCGTGCTGCTGCGTCGCGCCAAATTCGCTATCGAACTGCTGCCGACGGTGGTCCTGTTGCTGGGCGCCGGCGCGCTGGCCGCACTGCCACTCTATCTCTGGGAGCTGTTTTCCGGCGAGCGGTCGGCGCTGCATGCGAACGGCCTTCTGGCACTCGCCTATGTCGCTGGCCCGGGCGGCGCTCTGATGTATTACCTCTACAATCGCAGTGTCGAGACGCTTGGCGCCGGGCGCGCCAGCATGCTGCTCTATCTGCAGACTGTCTTCGTCGCCGTGCTCGCTTACCTTTTCCTAGGTGAAAGCTTGCACGACTACGACCTCGCCGGCGCCGCCTTTATCGTCGCCGGCCTGCTGCTCGCCACCGCGATCAAGCCGAGGCAGCGCACGGTGCATGTCGCGTAGGGACACCTCCCCGCTGCTCGTCTCACCTTCTGAGATACAGCCACAATGTCGTCGGCGCCAGGATCGCGGTCAGCGCCACCGGCGCGATCAGGGCGAGGACGACC
Source organism: Mesorhizobium sp. WSM4806 (assembly GCF_055811635.1). NCBI lineage: Bacteria > Pseudomonadati > Pseudomonadota > Alphaproteobacteria > Hyphomicrobiales > Phyllobacteriaceae > Mesorhizobium > Mesorhizobium sp. WSM4806. The sequence continues at coordinate 132,055 of NZ_JBVVQZ010000015.1, read as the reverse complement.
TGACTGAGTGTCGCCCCGCCACCCATCAACCCGCGCAGCGCCGTCGTCATCAGCGACACCGGGTTGACTTCGACGAAGTCCCGCAGCCAGTCCGGCATGGTTCCGGGGTCGACCATGATGTTGGAGGCGAAGACGAGCGGGAACAGGAAGGTAAAGCCGAGCGTCATCACTGTGGTTGGCGTGCGGATCAGCAGGCCGAGCACGATGAATACCCAGCCCATGCCGAACCCGATGGCGATCAGCATGGCGAACGCCGCAAGCACGCCGAGGACGCCCGCTTCCGGCCGGTAGCCGAGAATCAGCCCGATGGCGAGGATGATAGACGCGGCAATCAAATGGCGCAGGATGTCGCCCACCATCAGGCCGGCGAATGGAGACAGCGACCAGATCGGCAGCGATCGGAAGCGGTCAAACAAGCCCTTGCCGAGGTCGGTCGACAATCCCATGCCGGAATACACTGCGTTGAACACCACGGTCTGAACCAGGATGCCGGGCAGGAAGAACTGCAGGTATTCGCCAGGCGAACCGGCGAGCGCGCCGCCGAAGACGAAGGTGAACAGCAGCGTGAACATGATCGGAGTCATCACCAGGTCGAACAGCTGCTCCGGCACATGCTTGAATTTCAGCACCGCGCGCCATCCGAAGACCAGCGCATTGGAAAGGGCTGATGGGGTCTTCGGTCGGGCGACCCTTTGCAGCCGCTGCAGGGATGTTGTGTCGATCATGGCTTGTCGTCCTTCGGGCTTACACCCAGGCTCGGCTGGCCCGTCAGCGCGAAGAAGACCTCCTCAAGGCTGGGTTGGCCCATGGAGAAATCCGACAGTTCGATGCCGGCAGCGACCAGGTCGGCCAGCGCCTCATTGGCGGCCTTCGCCGTGCCGGCAAGGACGGAGAGCTCCGCGCCCTCGGCACTGCGCTGGACAGGGTGCTCCAGCCGGCGTTCCAGGATCGACGCCGCCTGGTCCAGCCGCGCGACATCGGCGAGCGCTACATGGAGAAACCCGGAGCCTGTGGCCGCCTTCAATTCGCGGCTGGTGCCCTCGGCAATCTTCCGGCCGTGGTCGATGACGGCGATGCGTGCCGCGAGTTGATCGGCCTCTTCGAGATATTGCGTGGTGAGCAGGATGGTGACGCCGGCCTCGGCGAGGCCGCGGATCATGCCCCAGACATCTTTTCGGGCGTTCGGATCGAGGCCTGTGGTCGGCTCATCGAGGAACAGCACGCCCGGCGTGACGATCAGCGAGGCGGCTATGTCGAGCCGCCTTCGCATGCCACCCGAATAGTCCCTCACCTGCTTCGTCGCCGCTTCGGACAAGCCGAAAGCCGCGAGCAGGTCGTCCGCGCGGGTTTTCGCGGCGCGACCGCGAAAACCCCAGAGTCGGGCGAGCAGGACGAGGTTTCCCGGCCCGTCAGGTCCTCGTCGAGCGAAGCGAACTGCCCGGTCATCGCGATTGCCGCACGGACCTCGTGCGGGGCCTGCACGACATCGTGCCCCATCACGGTCGCGGAGCCGGCGTCGGGGCGCGACAGCGTCGCAAGCATCCGCATTAGCGTTGTCTTGCCGGCGCCGTTCGGACCCACGATGGCGAAAATCATGCCGCGCGGTACATCTAGATCGATACCATCGACGGCACGCAGCTTGCCGAAGGTTTTGACCAGGCCCCGGGCGGAAATGGCTGACCGGGCAAGGCCCGTGGCGGGCATACCCATAGGAGAAGTAACGTTCATGCAATCATCCGGCAGTCGCAAAATGAAGGCCAACTTCGGCGCAATGGCTGCGTCGTCAATTCCTCTGCAGGCGCGCGAGCTTACCGTCTGGGTTGTCCCCGTGCCAGAGGCTCCGACCATCTGCCTGGCCGCCGAGCTGGAGCGCCGGTCAGATCATGTCGGCTACTTCCCTTGGGGTTTCCACTCGATCACGGCACAGGCCTGACGCTTTCCGGCATTACCGGCAGGCTGGCTTTTGTAGTCGTCCTGTCCACCGTGGATCATCAATGCCTTGCCTCGTATCGCCGTTTCTCCACCATCCAGCTTGACCATGCTGTTGAAAACCTGGGCACGCAAAACGCCGTCGGCGCCGACCCGCTGATTTGGCATATCGCCCGCGTGCGGGCCTTTTTCGGCGAGATATCCATGTTCGGCATTCGTCGGATTGAAGTGCCCACCGGCCGAGTCATGGCCGGTCTGATGATCGCACTTTCCGGTCTCATGAACATGGAACGCAACCAATTCGCCCGCCGGCAGTCCCGTCACCTCCAACTCTATCAGCACACCCTGCGCCGTCTCGGTCAGCGTGGCCGTTCCATTCTTCTCACCAGCCATGTTGACGAATTCGGCTTTCGCGGTCGCGGCGTCCTGCGCCGCCGCAGGCATCGCGACCGCCAGCGCCAATCCTGTTGCTGCAACCAATTTTCTCATCGACTCGGCCTCCGGTTGTCCAAGGCATCCAACAACAACGGCGCCTCTTCGTTCCATTTGGGAATTGAGTTTTTGTCTCCGGCACGGTCGATGTGCCTCTGTTACACCAATTCGAAGAGTTGCGCGGTTTGCCAGCCCGCAAGCAGTATGATGAGAGTGCCAACGAGCCTGAGAAGCGTCTTTTCTGCGATCGACTTCACCATCAATCCGGCCATCGGCGCTGCGATCACCCCGCCAAGGACCAAGCCGGCAACGGCGATCAGATTTTCTGCCAGCGCTCCTGCCTCCGCCCAATGGCCGGTCAATAACGCAAACAGGAAGGTCAGGGACACCGACAGCGTGGTAAGGAACTCGGTGGCATTTACCGTGCCAATCACGTAGCGGGGCGTCCCGCCAAAACCGAGAAGGCCCGTCGTCACGATGGGTCCCCATCCGCCACCCCCTGCCGCATCGAGAAATCCACCACCAAGCCCAAGCGGAGGCACCGCGGCTGCAGGGACCGGCTTGCTTGGTATCCGTCGGAAGGAACGGAACAGGAGCCAACCTCCGACGAGCGCAAGATATGTGGTCACATAAGGCTTCATGATGGCCCCCTCAAACGAGGTGAGCACAAAAGCGCCGAGAACGCCGCCGAGCACGCCAAACGGCATCAGCCGCCAGAAAAGCTTCCAGTCGATATTGCGGTGATAGAGGTGAGCCGAACCCGAGGCCGCCGTGGTAAACAGCTCGGCCGCGTGAACTGAAGCCGAAGCATGTGCAGGAGACACGCCGAACCCCAGTAGTGTTGTCGAGCAAATCACGCCGTAGGCCATGCCGAGAGCGCCGTCCACAGCCTGAGCTAAAAACCCTACGATCGCAAAAAGAAGGAATTCTTGCATTTGGCTCTCCAACAAGGCGCGGATGTACTCGATAAAAGAGGAACCCGCCGCCTACAACGCATGCAATCTTCATGCTTCCACAACTCACCAAACGCCTGGCATCGATAATGGGACGACGAACGGGAAACTGTCCACCCGCACCCTTCGAGCGATACAGCCTTCCACGGCGGCGCGTGGCGGTGCTTACTCACGACCAGTCGCGGCTCTCGACTGCCGTGATGGCTTTGTGTCGCGCTTTGGCGTCAGTTCCGCCCCGGTTTGGTCGTTCAATCGTTTCTTGAGGATGTCAATGAGGCTGACGGTGACCGCGATCACCGCAGGGCCGAGGACAAGCCCGGATGCTCCGAAAAGGACGATGCCCCCGATCGCGCCGATAAAGGCGACCACTGTGTGGAGCCGCAGCCGGCTCCCGACAAGCATCGGATAGAGCAGATTGTCGATGCCGGCGACGACGCCGCCGCCCCAGACGGTCAGGATCGCTGCGCTCGCCCAAGCCCCTTCCAGCGCGAGATAGATCGCTGCCGGCACCCAGACCAGGAATGCGCCAAGCACCGGCACGATGGCAAGAAGCCCCATTACCAGGCCCCAGAAGACCGGAGTCGGCAGGCCGAGCCACCAGAACATCAGACCGCCCAGCGTTCCTTGCACGACGGCGATGAGCACGGTGCCTATCAGGATCGCATGCACCGTCTCGGCAAGGCGGGACAGCAAATATGCCATCTCCGATGCGCGCAGCGGCGACAGACGCTCGATCCCGCGCAGGGCCGGTTCACGGTCCCGCAAGAAATAGAACAGCAGATAGAATGTCAGCACGAACATCACGGCCTGGTTGATCGAGCCGCGCAGCAGCGATGTGCTTTGTCCCGTCAGCCATTGTACAAATGCGGCGACCGTGCCGGCCGGATCGAGTTGGTTCTCGATCCATCCGGCAACCGCCGAAAGCCTGGGATAGCCCGACAGGAAGGCATCTGTGTTCCAGCCCCGGATGACCTCCTCCATGTAGGTGGCGCCGTTTACCGCCTCGCCAACAAGCTGCTGTGCCACGAAGACGAGCGGCAGGCCGACCGCCACCGCCGCGATGCTGACCGACATCAATGCAGCCAGATTTTGATTCCTGAGCCTTTCCTCGACCCGTCGATGAGCCGGATGCAGGACGATTGCCAACACCAGAGCCCAGGTCAATGCGGGCAAAAAAGGCAATGCCAGGCGGTAGCAGATGTACAGACCGATCGCCGTCGCGGCCACGATGCCGATCAATCTCATTTGTCTCATATCGGGCATCTGTTTCAGGTCGGGCATCTCTCGCCGTCTCGCAAACCAAGCGAGACTAGTGGATTCTTTGACGAAATGGCAGCTTCCGTTGCCGCACCCCTACTGCCAAGCCGCTGTCGAGTGTGACGAAAATGGTCGGGACATTACGCGCTCAGTGGGCTGTTATGCCGGTGGGCGCCCGTCCGGGCTGCCAGCACCACGGCCTGCCGGGCGTGGATGCTCCGACCTACGGCGGTTTTTACAGCTCGCTCGCGGCAGCGCAGCTTCACAGGGCGGCCAAAAAGAAAAAAAGGCCGGACTGTTAAGGTCCGGCCAGGCATGAAGGTTCAAAACCTCCAGAGGGGAACGCGCCGGACGCAATGGGAGGAAAACATCCGACGCAATGCGCATATGGGTCGGCACGGATGACGTTTCAACGACATGGGCTGGGCCACATCAGCCGCCCTATAGAGCCACCCGGGCTCGGTGCTGCCACGAAACGAGCCCTGGCGTTCTCAGTCGATGTCGAAGGACACGCCTTGGGCCAGCGGCAGCGCCTTGGAATAGTTCACCGTGTTGGTGGCGCGCCGCATGTAAGCCTTCCAGGCGTCGGAACCGCTCTCGCGGCCGCCGCCGGTCTCCTTCTCGCCGCCGAAGGCGCCGCCGATCTCGGCCCCCGACGTGCCTATGTTGACGTTGGCGATGCCGCAGTCGGACCCGTCGACGCCGAGGAAGCGCTCGGATTCCTGCAGGTCGCGGGTGAAGATCGACGACGACAGCCCCGCTCCGACCGCATTGTGCTCGTCGAGCACGGCGTCGAAGTCCGAGTATTTCATCACGTAGAGGATCGGCGCGAAGGTCTCTTCCGTCACCGGCGAGACCTGCTTGGGCATCTCGATCAGCGCCGGACGAACGTAATAAGCGTCGGGAAGGCCGTTCTCGACTCGCACGCCGCCGGTGGCCTTGCCGCCTTGAGCGGCGGCTTCCTTCAACGCGTTCTGCATGCTGTCGAAGGCTGCCTTGTCGATCAACGGTCCGACCAGCGCTGATGTCTCCAGCGGATTGCCGACAGAGACGCTTTCATAGGCCTTTTTCAGGCGCGGAACGAGTTGGTCGTAGACGCTCTCATGCACGAACAGGCGCCTGAGCGTCGTGCAGCGCTGGCCGGCGGTGCCCATGGCGCCGAAGGCGATGGCGCGCAAGGCCATGTCGAGATCGGCCGTCGGGCAGACGATGCCGGCATTGTTGCCGCCGAGCTCCAGCACGGCGCGGGCAAAACGCTTCGCCAGCCGTGGACCGACATCCCTGCCCATGCGGGTCGAGCCGGTGGCCGAAACCAGCGGCACATCAGGATGATCGACCAGGATTTCGCCGACGGCGCGATCGCCGATCAGCACCGAAATCAAGCCTTCCGGAGCATCGCCGAAACGTTCAGCCGCACGCTTGAAGATCGCCTCGCAGGCGAGCGCCGTCAGCGGTGTCTTTTCCGACGGCTTCCAAACCACCGCGTCGCCGCAGACCAGCGCCAGCGCGGCGTTCCACGACCACACCGCGACCGGGAAGTTGAAGGCCGAAATCACGCCGACGACGCCCAGCGGGTGCCAGGTTTCCATCATGCGATGACCCGGGCGCTCGGTGGCGATGGTCAGGCCGTACAATTGCCGCGACAGGCCGACGGCGAAATCGCAGATGTCGATCATCTCCTGCACTTCGCCGAGCCCTTCGGACGGGATCTTGCCGACCTCGATCGACACCAGCCGGCCAAGCTCTGCCTTGTGCGCGCGCAGTTCCTCGCCTAGCAGCCGCACCAGCTCGCCGCGCTTCGGTGCCGGCATCAGCCGCCATGCCTGGAAGGCTTTATGCGCCCTGTCGATGGTCTCTGCCGCATCGGCCGGTGAGATCGTCTTCAGCGCGGCGATCTGCTCACCCGTCACCGGGCTGCGCACGATGAGATCGCCGCCTGAAAGCGCAGCCTCGGCAACGCCCAGTTTCGCCAGCAGCCCGGCTGTTTCGTTCGCAATCGTCATTTTCTTTCCCTTTCAGATCCCATCGCTCATAATGCATGTCGCCCAAAAGCATGCCCTGGGGCCCGACCCGAGGGTGCGCAGCGGTTTTGGGACAACGACATGCACCCGTGTGCCATGCCGTCCCTGCGCCGATCGGCACATCAGGCGCTGTCATGGCGTGGCATTACTCGTTTCAGGGAAAAATCGCCACCCCGGCATGGTCTAAACCAAAGGCAGACCGTTGAACCAGCGAGTCGTCTCAGCGCGCTGTCTGCGCGGTTCCCCGCACGGCGCCTTCCTTCATCAGCCGGTCGATATGCATGCGGATATGGGCGGCCTCGGCGGCCGTATTGGCAAGCGCAATGGCGCGGTCGAAGGCGATGCGCGCCTCCTCACCACGATCGAGCTGCATCAGCAGTCCGCCCTTGAGGCCGAAAAAATGGAAATAGCCGGAAAGCCTTTGTTCCAGCGGCTCGATCATGGCAAGTGCGGCTTCCGGCCCGCGGACCTTGGCGACCGCGACGGCGCGATTCAGCGTCACCACCGGCGACGGCTGCATCTGCTCGAGCAGGCTGTAGAGCAGCTCGATCTCGTTCCAGTCCGTGTCCTCGGGCCTTGCCGCGCGCGCATGCAGGGCGGCGATTGCCGCCTGCACCTGGTAGGGACCGGGCTTGTGGTGGCGTAGCGCTTTGTCGACCAGCGCCAGCCCCTCGTCGATCATCTTGCGGCTCCACAGGCTGCGGTCCTGGTCTTCGAGCAGCACGATTTCGCCGTTCTCGTCGAACCGCGCCGGCGCACGCGCATGCTGAAGCAGCAAGAGCGCCGTCAGGCCCATGATCTCCGGCTCGGTCTGGAACAGCCTGAGCAGCAGCCGGGCCAGCCGGATCGCCTCCTCGCAGAGCGGCGCGCGGGCCGGCGCCTCGCCGCTGTTGGTCGAATAGCCCTCGTTGAAGATCAGGTAGACCATCGCGGCAACCGCGGCGAGCCGCTCGGAGCGCTCAACCGCTCCGGGCGTCTCGAACGGCACGCCGGCATCGGCGATGCGCGCCTTGGCACGTGTGATGCGCTGCTCCATCGCGCTTTCACCGACGAGAAAGGCGCGGGCGATCTGCTTGACGCTCAGGCCTGAAACGATGCGCAGCGCCACGGCGATCTGCTGCGTCGCCGGCAGGTCGGGATGACAGCAGATGAACAGCAGCCGCATTATGTCGTCGCGGTAGTGCGCGCCGTCCAGCCGTTCGGCGATATCGGTCTCGGCATCTTCCAGATCGGAGATCTGGTGCTCTTCCGGCAGCGGCGCCTGCTTGGCACGCTTGCGCACCGCGTCGATGCCGCTGTTGCGGCCAACGAAGATCAGCCAGGCTGCCGGATCGCGCGGCGGGCCGTTTGTCGGCCAGTTCTTCAGAGCTCGCAGGCAAGCGTCCTGGAAAGCTTCCTCCGCCGCGTCGAGATCGCGGAAGTAGCGCAACAGCGCGCCCATCGCCTGTGGGCGGGCGGTGCTGATCGCTGTGCTGATCCAGGTAAGGTCGGTCATGCTGAAACCTTGGCGGGATTGAAGAGCGAAACCGGCCGTATCTCGTAGGAGCCGCCGCTCGGGTTCACCTCGGAAAGCTCGCGCGCAAAGTCGACGGCCTCGTCGAGATCGGAGCATTCGAGTGTGTAAAAGCCGAGGAACTGTTCCTTGGTCTCGGCAAACGGGCCATCGATGACGACCGATTCGCCCTTGACCTTTCTCAGCGTTGTCGCTGCGGTCGTCGGCAGCAGCCGCGCCACCGGGCCAAGCCGGCCGGCCCGAGCGTATTTTTCCTGCACGCCCAGGAGTTTTTCCATGACGGCATCGTCCTGTTCCTTGCTCCACGAGCAGACGACGTCTTCGGAGGCATAGCAGAGGATTGCGTAGAGCATGGGTGTGTCCTTTTCTCTGTCAAAGGACGAAACAGTAGGACCGATCCCGACACAACGTCGATAAAAAAATCACGTCCTGCCAGCACAATGAAGGCCTTTGGTTGCTCTGGTCGGTTCAGCTTTCCTGCGCCTTCAGCCATCTCAGAACGACGGCTTCTTCATCATCAAGGCCGGCTATCGATCGCTTCCGCTTGTTCGCATCCGCCATTTCGCCGAGCAGCCGACCTTCGGACCAGGCTTCGAAAACCTGTGGGTGGATATAACAGCTGCGGCAGATGGCGCGCGTGTTGCCCAGCCGCTCGGCCACGTTGTCGATGACGCCGTTCATCACCCGCTTCTGTTGTGCTTGGCTTTCGGGTCGTTCGGTTTGCGCAAACAGCGACGCAGCATGGATGGTGCCGCCCCAGGTTCGGAAATGCTTCGAGCTGAAATCGGCCCCCACCGTCTCCCTGATATAGCGGTTGACGTCGTCGGAGCGGATTGGTCGCCTGCTTCCGTCCTCGTCGAGATACTGGAACAGCTTCTGGCCCGGCAGATCCTGCGCCCCGCGCACGATCCTGGCGATCCGGCGATCGACGAGCTTCAGCTTCCACTCCTTGCCGGACTTGCCCTTGAAAGCGAAACGCAGGCTCGAGCCACTGATGTCGACATGGCGGTCGCGCAGCGTGGTCAGCCCAAAGCTGTTGTTGTCGCGGGCGTAGGCAGCATTGCCGACGCGGATCATCGTGTTGTCGAGCAGCCAGACCACAGCGGCGACAACGCGTTCCAGCGGCAGGCCGTGACGGCGCAGATCGGCGTCGATCTGGCGTCGCAGTTCAGGCAGACTCTCTGCAAAGGCAACCAGGCTCGAATATTTGACGCCGTCGCGCTCCTCGGCCCATTGTGGATGGTAGCGATATTGCTTGCGTCCGCGCCGGTCTCGGCCGGTCGCCTGGATGTGACCGTCAGCAACGGGCGAAATCCACACATCCGTCCACGCCGGTGGGATGGCGAGCGCCTTGATGCGGGCCATGGTGTTCTCGTCGACGCCCTGCCCGTCAGGTCCTTTGTATGAAAATCCCCTGCCGGTCCTGAAACGGCGGATACCGGGCTCGGTATCGGTGACATAGGTGAGCGAGGCTCGATCGGCCGAGGCCTCTCCGCCATTCTTCGGCGCCCCGTTTTTTGGTGCACCCTCCTTGGCAGCCGACCGGCCAGTCGACGATCCGGATTTGTCCAGCATGTCCTCTCCACGAGAAATTTCCCGTAGATAAGCGCAGGAACGGCTGCTGGTTCCGCGTGTGGCTTTCAGAATGATGTCAGCGCACCGCATGTGCGTTCGAGGGGCCGTCTCTCTGTCTACCTTCGGCGCCTACAAATCGATTGCGGCCTCGCTTGCCGTCATGCCTTTTCCAGCACGACCGGAATGACGTCGACAGCCTGCTCGCCGACCTGTCCGCCCGTCGTCTTCAGGACGCCGACGATCGGCGCTACATCCGAATAGTCGCGGCCGTGGCCAACGGTGATGTGGTCATTGCTTGCCCGCATGCCGTTGGTTGGATCGAATTCCTGCCATCCGGTGTCGCGCCCGCACCACACCTTGACCCAGGCATGCATGGCGTCGGCCCCTTCCAATCGCGGTTTTCCGCGCGGCGGAATGGTGCGCAGGAAGCCGCTGACATAGCCGGCGGGGATACCGAGGCCGCGCAGGCCGGCGATCATGATGTGCGAAAAATCCTGGCAGACGCCCCGCTTCAGGCTGAAAGCATCGCTCGCCCGGGTCTGCACCGTGGTCGCCTCGCCATCGTAGGTGAAATCGCGACGAATGCGGTTGCACAGGTCCATGGCGGTACCGACGACAGAACTGCCGGCACTGCTCCGCGCATACCCCGTGATATCAGCGTCAATGCCGACATGGTCGCTGGCGGCCAGAAAGTGATGCGGTGTATCAGGCGACAGCGAACGCACCGCTTCGAGTTGGCTCCGCAGCCGGCGAATGTCGGGCGACACGTCAAGCCCGGGTTCCGGCCGCGAGACGGCGACGCGCGCGCTCATCCTGATGTCGAGCGCATCATGGGCATCGCGAAAGGCGATCGACGTGACATTGTTGCCGAAGAAATCGGAAAAGTCGGAGCGTTCGCTCGGCGTCGGCGCGAAGGACAGCGAAGCGGCGATCACCCGCTGCACGCCCGATATCGTCGGCGGCAGCACGCGCACCTGATGGCGGCCGCCGCCGGCTGCAGCATCATAGTCGTAACGCAGATTGAGTCTGATGTCGTAGAGCATGCCAGCCTCCGGGTCCCGTCCTTAGCCGAAATAGGCCTTGGCGAGGCTGTTGTAGAGGCCGCCGATCTCGGTGGCGAGATCGTCCAGGGCCTTCGCCGTCATGTCCGAGGGCTCCTTGATGGCGATTGCCGTATTGAGCTGCAATATCTCTTTCGCCGCCGGCGACATATGCCCCTCGCTGCCGACAGCAGGCAACAGCGCGATTTCGGCCTTCAGCCGCTCGAGCTGGAACAGGATGGAGCGCGGGTTGAGCGGATCGAGCACCAAGAGGTCGATCACCGTGCGCCTGCCAGCCTGCACCGGATACTGCCGCCGGTGGGTCATCACGCTGTCGCCGATCTCCAGCATCATGTCGAGCGCGCCTTCGGGCGCCGCAGCCCCGGTCAGCCGGGCAAGCGTGCGGGCGATCTGGATGCCGCGTTCCAGCCGCCGGCCGATCTCCAGGAAGCGCCAGCCGGTGAAGCGGTACATGTTCTCATGCAGCAGGCCGGAAAACCCGGCGAGCTTGCGCAGGATGACCGTCATCGCCCGCGTCGCATCATCGCCCGGCGCCACCGTTGTCGCGAATTGATGGATGGTCTTCGACAGATCGTTCAGCGCCAGCCAGCCGTCGGGCGAGAAGCGGTCGCGGATCTGCCCGGCGCTGTAAACGGCGCTGTCCAGCGTTGCGATCAGCCCCGGCGGGATCGCCGCTGCGACGTCGATGCCGAACGGTTCGAGATGGTCTCTGATATCGGCAAGCAAAGGCATGTCCGGGTCGGACGCCTCGGCCAGCCGCACGTGATAGGCGCGCAGGATGCGCACCGTGTCTTCCGATCGCTCGATATAGCGGCCGAGCCATGTCAGGTTTTCCGCAGCGCGGCTGGGCAGGCTGCCTGGCGAGGTGCGGATGAAACTGTCGTGCTCCTGCGGCAGCAGCGTCTCGCGCTCCACCGGCCTGTCGCTGACCACCCATACATCCGCCGCCTGGCCGCCGCGCTGCATGGCGATAGCCGTCGGATCGAGCGAAAAGCCAACACGGGCAAAGCCGCCGGGCATCACCGTCCAGCCTTCCGGCGTTCGCGCCAGATAGACGCGCAAGGCTGCCGGCCGCGGCTCCAGCCGGCCGCCGACATGGACCGGCGTGGTCGAAAGCGTCACTGCTTCCTGTCCGACGAAGGCGCCGCCGTCGCGTTCGATCCGGGCTATCAGTTCGGCCCGTTCCCCGGCAACCAGCGCCGAGCCCAGCCTGGTGCAATCGTCATCCTCGAAGGCAAGCCGCGTCGACAGCGCCGGGCCGATCACCATGCGGTCGAGGTTGGCCAGCACATGGTCACGATCCTTGTCCCGCCCGCACCACCATGTCGCGACGCTTGGCAAGAGAAGCTCCTCGTTGCGCAATTCGCGCGAAATTTTTGGCAGGAAGGCGAACAGCGCCCGCGTTTCCATTAGCCCGGAGCCGAGCGCGTTGACGGCTGAAACAGCCCCCCGGCGGATCGCCTCGACCAGCCCTGGCGTGCCGATCTGCGAATCCGGTCGCAGTTCCAGCGGATCGGCGAAGGCGGCGTCGAGCCGTCGCCACAGCACGCTGACCGGCGCCAGCCCGGAAACCGTGCGCACCATCAATCGACCGCCGGAGACGGTCAGATCCTCGCCTTCGAGCAGCATGATGCCGAGATAGCGGGCGATATAGGCATGCTCGTAATAGGTTTCGTTGAGTGGCCCCGGCGTCAGGATGGCGACACGGCCGCCTGATGCCTTGGCCATGCGGTTAAGCGCGTCGCGAAAGCGACGGAAGAAGCCGGCAAGGCGGTGCACATGCATCTCGCCATAGATGTCGGACAGCGCACGCGTGGTGGCGACGCGGTTTTCCAGCGCAAAGCCGGCGCCTGACGGCGCCTGCGTGCGGTCGCCCAGCACCCACCAGCGGCCATCCGGTCCACGGCCGAGCTCGAAAGCGCAGAAATGCAGGAAATGGCCGCTGGCCGGTCTGGTGCCGACGACGGGGCGCAAATATTCCGGGCTGGCCGCGATCAGCCCCGCCGGCAGGATGCCTTTCTCGACCAGGCGGTTCGGCCCGTAGATATCGGCAATCGTTTCCTCGAACAGCTCGGCCCGCTGGACCAGGCCGGCACTGATCGCGGCCCATTCCTGCTCCTCTATCAGGAGAGGCACATGCGCCAGCGGCCATTCGCGCTCATGGGCGCCGGCCTGATCGTAGAGACGGTAATAGACGCCGGCGTCGCGCAGATACTGGTCGGCGCGGGCGAAGCGCTGGGCGAGCTTTTCAGGCCCCAGATCTTCCAGCGCCTCGATGAACTCCTTCCAGACCGGACGGGGATTGCCTGATGCATCGACCATCTCGTCGACGACGCCGTCGATCGGCTGGTAGTGCTCCAGCAAATTATGCGGCCTGCCTCGTATTTCCTGGTGATTCCCCTTTGCCATGGCTGATCAGAGTCTTGCAGGCCGCCGCAGGTCAAGGGTCATCGGGAAATCCTCAGAGGCTTGTTCGCCGCGCAGCACGTAGGCGGACGGCGTATGGCCGCGCGGCTCGAAGCGGGCGAGCCGCCGCGCCTCCGCTTCGTTGCCGTTGACCGGGAAAGTGTCGTAGCTGCGCCCGCCGGGATGCGCGACATGGTAGACGCAGCCGCCGACCGCCCGGCCCGACCAGCGATCATAGATGTCGAAGACCAGCGGCGTGTTGACCGGCAGTGCTGGATGCAGCCCCGATGACGGCTGCCAGGCCTTGAAGCGGACGCCGGCCACCGCGATCTCTCTGGAGTCGGTCACCTTCATCGGCACGATGCGGCCGTTGCAGACGACCGCATGACGTTCCGGATTGAGCCCTTCGGTCTTCACCTGCAGCCGCTCGACCGAGGAATCGACGAAGCGCACGGTGCCGCCGATCGCGCCCTGCTCGCCCATGACATGCCACGGCTCCAGCGCCTGCCGCAGCTCCAGCTTGATGCCGGCATGCTGGACTTCGCCGCAGAACGGGAAGCGGAATTCAAGCTGCGCGTCGAACCATTCGGGACGGAACTCGAAGCCGTTCAGCTTGAGGTCGTCAAGCACGTCGAGAAAGTCAGCCCATACATAATGCGGCAGCATGAAACGGTCATGCAGTGACGTGCCCCAGCGCACGAAGCGGCCATCGAGCGGGTTCTTCCATGCGCGGGCGATGATGGCGCGCACCAGCAATTGCTGCGCCAGGCTCATGCGCGCATTGGGCGGCATCTCGAAGCCGCGGAACTCGACCAACCCCAGCCGGCCGGTCGGGCCGTCGGGCGAAAACAGCTTGTCGATGCAGATTTCCGAACGGTGGGTGTTCCCCGTCACGTCGGTCAACAGGTTACGGAACAGCCGGTCGACCAGCCACGGCAACGGGGCGCTGCCACTGTCCGGATGCGGCACCTGCGCCATGGCGATCTCAAGCTCGTACAGCGAATCGTGGCGCGCCTCGTCGAAACGCGGCGCCTGGCTGGTCGGGCCGATGAACAGGCCTGAGAACAGATAGGACAGCGACGGACGGCGCTGCCATTGCAGGACAAGGCTCTTCAGCAAATCGGGGCGGCGCAGGAACGGACTGTCGTTGGGTGTTGCGCCGCCGACGACGACATGGTTGCCGCCGCCGGTGCCGGTATGACGGCCGTCGATCATGAACTTGTCGGCGCCAAGCCGCGTCTGCCGCGCCTCCTCGTAGATCGCTGTGGTCGTCGCCACGCAGTCCTGCCAGTTCGCAGCCGGATGGATGTTCACCTCGATGACGCCGGGATCCGGAGCCACGCGGATGACGTTGAGGCGCGGGTCGTGTGGCGGACCGTAGCCCTCGATATGCACCGGCAGGCCGATAGCCTTTGCCGCGTTCTCGGCCGCCGCGACAAGTTCGAGATAATCTTCCAGCGCCTCGACCGGCGGCATGAATACACAAAGCCGTCCGTCGCGCGGCTCGACCGACAGCGCGGTGCGCACCGCGCCACCGATCTCGGTAATCTCCTGTTCGACACGGTCCTGCTGGCCGGTCGCTGCGGTGAAGGACGCCGCCTGCTGGCGGCGCGCCATTTCGTCAGCGCCTTCAAGTTCGGCCGGGGCAGCCTCCGGCAAAGAAGCGGCTTCAGGCAAAATAGCCTCGCGCGCCGGCAATGGTCCGCGCGGCAGCGAAGGATCGACCGGCACGATGTAGGGGAACTGCGCCGGCGGCACATGGGGAAGCGTGCCGAGCGGCAGGCGGTAGCCGACCGGTGAATCGCCCGGCACCAGGAACAGCCTGCCGCGCCGCGTCTTCCACTTCTCCGAACGCCAGCGCGGTCCCGACGCCTGGCTGTTCCAGCGCTGGACAGGCAGTACATAGCCCGACGGCTTGGTCAGGCCGCGTTCGAACACCCGCGCCATGCGGCTGCGCTCCTCGGGGTCGTCCAGCTTCGAATTGGACGGATCGACATTGTCCGGCAGCTTGCCTTCCTTGAGCAGCCACTCAGCCGGGTCCTCATAGGCTTCGCTGACCATTGACTTGTCGATGCCGAGTTCATCGGCAATCGCCGTCAGCAGGCTTTCAGCCTGCTTCGGCCCGACATCTGCTTCGCTGTTCTCCCGCGCGATCAGCGACGGGTCGCTCCACACCGGCTCGCCGTCGGCGCGCCAGTACAGCGAGAAGGTCCAGCGCGGCAGGCTTTCGCCCGGATACCACTTGCCCTGCCCGTAGTGCAGGAAGCCGCCCGGCGCGAAACGCTCACGCAGCCGGCGGATCAGCGCATCGGCCTTTTCGCGTTTTGTCGGGCCGACGGCGGCGGTGTTCCACTCCTCCGCCTCGAAATCATCGATCGACACGAAGGTCGGCTCGCCACCCATGGTCAGCCGCACGTCCCCGGCTTCGAGCGCGGCGTCGACCTGCCTGCCCAATGCGTCAAGCGCCTGCCAGCTTTCGTCGGAGAATGGCTTGGTGATGCGGGGGTGCTCGGCGATGCGGTCGACCCGCATGTCGAAGCCGAACTCGACATTGGCGAAGCTCGCCATGCCGGAAATAGGCGCGGCGTTGCGGAAATGCGGCGTGGCCGCCAGCGGCACATGGCTTTCGCCGGTGAGCAGGCCGGAGGTCGGGTCGAAGCCGATCCAGCCGGCCCCCGGCAGATAGACCTCGCACCAGGCATGAAGATCGGTGAAGTCGACGGCGGTGCCGGGCGGTCCGTCAAGCGCGACGAGGTCGGGCTTCAACTGGATCAGGTAGCCGGAAACGAAGCGCGCGGCGATGCCGAGGTTCCTCAGGATCTGTACCAGCAGCCAACTCGTATCGCGGCACGAGCCTTTCTTGGCGGCCAGCGTTTCCTCCGGCGAAAAAACGCCGGTTTCCATGCGCACGATATAGGCGACCTCGCGCTGCAGGCGGGCATTGAGGTCGACGACGAAATTGACGGTATTGGTTGGGTGGCGATCGATGGTTTGCAGGAACGCCGACAGCAGCGGTCCAGCCGTTTCCGGCGTCCGGTAGATGGCGAGATCGGCGCTGATCTCTTCCGGGTATTCGAACGGCAAGGTCTCGGCCGCCGGCTCGACGAAAAAATCGAATGGGTTGTAGACCGTCATGTCGGCGACGAGGTCGACCTCGATCTTCAGTTCCGTCACCGGTTCCGGAAACACGAAGCGCGCGAGGAAATTGCCGTAGGGATCCTGCTGCAGATTGACGAAGTGGTTCGCCGGCCCGACCTTCAACGAATGGCTGAGCACCTTGGTGCGGGAATGCGGCGCCGGCTGCAGCCTGATGACCTGCGGGCCGAGGACGACCGGCCGGTCATATTTGTAATGGGTCAGGTGGTAGACGGCTGCCAGAATTGCCATGGGACCCCGAAAGTCGGCGTTTCAAACGAACTCGCCGAACCCTGACACAAATGCTGGCCATTCTCCAAGCAGAGATGTTGCGGTGCAACTAATTTAAGCAGCGTTGCTGGCCTCGGGGCCGGCTCAGAAAAACGCCTGCAATCCGGTCTGCGCCCGTCCGAGGATCAGCGCATGCACGTCATGCGTGCCCTCATAGGTGTTGACCGTTTCCAGGTTCTGCGCATGGCGCATGACGTGGTAGCCGATCTGGATGCCGTTGCCGCCATGCATGTCGCGGGCCTGGCGGGCGATGTCGAGCGCCTTGCCGCAATTGTTGCGCTTGACGATCGAGATCATCTCCGGCGCCATCTTGCCCTCATCCATCAGGCGCCCGACTCGCAAGCTGCCCTGCAGCCCCAGCGCGATCTCGGTTTGGATGTCGGCGAGCTTCTTCTGGAACAGCTGCGTGCCGGCCAGCGGCTTGCCGAACTGCTTGCGGTCGAGGCCATATTGGCGGGCCCGGTGCCAGCAATCTTCCGCCGCGCCCATCGCCCCCCAGGAAATGCCGTAGCGCGCCCGGTTGAGGCAGCCGAACGGCCCCTTCAGGCCCGACACGTCAGGCAGCAGCGCGTCCTCACCGACCTCGACGCCTTCCATCACCACTTCGCCGGTGATCGACGCGCGGAGACTGAGTTTGCCGTCGATCTTTGGCGCCGACAGCCCCTTCATGCCTTTTTCCAGCACGAAGCCGCGAATCTCATTGTCCTGCGCGCCCCCACTCTTGTCGGACAACTTTGCCCAGACGACAAACACGTCGGCGATCGGGGCGTTGGAGATCCACATTTTCGAGCCCGAGATCCTGTAGCCGTTCGCCGTCTTCTCAGCGCGCGTCTTCATGCCGCCAGGGTCGGAACCAGCATCCGGCTCGGTCAGCCCGAAGCAGCCGATCCATTCGCCTGACGCCAGCTTCGGCAGGTATTTTTTGCGTTGCGCCTCCGAGCCATAGGCATGGATCGGATACATCACCAGCGACGACTGCACACTCATCATCGAGCGATAGCCCGAATCGATGCGCTCGACTTCGCGCGCCACCAGGCCATAGGTGACGTAGTTGGCGCCGAGCCCGCCATATTCTTCCGGAATGGTGATGCCGAGCAGACCCGCCTCGCCCATCTCGCGAAAGATCCCGGCATCGGTCTTTTCCTCGAGATAGGCTTCCTCGATTCTCGGAGCGAGCTTGTCGGCGGCGAATGCCGCTGCGCCATCGCGCACCATCCGCTCGTCTTCCGAAAGCTGGTCCTCGATCAGGAAGGGATCATCCCAGACGAATGCGTTCTTGTCGGCGGCCATGGCCTCGGTCTCCCAACTCTTGCATGTCGCCCAAAAGCTTGCCCTCGGGCCTGACCCTAAGGTGTCCGGCGGTTTTGGGATAACGACAATGCATAAACAACAACATGAATTGGGGGGCTTATCGGCTTCCGGTTCGAAAAAATCAAACGAAATTGCTTCGCCAACCAATGAGCGTTAGTAATGAATCATGAACGTGCAGCGCCGCCTTTTGCATGGTATCAGCGCCCTTGCCGCCTTCGAGGCGGTGGCCCGGCTGGGCAGCTTCACCGCCGCCGCAAGGGAGCTCGATCTGACCCAGGGCGCCGTCAGCCGCCAGATTAGACTTTTGGAGGATCAGTTC
This sequence comes from Mesorhizobium sp. WSM4806, assembly GCF_055811635.1. Taxonomy (NCBI): domain Bacteria; kingdom Pseudomonadati; phylum Pseudomonadota; class Alphaproteobacteria; order Hyphomicrobiales; family Phyllobacteriaceae; genus Mesorhizobium; species Mesorhizobium sp. WSM4806. The sequence goes on along the minus strand of NZ_JBVVQZ010000015.1, from coordinate 113,852 downwards.
GGCCGCCAGCTGTTCGAACGCGACAGCCGCAATGTCAGGCTGTCGACGGCCGGTGAGATCTATGCCGAAGCGGTGCGCGCCGCCTTGGGTCAATTGCGCGACGCAGCGCTTGGATTGATGAGCAATCGGCATAGTGGCATCTTGAACCTTGCGATCCTGCCAACCTTCGGCACACGCTGGCTGATGCCGCTCATCCCGGATTTCGTCGAAAGCAACCCTGACATCACCATCAATTTCGTCACCCGCATCGGCCGCTTCGACTTCGCCCGCGAGAGGCTCGACGCCGCCATCCATTACGGCCTGCCCGACTGGCCCGATGCCGACTCGACGCTGCTGGTGCGCGAGACAGTGGCGCCGGTTGTCTCGCCCGAATTTCTGGCTGGCCGCGCCATTGCCACGCATGCCGATATCGGCCGCCTGCCACTGCTGCATATGGCGACGCGGCCCGGCGCATGGACCGAGTGGTTCGAGCATCAGGGATTGAGCGTACCGACCGGGCCCGGCATGCAGTTCGAGCAATTCGGCACCGCCGCCCAGGCCTGCATGGCCGGGCTCGGCGTGGCGCTGCTGCCGCAGGTCCTCATCTCAGGCGAATTGCAACGGGGCCAGTTGGTGCCGGCGCCGGGCCGGCCGATGCAGAGCCGCAGCGCCTATTACCTCGTCGTGCCGCATGACAAGCGCGGCCATCCGCCGGTCGCCAGTTTTCGCGACTGGCTGCTGCGCCATGTGCCGCCGGAGAAGTAGCTACTTACGCTTCAACGCATCGGCCAACGCGGCGCCGAACGCGCCTTGTTGCACCGGCCGCTCCGGCTGGCGCTGCGGCGCCGGCGCTCGCGGCACCGGTCTGTTGCCATTGTCGCGCGGCTTCGGTGTACCGCCGTCACCATCCCTGCGCATCGACAGGCCGATGCGCTTGCGCTTGATGTCAATGTCGACGACGCGCACCTTGACCACGTCGCCGGCTTTTACCACCTCATGCGCATCCTTGACGAAACGGTCGGCCAGTTGCGAGACATGCACCAGCCCGTCCTGATGCACGCCGATATCGACGAAGGCGCCGAAAGCGGCGACATTGGTGACAGTGCCTTCCAGCAGCATGCCTGGCTTCAAATCCTTGATGTCGTCGACGCCGTCGGCGAAGGTGGCGGTCTTGAAGCCGGGGCGCGGATCGCGGCCGGGCTTTTCCAGTTCCGCCAGGATGTCTCGCACCGTCGGCAGGCCGAACCGCTCATCGACGAAGACATGCGGATCGAGCGCCTTGAGAGCGGCACTGTCGCCCATCAGCGAGCGGAGGTCACGTCCGCAGGCCGCAACGATCTTTTTCGCCACGCCATAGGCTTCCGGATGCACGGCCGAGGCATCGAGCGGTTCGGTGCCGTTGGCAATGCGCAGGAAGCCGGCGCATTGCTCGAAGGCGCGGGGTCCAAGGCGCGAGACCTTCAACAGGTCACGTCGGCTGGCGAAGGGACCCGCCGCGTCACGGTGCGCAATGATCGCCTCGGCCAGCGATGCGCCAAGACCCGAAACCCGCGCCAAAAGCGGCGCCGAGGCGGTGTTGAGGTCGACGCCGACGGCATTGACCGCGTCCTCGACCACCGCTTCCAGCGAGCGGCCGAGCCGGTACTGGTCGACGTCGTGCTGGTATTGGCCGACGCCGATCGACTTCGGCTCGATCTTGACCAGTTCGGCCAGCGGATCCTGCAGCCGCCGCGCGATCGACACCGCGCCGCGCAGCGACACGTCGAGGCCAGGGAATTCCGCCGCTGCTGTTGCCGAGGCGGAATAGACCGAGGCGCCCGCCTCGCTGACGATCACCTTGAGCGGCTTCGGCCCGGACTCGGCAGGCATGTCGGCCAGCATGTCTGCGACCAGCCTTTCCGTCTCGCGGCTGCCGGTGCCGTTGCCGATGGAAATCAACTCGACCTTGTGCAGGCGGATGAGTTTTGCCAGTTCGGCCTGCGTGCCGCGCACGTCATTCCTTGGCGGAAGCGGATAGACCGTCGTCGTCGCCAGCAGCTTGCCGGTGCCGTCCACCACCGCCACCTTGACGCCGGTGCGGATGCCGGGGTCGAGCCCCATCGTGGCGCGCGAGCCGGCCGGGGCAGCGAGCAGCAAGTCCTTCAGATTGCGGGCGAAGACATGGATCGCCTCCTCCTCGGCCCGCTCGCGCAGATCCCGCATCAAATCGAGCGTCAGATGCAGCGACAGCTTTACGCGCCAGGTCCAGCCCGCCACCTCCATCAGCCAGCGGTCGCCCGGCAGCTGGCGGCCGATGGCGTAGGCATCGGCGATCATCCGCTCGACCGGCTTCACCGGCGACGCGTCGTCGGCATCGACTTCGATATCAAGCGACAACACCTCTTCGTTGCGGCCGCGCAGCATCGCCAGGGCGCGATGGCTCGGCACATTGGCCCAGCGCTCGACATGGTCGAAATAGTCGGAGAATTTCGCGCCGGCTTCCTGCTTGCCGTCGACGACGCGCGACCGCATGAAGGCGCGTTCCTTCATGTAGCTCCGCAGCCTGCCGACCAGATCGGCATTCTCGGCGAACTGCTCGGACAGGATGTCGCGCGCGCCCTCGAGCGCCGCCTTGGCGTCGGCCACCTCTTCAGTGATGTAGGCCAGCGCCAGTTCGCTGGGCGCCGCCGCGCGGTCGGCAAGGATAGCCTCGGCCAGCGGTCCCAGCCCACGCTCGCGCGCGATCTCGGCCTTGGTCCGGCGCTTCGGTTTGTAGGGCAGATAGATGTCTTCGAGTTCCGCCTTGGTGGCGGCCGCAGCGATCTTGGTTTCAAGCTCTTCGGTCAGCCTGCCCTGGTCGCGAATGGAACCGAGAATGGTGTCGCGGCGCGCATCGAGCTCGCGCAGATAGGCTAGGCGCTCGGCCAGCAGGCGCAGCTGCGTGTCGTCCAGACCGCCGGTGACCTCCTTGCGGTAGCGCGCCACGAACGGCACCGTCGCGCCTTCGTCCAGCAGTCCGATCGCCGCCGCGGCCTGTTCGGGCCGGGCCGTGATCTCGGCTGCGATGATTGCTGCGATGCGCTCGGATGCCATGTCGTTCCTGCTGCCCTGTCGAAAAGAGCGGCGACCATAGGCGCAGAGCGTCGCCCCGCCAACCTCGCTCTTTTCGACCGATCAAGAGTTCCACAGGAAAGCACGTTGGAAATTCGCATGGCAGAATGCGCCCACGCCTGGATTTGCCGTGCCCTTCAGACGCTCATTGCCCTGCCGGGCATCTCTCCCCGTATAGTGACGGGGAGAAAGACGCCTTCGCAAAGGGTTTCGCCAACGACCAGCGTTGCAAAAAATAGCGCCGCGGGGCGGCCAGCCCCCTTCTCCCGTCAGTATACGGGGAGAAGGTGCCGGCAGGCGGATGAGGGGCAGCGCTGACATTGCCAGTCGGATACGATTGCCCTGCTAGACCATCCGGCTCAGCGCATCGAAGAAGGTGACCATATCGACATCGAGCGGCTCGTCGACCGGCTCCGGCTGCGACGACATCTTGGCGATAACCACCTCCGCCTTGGGATCGACGTAGAGCCACTGGCCGTGGATGCCGATACCGCAAAAAGCGCCGCTGGCCGCGCCGGTCTGGTACCATTTGTTGCGGTAGCGGCCTTGCGGGAAGAGGAACGCCATCGAGCCACGCTGCCAGGCGTCCGTGTCTCCGCCTGTGCTGACAGTGTCGCGCACCCAGGCTTCCGGCACGATGCGGCGGCCTTGGGCGATGCCGCCCTGCCGCATCATCTCGCCGACCCGGGCCAGATCGCGCGGCGTCGCCGAAATGCCGCCGGCCGTGCGCGCAGTGCCGGCCATCTCGACTGTCACCGAGGCTTCGCTCATTGCACCAAGCGGCAGCCACAATTTCTCGTGCATCAACTCGGCGAAGCGCTGGCCGGACGCGCGCTCGAGCAGGATGCCGAGCAGGTCGGAATTGGGCGAGCGGTAGCGGAACGTCCGGCCATGCGGCTCGGCAAGGCGCTGCAGCGTCAGGATGAAGTCGGCCAGGCTTTCGGTGCCGCCGCCCGGATTCCACAGCGTCGCGCGGCGATAGCGGGCAAAGGCGCTTTCCGGATCGAGATAGGCTTCTTCGAAGTCAAGGCTGACGCTCATGTCGAGCACATGCCGCACGCTGGCATCGCCATAGGCCGAGCCGGCAGCTTCCGGCAGATAGCGGGTCACCGGCGCCTGCGGGTCGAAAACTCCCTCGCCTTCCAATATGCCGGCCAGAATGGCGGTCAGCGACTTGCTGATCGAGAAGATGATGTGGCGGGCGCCGAACTCCATATGCGGTGCGAACCAGTCGCCGACGAATTTGCCGGCTTTCGTGATCGTCAGCGCGTCGGTGTCGGAGCGCCCGAGAAAGGCCGCAACAGTCTCGGCGCCGCCGGTCAGCGCGATTTTTTCGTCAAGCAGCCCATCAAGATCCTGTGCCGGCGCCTCACTGCCGCTTGACGCTGCAGCGACACGTGCGCTCGGCACCAATTCGCCGACATTCTGGAACGACCACCGGCTGAACGGGCTTTCGCGCCAGTTGCCGAGCAGCACCTTGTTGCGGGCAAAGCCATGTCTGGTCCCGAACGCGGTCTTACCGGTCATAGCTTTTCCTTCCGGTTTTTAGGAACTTAGAGTCCGTTTCGAAATCAGATGGCCGCCAGAGTAGAGTTTCCAAACGGTCACTTAGCCAAGCGCGGCGGCGATCGCGTGGACGGCTTTCATCGTCGCCACCGAAAAGGCGATGCTGGTGAAATCGGGGTAACTCGAAAGCTTCACCACGACCATTCTCCTGTTCCAGTCGATATGGATCAGCTGGCCGAACACCCCCCGGCACATCAGCGCGCGCGAACGCGGGTCCTCGATCCAGAACTGGTTGCGGTAGCTGCCTTGCGGCAGGCTGGGATTGAAGTCCGGTCCATGCCTGCCGGTGCGCGTCGCCTCGATCCAGTCGGCCGGCACGACGCCGCCGCCATTGTCGAGGATCAACTGGCCGAAACGGCCATAGTCGCGCAGCGTGGCGTTGAAGCCGCCATCGGCGATGGCGTAGCCGGCGCTGTCGACGGTGAAGCAGGCGCTTTCATCCGCGCCGAGCTTTTGCCAGAGTTCTTCCGAAACCAGTTGCGCCAGCCGCTTGCCGGTCACCCGTTCCATGATGAAGGCGAGCACGTCGGTCTCTATCGAACGATATTCGAACGCAGCGCCATGCGGCCGGCTTGTCTCCTTGAGCCGCAGGATCAATTCGAACATATGCGATGGCCACTCGAAGGCCGGGTCGCTGTCTGGCGGCACCGGTTTCCAGCCGCTGGCGACATCGACCTGACCGATATCGGAATAGCGGTCGGTGTATTCCTCGGAAAAACGCACGCCGGACGTCATGTCGAGCACATGCTGCACGCTGGCGCCGGCCCAGCCGGTAGCTTCCAGCTCCGGCAGATAGGTCGTCACCGGCATGGCGGGATCGATCAGGCCGCGCCCGGCGAGTATGCCGAACACCGAGCCCGTGACCGACTTGGCCATCGACTGCGATAAATGCAGCGTGCGCTCGGTCATGCCGTTGCAATAGCGCTCATAGGCGATCTTGCCATCCTTGAGCACGAGGAACCCATCCGTATAGGTTTCGTCCAGCAGCCCGGCCAGCGTCGAAGGCTGCCCCGTGCTGCCGCCCACCGGCAGCGCATCGAGATCGACTTCGGCTCGCTCGAACCGGCGGCGATGGCCATTGCCGCGCCAGACTTCGACGGTCGGCAGGATTTCGCGGATGTGCTGGAACGCCCACCGGTTCCAGGGTCCCCCATCCCAGTTGAGCTTCGGCGGCACCATCTTGGGCGGCGACCCCTGCATGATCGGCGGCCGCGGATCGGAGTTGCGGTAAGAAGTCATGAGATGCGTCCCGGCAATATGAAAACGGACCCGGCGGCGCCTGCCGCCGGGTCCGTCAACGATGCGATCACTTCTGCAGTTCGGTCCAGATCCTGGTGTAGAGTGCCTGCACGTCGGGCGCGCAGGTCAGCATGAACGTGCCCTTGTCGGCGAACTCGGCGGGGATGTTGACCTCCGGCGCCGTTTTCATGTCCTCGGGCATGAAGGCTTCCGATCCCTTGATGCCGTTGGCGTAGCGCGCGAAAGTCGAGATCAGCGCGGCGTTCTTTGGATCCATGACGAAGTTCTGGAACAGCTTGGCGTTCTCGACGTTCTTGGCGTCCTTTAGCACCGCAAGATTGTCCATGAAGATTGGATAGCCCTCCTTCGGATAGCCATAGACGAAGTCCTTGTTCTGCAGGCGGGTGCGAAACGACGCGCCGTTCCAGTCGACGCTAGCGGCGAAGTCGCCCTTGGCGAACTTCTCGACCGTGCCGTAGTCCATGGAGATCCATTTCGGCTTGGCCGCCACCAGCACATCGCGCACCTTCTTCAGCACCTCCTTGTCGCCAGTGCACGGCTCGCCGCCGACATATCTGATGGCGAGATGCATGACGTCGGCCATTTCGGGAACGACGTTGATCTTGCCGACCAGTTCCGGCGGCGGATCCAAGAAGATGGCCGAGGTGTTGGGATCGCCCTTGTAGACTGCGGTGTTGACCGTGACGCCGGTCGTGCCCCACTGCCACGGCACGGTGTATTTGCGGCCCGGATCGAAGGGAACATCGACCCATTTCGGATCCATGTTCTTGAAGTTTTCCATCTTGTTCGGCTCTGTCTCCAGCAGCAGCCCTTCCTGGATCCAGATCGGCACGAAGCTCGCCGAGGGTACCACGACATCGAAGCCGCTGCCGCCCTGCCTGATCTTGGCCAGCGCCGTGTCGTTGGAATCGTAGTCGGTGACTGTCACCTTGACCTTGTATGTCTCCTCGAATTTCTTGACGAGTTCGGGGCTGGTGTAGTTGCCCCAATTGTAGATGTTGAGTTCGCCGTCGGCGCGGGCGAGACCCGCCGAGGCGAACAGCGCGGCGCTGAGTGCCGTCGCAGTCAGTTTCCACTTCATCGTATCTCTCCTGTCACTCGTGATCCTTTTTCCTGCTGATGAAAAAGAAGACGGTGACGATCAAGATAGAGATCAGCAGGAACACCGTCGAAATTGCGTTGATTTCCGGCGTGATAAAGCGCCGGAACTGGCCGAGCATGTAGGTCGGCAACGTGTCCTGGCCGCCGGACTTGACGAACTCGGTGATGACGACGTCGTCCAGCGAGATGACGAAGGCCAGCATCAACCCGGCAAGGATGCCTGGCCACAGCAGCGGAAAGGTGACGCGCCTAAATGCCTTCCAGGGTGTCGCGTAGAGGTCGGCCGCCGCGATCTCCAGCGACAGGTCCATGCTCTCAAGCCGCGCCCGGATCGGCAGATAGGCAAAGGGAATGCAAAAGGCGGTATGCGCCGCCATCAGGTAGCCCAGCCCCGAATAGCCGGTCCAGATCTTGATGCGCGAGAAGAAGATCAGCAGCGCCACCGCAGTGACGACCTCCGGCACCATCAGCGGCTGGTTGATGAAGGCGTATTTGAAGCCGAGGCCGGGATAGGGTTTGGTTCGGGTCGTGGCGAGTGCCGCCATCGTGGCAACGATGGTGGCAATGGTCGCGGCGACCAAAGCGATTTGCAGCGACCGGATGGCGGCATCGACGACCTGATCGTTGTTCCAAGCCTGGTAGAACCAGCGCAGCGACACGCCTTCCCAGACCGCGATCGAATTGCCTGAATTGAAGGCATAGACGACAAGCGTGACGATCGGCAGGTACAGCGCGAAGAAGCAGATCATTGCGATGGTGGTGAAGCCGGTCTGCCGGCGGATATCGAAGCGGCTAGCCATGCGCGCCTCCCCGGCGCCCGACGGAGCGGACATACAAAAGCAGCGCCACCATCACGATCGCCATCAGCGACAGCGACAGCGCCGAGCCGAGCGGCCAGTTGCGGCCTTGCCCGAACTGCAGCTCGATCAGATTGCCGAGCATCATGTTCTTCGACCCGCCGAGCACGCGCGGGGTGACATAGGCGCCCAGCGCCGGGATGAAGACCAGGATCGAGCCGGCGATGATGCCGGGCTTGACCAGCGGGATGATGACCCGCCTCAGCACCTGCAAGCGGTTGGCATAGAGGTCGTAACCAGCGTCGACCAGCCGGAAGTCGATCTTTTCCATGCTGGCATAGAGCGGCAGCACCATCAGCGGCAGATAGACATAGGTCATGCCGACCATCAGCGCGAAATCGGTGAACATCATCTGGATCGGCTGGTTGATGATGCCGAGCTTGATCAGCACCGTGTTGACGAGGCCCTCATTGCGGATCACCTCCTGGATGGCGAAGGTGCGGATCAAGAGATTGGTCCAGAACGGGATGGTGATCAGGAACAGCCAGATGTCGCGCTGGCGCGCCGGCCGGGTAGCGATGAAATAGGCGGTCGGGAAGCCAAACAGCAGCGTCAGGATCGTTGTCATGAACGACAGCTTGGCCGAGCGCCAGAAGATCGACAGATGCGCATCGGCGAAGGCCAGAGTGTCGTCGAAGATGTCGCGCTGCATCAGCACCGACAACCAGCCGTCGGTCGAGAATTTCCACACCACGCCGCCATACGGTCCCGGCGTCAGGAAGGAATAGACCACGACGATCAGCAGCGGGCCGGTCGCGGCGAGAAAGATGATGATCAGTGCCGGCGCCGACAGCAGCCAGCGATCGCGGATCTCTCGGCGCTCGGCCTCCTCAGCGACTTGTTCCGCGCTCGCCATCAATCCCTCAGCACTTGCGCGGCGTCGTTGCCGATCGAAATGCCGACCTTGTCGCCCCGCTCGAAACCGCAGCCGGCGCTGCGCGTGTTCTGCTGGCGCACGGTGAAGCTCTCGCTGCTGTCCAGGCGGACATGGATGTGCGTGTCGGTGCCGAAATAGACGATGTTTTCCACCGTGCCCGACAGGTCGCCCTTGCCGCTGGTCAGCTTGGCATGTTCGGGCCTGACCACCACGGTGGCATTGTCCTTCGGCAGGAAGCCCTCAGCCACGGTCGCGTCGATCGTCGCGCCGGATTTGAGCGTTGCGCGTGCCTTGCCGTTGCCCATGCCAGATATGGCCGCCGTCAGGAAATTGGTTTCGCCGATGAAGTCGGCGACGAAGCGCTCCGCCGGCTTGTCGTAGATGTCCCAGGGCGTGCCGACCTGCAGGATCTTGCCCGACGACATCACCGCGATGCGGTCCGACATGGTCAGCGCTTCTTCCTGGTCGTGGGTGACGAAGATGAAGGTGATGCCGGTCTCGTGCTGCAGCCGCTTCAGCTCGATCTGCATCTCCTTGCGCAGCTTGAAGTCGAGCGCCGACAGCGGCTCGTCGAGCAGCAGCACTTTTGGCTGCGGCGCGAGAGCGCGCGCCAGCGCCACGCGCTGTTGCTGGCCGCCGGAAATCTGGCTGGTGCGGCGGCTGCTCAGCGCCTCCATCTTGACCAGCTTCAGCATCTCGGCAACCCGCGCCTTGACTTCGGCCTTGGGCTTGCCAAGCATTTCGAGGCCGAAGCCGATATTCTCGGCCACCGTCATATGCGGGAACAGCGCATAGTTCTGGAACACCGTATTGACCGGCCGCTTGAACGGCGGCAGCGGCGCGATGTCCTGGCCATGCAGCAGGATCTCGCCGGCACTGGGGAAATCGAAGCCGGCGATCAGCCGCAGCAGCGTCGTCTTCCCGCAGCCGGAAGGACCAAGCAGCGTGAAGAATTCATTTTCGCGGATCGACACCGAAACCGTGTCGAGGGCGGCGACCTGTGACTCCCCGCTACCGAAGACCTTGCGGACGCCACGAACTTCAATTGCACTTTTACCCGGTTGTTCCGGCACGATTACCCCATTCTTGTGTCCGCTCTTCTGGCGGATCCAGTTCCCACTCGATTGTCAGCACACGGCGCATGGCTTGGCAAGCACACATCTGAATGTCGATCCAGAACGCAATTCCCGTGCCACCGTCAGGCCTGGTAGGTGATCTTGCCGCCGCAGATCGTCGTCACCGGCCGCACCATATGCAGCGCTTCCGGCGCGGTCGCCTCGATGTCGGCTGAGAGCACCACGAGATCGGCCATAAAGCCTGCCTTCAGGCGGCCCTTGCGGTGCTCCATGAACTCGGCATAGGCGCCTTCCACCGTGTAGCCCGCTAGTGATTCATGCAGCGAAAAGCTCTGGTCGGGATCGCCCTCTGCCCAAGGTTTGCGCAGCACCGCCGCCTGAATGCCCAGGATCGGATCGATCGGCGACACCGGCCAGTCGGAAGCGAAGACGACATGCGCGCCCGCCTGCTTCAGCGTCCGCCAGGCATAGCTCAGCGGCCATCTTTCGCGGCCGATGCGCGAAAGCGTCGGCTCCAGCGGGAAGTCCATGGCGCCGGGCGGGTGCGGCGGCTGCATCGAGGCGATGACGGCAAGCTCTGCGAAGCGCGGTATGTCGGCGGCAGTGACCACCTCGATATGCTCGACCCGGTGCCGGCTGTCGCGCCTGCCGTTCTTCCGCCGCGCCGCCTCATAACCATCGAGGACCGCGCGCACCGCGCCGTCGCCGATCGAATGCACGGCGACCTGCAGCCCGCGCCGGTCGGCCTCCACCGCCACCTCGGCGAGATGCTCCGGCGTAAACAGCGGCTCACCGCGCCAGCCCGGCCGGTCGGCATAGTCGTCGACCATGACCGCGGTCCAGCCTTCCAGCACGCCGTCGTAAAACATCTTGACCATGCCGGACGACAGCCATTCCGATTGGTAAGAGTTGGCCATGCTCGATGCCTTTTCCAGCCTGTCGAGCGTCATGAAGTTCTTGAAATGAAAAGGTATCTTGGTGCGGCAGAGCAGTCGCCCTTCCTGTTCCAGCCCGGCTAGCAGCTCGAGCTGGTAAAGATTGCCGTCCATGTTCTGGATCGAGGTGATGCCGTGGCGGGCGCACCATTCCAACCCGCGATGCATCAGGTCACGATCGGCCGCGACTTCGGCGGCGGAAGGGTACGGCTCGGGCTCTCCACCTGTCGCAATGCCGAGCCGCACTCGGTTCTGTCCCGAAAGCTCGAGGATTGGCCCGAACGCCTCCCCCTCGCGCAATTCGCCCGCCGCCAGGCCATCCGCTCCCATGATGATCTCGTTGCCGGGACCGAGTTGCTTGCCGTGCAGGGCGCCAGCCAGCTCCAGCGCCTTGGTGTTGGCCCACATCGTGTGATGATCGGAAGCCGACATGGCGAACGGCCGGTCGGCGATGATGCGGTCGAGATGATGGCGGGTGACCGGCTCTTCCTTGGAAAGGATGGTGTAGTCGACGCCGGCCCCAAGCAGCAATTTGGCGTTCGGCCGTGCCGCCGCATAGGCGCGGATCGCGTCGCTCAGTGCATCGAAGCCATGCACGCCCTGAAGGTGCAGATTGTCGAGTTCGGCCGCGCCGCCGAAAAGATGCATATGCGCTTCGATAAAGCCCGGCACCATCGACCCGCCTTGCGCATCGATAATCTTCGTGGCCGGCCCTTTCAGCGCCTCAATCGTCCGGCGATCCCCAACCGCGAGGATGTTGCCGTCCTTTATCGCCACCGCCTCGGCCGTCGGATTGCCTTCGTCCATGGTCAGCACACGGGCATTGATGACGATCAGGTCGGCATTTGAACTCATGATTACCCGCGGTTCGGTTGCGCTACCGACAGGCTAGACGAGTAGCTGCCGTGCCAGCAAGCCATGGCTGGTTGGCCCAGCGCCTTGTGAAAGGCAGTGCAAGACGGCTAGGGTCGCCGCATCTCACCACGGAACAATTTCATGAAGACTGTTTTTTCGCCCCTCCATGCCTGCCATTCCGGCAATGTCGAATTGATCGCCGGCGCCATCGTGCCGGCCTTCGAGAAGCCCTCGCGCGCCGAGTTCATCAAGGCGAGGGTGGAGAGCGAAAAGCTCGGCCCGGTGCTGCCGCCCCACACGCACGACCTCGCTGCCGCCAAGCAGGTGCATAGCAGCGACTACATCGATTTCCTGCCGACCGTATGGCCGCTCTGGGAAGCGTCGGGCCGGACGGGCTCGGCCATCCCCTTCACCTGGCCGACGCGCGGCTTGCGCGGCGATGTGCGCCCGCAAACCATCGATGCGCTGCTTGGCTTTTACTCCTTCGACGGCGGCGCCAGCTTCGTCAAAGGCACCTGGGAGGCGATCAAGTCGTCCTACGATGTGGCGCTGACCGCAGCCGCTCTGGTCAAGGGCGGCGAGATATCAGCCTTCGCGCTCTGCCGCCCGCCCGGCCATCATGCCGGTGCTGCGTTCATGGGCGGCTATTGCTACATCAACAACGCCGCGGTTGCCGCGCAATGGTTCCGCGACCAGGGCGCCAGGCGCGTCTCGATCCTCGATGTCGATTACCATCACGGCAACGGCACGCAGGAGATCTTCTACAGCCGCGACGACGTGCAGGTGCTGAACCTGCATGGCGACCCGATGACCGAATATCCGTTCTTCCTGGGCCACGCCGACGAGCGCGGCGCCGGCGCCGGCGAAGGCTTCAATGTCAACTACCCCATGCCGTTCGGCACCACATGGGATGCCTGGAATGCTTCGCTGGAGGACGCCTGCGCAAAACTTGCAGCTTACGCTCCCGAGGTCGTAGTCGTCTCGCTCGGCGTCGACACGTTCGAGAAGGACCCGATCAGCAAGTTCAAGCTGAAAAGCGCCGACTATCCCAGGATTGGCCGTCGCATCGCCAAGCTCGGCCTGCCGACGCTGTTCGTCATGGAAGGCGGCTACGCCGTCGAGGAAATCGGCATCAATGCGGTGGGCGTGCTGACCGGATTCGAAGATCGGTAATGCATGTCGCCCAAAGGGCTGCCCCGGGCGTTCGACCCGAGAGCGCAGCGGTGATGGCAGCTACGCCACTTGGCCGCCGATCGTCTGGAGCGCGCCACTTCCCCGGGCCCTCCCAATTCGACAAGCCTGGTTGACGGGAAACAGCGGATCGATCGTCATTGTCTGCTCTCCGGCGCGTAATGGAGGATGACAACACCTGACTTGAGCGTCCTCGTCTCGAGATGCTTCAGGCGTATCAGATTCGGGCCGCCCTTGAAGAGCGGCGTGCCTCTCCCGAGAATGACGGGGTTGATCCCGAGGTGATACTCGTCGATCAGGCCGTGCTCCATCAGGGTCGCCGTGAAGTCGGCGCTGCCGAACACGAAGATGTCTCCGCCGTCCCTGCTCTTCAGCTTGGAGACTTCTTCCGCGACATTGCCGTTGAAGAGCTTCGTGTTGTTCCAGTCGGCGCTTTTCAGCGTGCGCGAGAAGACCAACTTCTCGATCTTGTTCATGAAATCCGCGATCCAGCCTTGCTCGGACGGCCAATAGGCTGCCATGAGCTCGTAGGTCACCCGGCCGAAGATCAGCGTGTCGGCCTTTTCCTGGGTCTCACGAATGTAGTTCTCGAGTTCTTCTTCGAAGACGAACCAGTTGATGTCCCTGTCCGGACCTTCGAAGAAGCCGTCGACACTCACCATGTCCCATATGATCAGCTTTCTCATAGAAACCTCCTCTTCGTGTATCCCTTTGTGAATTCTCGGCCTATCCCGTGAAGCGGAAGCGCATGTTGGTGATCTGCCCCGCTTCCGAGAGCTCGGTCTTCTCCAGCCTGATCGGCACCATGCCGTTCTGACTGAAGCGGCGGATGCCGTCGCCGATGAGGACAGGCGCGACATGGAGAACTCGTCCGCAACCCCTGATTCGGGCCGACGGGAAGTCGCAGCATTTCAGCGGGATGCGACGAAGCGTTCCAGTTTGCCCAATGTTTGCAGTCCCAGTTCCACGGCACCGAAGCCCTTCGCCTCCTGGAACTCGGCAGCCGTGCTGAATACCATGCCCAGCGTTACCTTCGTTGCCCCGTCCTGATCCTCGAACGAGGCCCAGGCGTCGGCATGCTTCGGCCCGTTCTCGCCCCAATGCAGCGTATAGCTGATCCTCTCTTCGGGCCGGACCTCGTTATAGAGATGGTGGTTCGGGAAAACCGTGCCGTCAGACGCGATCATGTCGAATACCCACTCGCCGCCCGCTCGCAAGTCGATCCTCTTCGTTCGACAGGAGAAGCCTTCCGGCCCCCACCATTGCGGCAGCGTTTCAGGGTTCATCCACGCGCCCCAGACGATGGACCGCGGCGCCTGAATCACCCGCTGCAGCACCATGGTTCGTTCGGCCGCGCCCGCGAGGTTGTCCAGGCCGGCACCGAAGCCCGCCCGGTAGCCTGCTTCCATGTCCTGCGCCAGCGAGGAAAGTTGCACCGTCACGACTAGCCGGCTGCGCTCGTGCGTGCCTGAGAGATCTGCCGTCACCAGCGCTGCTGATTGCGTCACGCCTTCGCACGAGATCACCTCGTAGTTCACACTGCACAGCGCTGGCTGCAACACCAGCCAGCCGCACTCGCAGCGGATGTCCGGCTGGCCCTCTGCCTTGCAGAGCGAGATCTCGCGTCCACCCACCCTGGTGTCGGCCTCCAAAAACTCCACGGTGACCGAGGGCGACGGCGCAGCCCAGATCGCCCGCGCGGCCGGCGCCGTCCAAGCCTCCCACAGCACGGCCAATGGCGCGGCCACGTCCCGTTCGAAGGTCAGCGTCGCAAAACGGCCCTTCCTATCATCGGGCACCGCACGGGTCGCACTGTTTGTAGCGAGGTTCTGTGTCATTCTGCGCGCTCCTTCTTCATCACATTCATCACAAATGCGTCCAACCGGTCGAGCCGAGCTTCCCAGATGGCCCGCTGTTCATCGAGCCATGTTCGCGCTGGATCCAGAGCCTCGGGTACGATGGCGCAGGTGCGTATCCGCCCGTCCTTGGACGTGGTGATCAACCCTGCCTCCTCCAGCACGGAAAGGTGCCGCATCACCGTGGGCAGCCGCAGCCCCGTGGGCCCAGCCAGATCCGTTACCCGCGCAGGTGTTTCGGCGAGCCGGGTCAGGATCGACCGGCGGGTCGGATCAGCGAGCGCGTGGAAGAGCAGCGAGAGATCAAGATCATGCTTAGCCATGTTGCTAACTATCGCCCAATTTGCCGGTGGCGCAAGCAAAAACTTCGTCAAGTCGCTAAGTATTTTTTGCGCAACGCGCCGAGTTCTTGGAGCAGGCGGATTCTGTTGCCAAGTCCGCAGAGAAGTTGCTCGTAGCGATGCTCGCACGGGCTGATGCTTGCAATCGAAGACAAAATCCTGAAGCCGCCAGTCCGCTTCCCACCAATCTCAGCCGTTCGCGTTTATCGGTTCACGGCAGCAGGCAGCGGGCGCGGCGGACAGAAAGTCGGACACCTCACCGAAGCGCTTCACGCGGCCTGCAAGAATGGCCGCCGACCTGTTCCCGCCACCGCTATCTCTTTGTTGGACCATGATCTTCTTTGAAAAGGCGTTCGCCCTTTGCGAGGTCATGCTCTACTTCTAGGACGGCATGAGGGCACCGATTCTGGAAGAACGCAGCATTTGAAGTCGGGGAAGCATCGATGATCGACGACGAGCCGGACAGCGAACGCGTCTCGGCGCTGGCGCCGTTCCGACACGGCATTTTCCGCGCCGTATGGTCCGCCAGTCTGGTTTCGAATTTCGGTGGCTTGATCCAGGGCGTCGGCGCCGCCTGGATGATGACCACGATCGCCACCTCGTCCTATCAGGTTGCGCTGGTCCAGGCCTCGACTACCTTGCCGATCATGCTGTTTGCGCTCGTTGCCGGCGCCATCGCCGACAGCTTCAACCGGCGCAAGGTCATGCTGATTGCCCAGATCTTCATGCTGATCGTCTCGGTTCTGCTGACCGTGTTCACCTATCTTGGCTTGATAACGCCGTGGACGCTGCTGGCCTTCGCCTTCCTGATCAACTGCGGCACGGCGCTTTACAACCCGTCATGGCAGGCTTCTGTCGGCGACATGGTGCCGCGCGCCAAGCTGCCGGCGGCCGTCGCGCTCAACTCCTTGGGCTTCAACCTGACGCGCAGCGTCGGCCCGGCGATCGGCGGCATCATCGTTGCCGCCGCAGGTGCTGCAGCGGCCTTTGCCGCCAACGCATTGAGCTATGTCGGGCTGATCATCGTGCTGGCCCGCTGGAAGCCGGAATTGCCGGCCTCGACACTGCCGCGTGAGACGCTGGGCGCGGCGATGGGTGCTGGCCTGCGCTACGTCGCGATGTCGCCCAATATCGGCAAGGTGCTGGTAAGGGGTGCGGCTTTCGGCTTCAGCGCCGGTGCGGTCCTGGCACTGCTGCCGCTGGTGGCGCGCAATGTCGTCAAGGGCGATGCCTTGACCTACGGCATCATGCTCGGTGCTTTCGGCATCGGCGCCGTCGGCGGCGCGCTGATCAGCGTCAGGCTGCGGCAGATCCTGTCGAGCGAGACGATGGTGCGCATGGCATTCGCCGGCTTTGCGCTCTGCGCCTTCAATGCCGCCGTCAGCGATCAGGCCTGGCAAACGTCGCTCGGGCTGCTCATCGGCGGCGCCTGCTGGGTGGTCGCGCTGGCGCATTTCAACGTCACGGTGCAGATGTCGACGCCGCGCTGGGTGGTCGGCCGGGTGCTCTCGGTCTATCAGACGGCGACCTTCGGCGGCATCGCCCTCGGCAGCTGGATCTGGGGTGTCGTCGCCGATGCGCAGGGCGCCGAGTTCGCGCTGACCGCGGCCGCCGTCGCGATGCTGGCGGGCGGCGCGATCGGCCTGTTGCTGCCCTTGCCGCAGCAGGCGGTGCTCAACCTCGATCCGCTGAACCGTTTCAAGGAGCCGCACCTTGCGCTCGACCTAAAACTGCGCAGCGGCCCGATCGCCATCATGATCGAATACATCATCCGCGAGGAGGACGTGCCGGAATTCCTGGCCACCATGGCCGAGCGCGGCCGCATCCGCCGCCGTGACGGCGCCCGCAACTGGACGCTGGCGCGCGATCTCGAAAATCCCGCAATATGGATCGAGCACTATCACACGCCGACATGGCTCGAATACATCCGCCACAACAAGCGGGCCACCCACGCCGACGCCGTTGTCGGCGAGCGCCTGAGGGCGCTGCACAGCGGCGACGAGCCGCCGCGCGTCCGCCGCATGATCGAGCGTCCGACAACCGCCGGCACCGCGATCGTCATGCCGAAAGGACCAATCGAGCATTAGGTTGGCGGAAGCCCTGTCGGAGGAAGCACGCGCAAGCTCATTCGCTTGTGCCGCGTTGCGCCGACAAGCTATTTGACCTTGATGATGACCTTGCCCTTGGCCCGGCCCTGTTCAATGTATGCCAATGCCTCGTTGGTCTGCTCAAGCGGAAAGACGCGATCTATAACCGGGCGGATGACGCCCGTTTCGATGAGCGACGTGATTTTTGTCAACTGCCCGCCATTGGCCGCCATGAACAGGAACGAATATCGGACATCTGCGCGTTTCCCCCGTCGCCTGATGCCTGCGCTCAAAACGCGCATGACCAGGTTCAGCACCCAGTTCAGCCCTTTCTCCCTGGCAAACCCAGGATCGGGCGGACCGGAGATCGAAACGGCGACGCCACCTGGCTTCAACACACGCAGGGACTTTTCGAGGGTCTTGTTGTCCTGGCTATTCAGGACGACATCGTAGCCCGAAAGGACTTTCTCGAAGTCATCCTTCTTGTAGTCGACAATGACATCGGCGCCCAGCTTCCTGACCATATCCGTGTTCGACGCGCTTGTTGTCGTGGCGACCGTTGCGCCGAGGTGCTTTGCCAATTGGATGGCGAATGTCCCCACTCCACCGGAACCAGCCTGAATGAAGACCTTCTGTCCTTTCTTCAGCTTCGCTTTTTCAACCAGCGCCTGCCAGGCGGTCAGCCCCACCAGGGGAATGGACGCAGCCTCTTCCATGCTGAGGTTCTTTGGCTTCAGGGCCACGTCCGCATCATTAATGGCGATGTATTCAGCGAACGCTCCGATTTGACCGTCGCGCGCTCGCGCATAGACCTCGTCGCCCGGTTTGAATTGTCGGACTTTCGCGCCGACGCGAATGACCGTTCCGGCCACGTCATGGCCTGCGACAAAGGGTCGGCGGTAGGGCAGGATGAGCTTGAATTCTCCGTCCCTGATCTTGGAGTCCAGCAGATTGACGCTGGCGGCATGGATCTGCACCAGCACGTCATTGTCCCCTGCTTCCGGCTCTGGAACCTCTCCAAGCCGTAGGCGAGCTTTCTTTGCATATCGATCGACGAAGAAGGCCTTCATTGCAGCTTTCCTAAAGTGAGGAGACCCGGAGCGCCCGATCGACATCTCCGGTGCCTCGCCCTATTGCATTATAGTCACTTAATGATAATATGGTCGTAATTCAATAGCTGATCGAAGGAGAAAAACATGCGCTACGAGAAAGGCAGGAGGGAAGCATCGCGGCAGCGGATCATGGATGTAGCGACCGAACGGTTTCGCTCCGACGGCATCGCTGCATCAGGTCTCGCCGGCATCATGGGCGAGGCGGGACTGACCAATGGAGCTTTCTATCCCCATTTTCCGTCCAAGGCGGCGCTTGTGCGTGAGAGTTTGGCGGCCGCCCTGGAGGTTCAGACGGCCCAGATCCAGGAGCTGTTGGCCGCCGGCGGCGCGTCATTGGCCATCGATACGTATCTGTCGGCGGAACACCGAGACAATCCAGGCAAAGGTTGCGCTTCAGCCGCGCTGTTGCCCGAAATTGCGCGTGAGCCGATCGAGACGCGCCAAGTTTACGCCGAGCACCTGCTCAAGCTCGTACGCCAGGTAGCGGCCGAGCTTACGCCCGACGCTCGCGATCCCGAGGCTGTCGCGTTTGGCGTCTTCGCGACCCTGATCGGCACGCTTGAGCTGTCCCGCGCGGTGAACGGAACCGAACTGTCCGATCGCATTCTTGAGGCTGGCGCGGTGGCGGCGAAGGCGCTGCTCCAGCCCCACGAGAACGGCAAGCCGGAAGAAAGGAAACCATCATGAACGTGCATCATCTGTCGCGACCTGCCGCGATCATCAAACACAGGGACGTGCCGACGAAAACGGTCGACGTCGACGGTACGAAATTCGCCTACCGGGAGCTCGGGCCCACAACCGGGGTACCGGTGATCTTCCTTACTCATCTGAGTGCGGTACTCGACAATTGGGATCCCCGGGTCGTCGATGGCATTGCCGCAAAACGGCGCGTTATCACCTTCGATAACCGTGGTGTTGGCGCATCAGGCGGGTCCACTCCCAACACGGTGGAGGCGATGGCCCGCGACGCGATCGCCTTCATCCGCGCCCTCGGCTTCGAGCAGGTCGATCTGCTCGGCCTATCTCTTGGCGGCTTCATCGCCCAGGCGATTGTTCAGCTGGAGCCTAATCTGGTTCGCAAGATCATCCTCGCGGGAACCGGCCCAGCCGGGGGTACCGGCATCGACAGGGTGACGTTCGTCACCATCTTCGACATGATCCGCGCCGCGCTGACCATCAGGAACCCAAAGAACTACCTCTTCTTCACCCAAAGCCCCAACGGCAAGAAGGCGGCGCGCGAGTTTCTGCAGCGCTTGAAGGAACGGACCAATGACCGCGACAAGCCCATCGCCCTCGGCGCTTTCAGCCAGCAGCTCAAGGCAGTCCGTGCCTTTGGCCTTGAGCGCCCTGCCGACCTCTCGCGTGTCCGGCACCCGGTGCTCGTGGTGAATGGCGATCACGACAGAATGGTGCCCACCAGCAATTCCGTCGACCTGGCACGACGCTTCCCCAATGCCGAGCTGGTCCTGTACGAGGACGGCGGGCATACGGCCATTTTCCAGTATCACCGCGCCTTCGTGGAAAAGGCCCTGGACTTCCTCGAGGCCTAATCCGACCGTGCCGGTGTGGCCAGTTGGTGGGCAAATGACGCTTCGATCCATGCGCTAACCTGACGGGCAACACCGTACACTAGATCGGGGAAGCCCTGAGGAAGGAAGCGCACGCAAGCTAATTCGCCGAATCTGCGTTGCTTCGACAACGAACCTTCAGTCTGTTCCCGTAAAGCCAAGTGACACCCGTGCGTCAGGATGCGGCGCGCAGGCTCGTACGGACGCGCCGCCTGCTTGTGGCGCGGGACTTCTCCGCCACGACACCGGTGATCTCGACCACGCCGTTCTCATGCGGTTTGGCGTTTGTGACCTTGTGGAGACGCTCATAGGGCAACAATTCCTTGACCCGGGCGTCGAGCACCGCGACTTCGGCTCGCAGGTCCTCGCATTCCTGCCTCTGGACATCGAGCTGTATCTGTTCGGATGCCTGCTGCAGGGAAAGCTGCGAAAAATTCGCGCTCACGGTCGAGAGGTGCATCTTGTCGTTTTCGTTCTCCTTTCTGAGAACCGACAATCTTTCCTCCGCAATTTGCTTTTCGGCGACAGCGTCGCTCCATTGAGCCTTGAGATTGGCGATCTCGCTCGCGGCTTGATTGTTCTCGTTCGAGGCGACTTCAAATCGTGATTGGAGGTTGCGAATTTCAGAACGCAGGCCGCCGATCTCAGCGAAACTACGCGCACGCTCGGCTTCCCTGTCACCTTCCATAATACGGGCCGCTTCCGTCATTTCCGACAACTTCGCTTGCGCGATATCGAGCGATTTCTGCAGCCGCATCTCCTCTTGTTCGCTCTTGCCGAGCGCAGACAGCAGTTCCGAAAGTCGCGCCGCGTCACTGGCATGAATCGTCGAGAGCTCGTCCAGCCGGTGCCGCGCCTCAGCTTCCCGCTTCAGCGCCTTGTCGAAGTCGATCGACAGGCTGACATGCTTTTCCCGCAATATCTCGTTCTCGCGCGCGCATCGGTTGGCCTCGGCCGTTCTGGCCGAAAGCGTTTTGATGAGGTCGCCGAACTCCGCTTCGCGCTCTGCGCTCGCATTGCCTGCCACGACGAGTTCCAGCTTTGCTGCAGCCAGCGCACTGCGAAGTGCCTCCTTGTCCTCGGCCAGGCTTATCTCGCGCTGCTGCAGGGCCTCGACGGCGCTTTCACGCTCGCGCTGCTTTCTGGTCGCATCGTGGAACTGCTCCGATAGCACTCTTTGCTGCGTGGTCAGGCTGACATTTGCCAGTTCCAGTTCGTTGGCGCGAAGAATGTCCCCGTGAAGCAGCTTCAGGAATTCGCCTGTCAGGTGATGCGAGGTCGCGATCTCCGACAGTTTCGTGTTGATCTCCTCCAGATACTCGCGCGCATCGTCAAACAGCCCCTCAACGGCATCTAGCGCAGCCAGGCGGGTTTGTGTGTGGGAGGTCAGCCGCCGTGCGATCTCGGGAGCGTCGGCATTGTCCTCGGGCTGAGAGTTGTCATTCCTTGCCGCGAGGTTCTCATCCGGAACGTTGTCCAACGGCGATTGGTCGTCCAGGTTGAGACACTCATCGAACGCATCCGCCAAATCGGCTTCGAGTTCCTTGAATGCCCTGTCCACCGTCTCGGCACGCTTGATCAGACTTCTGATTTTCATGACTGAACATCCCCTACTGTAACGCCATCTGGGGTCTTGATCCTCGCCTCCCGGATACGGGTTCATCCCCTTCCCCCTGATCGCGCGGTGGCGCATGAGGCGAGCCCACGCTAGGGACAGGCCTGGCCACTGTCCTCGTCTGTTTGAATGATGCAGACCTTGTAACTGCCAGTGTGGACAGCGCAGCTTCACTGCGGCGATAAAACCCATCATATCGGGAACCGCGTTGACGTAAACGTCAACCCGAAGCTATATGCGCCGGCGACCTTGATCGCGAAATGCGCAAGACGGCGACTTCGGGCCGGATCAAAGTGCCCCAGACCGAAGTGCAATGGGGTGCGACAAACGCAACGAGACGAGGAGAACGGCCATGGGCGTTCAGGAAATTGCCGACAAGATCAGCGCGCGCGTGGCGAGTGCCGGGTTTGATCGTTCCGTCAAATTCGATACCGGAGGCGACGGCGTCATCGTCATCGACGGCGCTGCTGTATCGACCACCGACGCGCCGGCCGACTGCACGATAAAGCTTTCGCTCGACGATCTGGAATCGCTGACATCAGGCGATCTCAACCCGACCATGGCGTTCATGTCCGGCAAGATAAAGGTCGAAGGCGACATGAGCGTCGCCATGGCGCTGAGCCAGTTGATCGGCTGACCCATTCCAATCCTGGATGGAAACAAGCCGCCGCCCGATGGCAGCGGCTTGTTTCCGATCCGTCAGGCAGCGAGCGACAGCCGCTGTGCCTTCAGCTTGCGCCCGGCCGCCTTCAGCGTGCCCTGCGCGCCGGCGAGCACGCCTTCCAGCAGCTCCAGCGCCAGCAGGCGGTGCCGCTCATAAGGTCCCGGCATGGCCAGCGAGCCGGTTTTATCGGCCGAGAACCCGAAGCGCTCGTAATAGGGCGCATCGCCGACCAGCAGGATCGCCGCATGGCCGAGGCGCGCGGCTTCAGCGATTGCATGGCGCATCAGCGCCGAGCCGATGCCGGCATTCTTGATTGTGGGATCGACGGCGAGCGGGCCAAGCAGAAGGGCGGACCTACCGCCCTCGCCCAGCACGACATCCCAGAGCCGCACGGTGCCGGTGACAGCGCCCGACGCATCGCGTGCGACAAAGGCAAGGCCTTCCGAAGGCCGGCGGCCGCGCCGCAGCTTTTCCGACGATTTTCTCCGGCGCTTCGGCCCCATGGCGCGATCGAGCAAGGCCTCGCGCGCCGGGACGTCAGCAGCGGTTTCGGCGGTGATGACGAAAGCGCCAGCAATCTCCCCCCTAGAGGGGGAGATGTCGCCGAAGCCGACAGAGGGGGGCGCCGCGCGTGCAGCGTCGGCGCCACGCAGTCCAAGAGAGGTCGCGACAGCTGAGGCGACCCCCTCTGGCTGCTTTGCGGCCATCTCCCCCTCAAGGGGGGAGATTTGCCGGCTCACAGCGCCATCAACAATGAAATCCACAATTTCCATTTCCGCGATCCTTCACGAGCGGATTGTTCCACAGGCGAACCGAAGCGGGCGATCTCGTCGCCCGCGCCGGATGATCTGACCGGCTCTTGCGAGCCGTCAGATCACGTAGGATCGGAGAGGCTCGAAGCCGTTGAAGGCGACCGAGGCGTAGGTCGTCGTGTAGGCGCCGGTGCCCTCGATCAGCACCTCGTCGCCGATGGTCAGCGACAGGGGCAGCGGATACGGCGTCTTCTCGTACATCACGTCGGCCGAATCGCAGGTCGGGCCGGCGAGCACGCACGGCGCGGTCTCGGTGCCGTCATGCGCGGTGACGATCGGGTAGCGGATCGCCTCGTCCATCGTCTCGGCGAGGCCGCCGAACTTGCCGATGTCGAGGAAGACCCAGCGGACATTGTCGTTGTCGGCCTTCTTCGAGATCAGCACGACTTCCGACTTGATGACGCCGGCATTGCCGACCATGCCGCGGCCCGGTTCGATGATGGTCTCGGGAATCGCGTTGCCGAAATGCTTGCGCAGCGCCGAGAAGATCGCCTGGCCATAGGCCTGTGCCACCGGCACGTCCCTGAGGTAACGGGTCGGGAAACCGCCGCCCATATTGACCATCTTGAGCACAATGCCTTCGTCAGCGAGCGTAGCGAACACCTTTTTGGCGTCGCCGAGCGCGCGGTCCCAGGCGGTCAGGTCGGTCTGCTGCGAGCCGACATGGAACGACACGCCATAGGCGTCCAGCCCGAGCGCCCTCGCGTGGCGCAGCACGTCGACCGCCATCGCCGGCACGCAGCCGAACTTGCGCGACAGCGGCCATTCGGCGCCTTCGCCGTCGGTCAGCACGCGGCAGAACACACGGGCGCCGGGTGCAACGCGGGCGATCTTCTCGACCTCCTCGACGCAGTCCACCGCGAACAGCCGGATGCCGAGTTGATAGGCGCGCTGGATGTCGCGCTCCTTCTTGATGGTGTTGCCGAAGGAGATGCGGTCCGCCGCCGCGCCGGCGTCCATCGCCATCTCGACTTCGGCAACGGAAGCAGTGTCGAAGGACGAGCCCATCGCAGCAAGCAGGCGCAGGATTTCCGGCGCCGGATTTGCTTTCACCGCATAGTAGATTTTCGAATCGGGAAGCGCCTTCTCGAAGGCGCGGAAATTGTCGCGCACGACATCGAGATCGACGACGAGGCAAGGGCCGTTCGGACGTCGGGTGGCGAGGAAGTCAAGGATGCGCTGGGTAGCCATCGGGGTCTCTCCATAGCGCCTTTCGGCGCACACAAAGGCTGCGGACACGGGTCATCGACCTCGCGAACACGCGGTGGACAAAGGCGGGACGTCAATCCGTGGAACCAGCCGGTGGAGACCCCGGAACCATGAAGCGCCGTCTCGCGGCGGTGAACCTTGGCCTTGCCCGGCCTCGGTTCGCTTTGTCTGCCTTGGCTTGGATTGGGAGAACCCGTTCCGCACTGCCGGCAATGAAGGTGTGCCTCTTCAGTAACCCCGGTCTTTGGACGACCGGCAGAACACCAGAAAGGCCCGCACCGTCGTTGCTTCAAGGTGTCCTCGGTCTGGCGGTTGGCCGCTAAACCGACTGGAGGGGTTAGCTCCAGTTACCTTACCGATATCCCTCACCATTTTGAGGATCGGCGGACACCCACAGGCACGTGCGACTTTGGGCAAGCGCGATATAAGGTCGATGGATTTCACAATCAATAAAAATCGTACGCCAGGTTGTAAAATTCCTGGCCTCGAACAATGTTGCAACAACTGTATCCGGATATCGAACGCATGACAGGCACTCGCGGCCCTCTGAACGCTTTTCTCGACCTCGACGGTATCCCTGTATCCAATGCGCAATCCGGCCCGCTTGCCGGCCTGCGGCTGGCCGTCAAGGATATTTACGACGTCGCCGGCTACCGCACCGGCTGCGGCAATCCGCAGAAATACCAGGAGGCTTCACCCGCCTCGGCGACAGCGCCGGCCGTCCAGGCGCTGCTTGATTCGGGCGCGCGCTTCGTCGGCAAGACGCAGACCGACGAACTGGCCTTCTCGCTGATGGGGCTGAACGCGCATTTCCCGTCGCCGGTCAATCCGGCAGCACCTGATCGCGTCACCGGCGGCTCGTCCTCCGGTTCCGCCGCCGCGGTCGCCGGCGGGCTGGCCGACATCGCCGCCGGATCCGATACCGGCGGCTCGATTCGCGCCCCGGCAAGCTTTTGTGGGCTGATCGGCCTGAGGACCACGCATGGCCGCATCTCGCTCGAAGGCGCCATGCCGCTGGCCCCTTCACTTGATACGTTCGGCTGGTTCGCCAGAGACATGGTCACCTATGACAAGGTCGGCGCGGTGCTGCTCGCCGACGATCTGCACAACCAAGAATTGCAGCGCCCCCTCGCGCTGGATGCGCTGGACGGGCTCGTGCTCGGCCCGCAGGAAGCCGACGAGTATCGCGCCATGGTCCGCACTGTCGCATCGGTGCTGGGCGCTCCGCGCACCGTTGCCCCGCTGTCGCATTCCACCGACGATCTCTATTGGTGCTTCCGCAAACTGCAGGGGTACGAGGCGTGGCAAAATCATGGTGCCTGGATCGCCGGCGGCGATCGGATGCTCGGCCCCGGCGTTAAGGAGCGCTTCGAGCATGGCGCAGCCATCGACGGGGCAACCGCGCAATTCGAAACGGAACGTCGCGTTTCGTTTCGTCTTGAGCTTGCCGACCTGCTTGGCGAGGACGGCGTTCTTGTGCTGCCGACCGCTCCAGGTGCCGCCCCGCTCAAGGCCGCCTCATTCGCCGATTTGCAGACCTATCGCGAACGCGCGCTGAGACTGTTGTGTCTTTCCGGTCTGTCCGGCTTTCCGCAGATCACCCTGCCGCTGGGCCTGGTTGACGGCGCCCCGTTCGGCCTCTCGCTGCTCGGACCGAAAAACAGCGACCGGCAGCTGATGGCGCTTGCCGCGCGCATCCTTTCAGCCCACCAGAGGAGCGCATGACATGGATACGCTGACCCGCATGCGCGCCTTCATCGACGTTGTCGAGGCCGAAGGATTTTCGGCAGCGGCGCGCAAGATCGGCCGCTCCAAGGCGCTGCTGTCGAAATATGTGCGCGAGTTGGAGGACGAGCTCGGCGCGCTGCTGCTCAACCGCACCACCAGGCAGTTCTCGCTGACCGAGGCCGGCCACACCTATTACCGCCGCGCCTCGGAAATCGTCCGCGAGGTCGACAGCCTGGCCGATGCGGTGCGCGAATCCTCTGGCGACGTGCGCGGCAGGATCAAGCTGTCGGCGCCGCGCACCTTTGCCGACGCGCCGATCGGCCTATCGCTGATCGACTTCGCCAAGCAGCATCCCGACATCGTGCTCGACATTCATCTCGATGACCGCTTCGTCGATCTGGTCGAGGAAGGCTTCGATCTCGCCGTGCGCATTTCGCGGCTGGAAAGCTCCTCGCTGATCGCCAGGCGCCTGGCGCCGTTCTCGGTGCGGCTGTGCGCATCTCCCGAGCTGATCGCCAGGCACGGCATGCCGACGCGGCCGCAGGACCTTGGCCGCATGCCCTGCATCATCGACACCAATGGCCGCTGGCTGACCAACTGGCCGTTCAAGGGCGACAGCGGCGACACGGTGACTGTTTCGGTCTCCGGTCCGATCGAGGTCAACAGTCCGATGGCGGCAAGAGCCGCCGCCGTGGCGGGATTGGGATTTTCAGTCCTGCCGGATTTCATCGCAGCGCCCGACATCGAAAGTGGCCGGCTGGTGACCGCGCTGGATGACCGCATCCTGCCGGGTGGCGGCATTTTCGCCGTCTATCCGCACCGGCGCTATTTGCCTGCGAAAGTTCGCGTCTTTGTCGATTTCCTGGTGCAGTGGTTCAAGACGATTGACAATGCATGAGCTTTTGGCCGCCCGGGGTCCCATTTTCGCCCGCTTTCTGGTAACTCTCGACAGTCACCGAAGTCGATGGAATCACCACCCAGAATGAACCTGAAGCGGCAAGCAATCATGATGGCTTCGGCCATGGCGGCGACTTTTGCCACGGTCGGGCCAGCCGACGTGCATCCCCACGTCTTCGCCGAGGCTCGCCTCGAAGTGATCCTCAGCCCGGATCACCAAAGCGTGAAGGCCTTGCGTCATGTCTGGCGCTTCGACGATTTGTTTTCGAGCACGGTGATGATGGAGTTCGACAAGAATTCCGACCTGAAGCTTGACGACAAGGAGCTGAAGGAAGTCGCCGACACCGTCCACGCTTCGCTGGCGGAGTTCAATTACTTCCAGCTCGTCACCGTCGACGGCAAGGATGAGGCGATGAGCCCGCCGCCGCAGCTGATGGCGAATTTCGACAACGACCAGCTCATTATCCTGTTCGAATCCGAACCCAAGGCGCCAACCAGGCTGGCCGGCAAGATCGATATCGGCGTCTATGACCCGACCTTCTACACGGCGATCGATTTCACCGAGGATGCCAATATGCAGGTCGCCGACTTGCCGTCGACATGCACGAGCAAGGTCGTTCGTCCGAACCCCGACGAGGCGATCGCCGCGAACCAGAAGAACCTGACGGACGCCTTCTTCAATGATCCGACAGGCACCGATATGAGCAAGATATTTGCGACCAAGCTTGAACTGAACTGTCAGCCAAAAGGATAATCCGGTGACGAAACCGTCCCTGCGTTTGGCTTTCGGCCTTTTAGCCGCCGCCCTTGTCATGACGCACGTCCTCGGCTCAGCCCACGCCCAGAGCTCGCTCGGCATCGGCACCAATGACGGGATGGCTCCCACCACCGGCCCGTTCGCCCAAATCCTGATGTGGATCAATCTGCGTCAGCAGGAATTCTACCGCGCGCTTGCCGGTGCGATGAAGGCGATGCGTGAGGACGGCAGCAAGCTGTGGCTGCTTATCGGCCTGTCCTTCGCCTACGGTATTTTCCATGCCGCCGGCCCCGGTCACGGTAAGGCGGTGATCTCGTCCTACATGGTCGCGAACGAAGTCGCGCTCAGGCGCGGCATCATGCTGTCCTTCGTCTCGGCCCTGTTGCAGGCGGTGACGGCGATCCTGGTGATGATGCTCGCCTACTTCGTCCTGCGCGGCACCACCATATCGATGACCGACGCGGCATGGTTCCTCGAAGTCACGAGTTTTGTCTTTGTCACCCTGTTCGGCGCCTGGCTTTTGTGGCGCAAGGCCGGCCCTGCCATCCTTCGCCTGTTCGGTGCGAACCCTGCCTATAGCCTTTCGGCGGCCCATGCCGGCCATTCGCAAACAGGCCATCCTGCACATGCGCATTCGGTGCATGCGCTTCACGCACATGGCCATGACGGCCACGATAACCATGATAGCCATGACCATGGCGCACACGACCGTCGCCATGACCATGGCGGGCACCATCACCATGCGGCGGGCGATGTCTGCGAGACGTGCGGACATTCACACGCGCCCGACCCGGCGCTGCTTTCCGGCGACCGCTTCGACTGGCGCACTGCCTGGTCTGCGGTGGCCGCGGTCGGTATCCGGCCGTGCTCGGGCGCGCTGATCGTGCTGAGCTTTGCCATGCTCAACGGGCTGTGGTTCGGCGGCATCCTGTCGGTGCTGGCGATGGCACTCGGCACCGCGATCACCGTCTCGATCCTGGCGACGCTGGCGGTGACGGCCAAGAACTGGGCGGTGTATTTCGCTGGCGACGGCCGCATGGGCAACCGCATCCATTCAATCGTCGAGATCGGCGGCGCCGCCTTCGTCTTTTTGTTCGGGTTGCTGTTGTTGTCGGCGAGCCTGACTGGCGGATGAAGCAGTCCCTTCACCCTTACCGGGCGTCGGCGCTGCCCCTCACCCTTACCCTCTCCCCGTAAAAAACGGGGAGAGGGGGATTGCCAAGGTTGAGGCAGCCCCCTCGCCCCGTTTACGGCATATGCGCTAAGATAGGAGTTGCAGCGGGGAATCGGTTGTGATTCTACGCTGCGATGACTCACGAATCGCTTGTAGATGACGGCTGGGCCGAGACGATTGAGCTTCTCGGTGGTGAAGAGTTGATCGCGGGGAGTGCTCGCGAGACGAAGGCGTTCCTGCGGCCGCCGGGCGTCAGATCGGCTACTGATCTGTTGCGCCTGACTCTGGCTTACTGCCTTGGCAAGGTGGGCATGCGGGGCGTCGTGGCCTGGGCGGCGGCGAGCGGGATCGCCGACATCTCGGACGTGGAGCCGGCTGCGCAACGCAGGGCCGTGGCTGCAGCAGTTGATTGGGTATCTTTTGAAGCGCGAGGAGGTAGGCTTGGCCAAGGGCCGGCTGATCCGCATCCTCGATGCGACATCGGTTGCCAAGGCCGGTGTGCATGAGAAGAAGAACAATGGCCTTTGGCGTATGCACTGCGCCTTCGATCTTGAGCGCGAGCAGTTCGATTTCCTCGAGATCACCGACCAGAGCGAGGCCGAGCTGATCGACCGCGTGCCGGTGGTGGCGGGCGAGATCCGCATCGGCGACCGCGCCTATCTGCAGGCCGAGCGGATCGCAAAGGTCATGGCGCAAGGCGGCGACGTTGTCGTGCGTGCGGCGTGGAAGAATGTGCGATGGCTCGATGCCAGCGGTAAGCCATTCGATCTCATCGGCCACCTGAAGAGCTGCCGCGAGGAGGTCATCGAAACGCCTGTCTGGCTGGGCCTCAAGAAGAAGGGCGAGCCCCTGAAGATGCGCCTGATCGCCTTGCGCAAATCCGAGGCCGCGACACAAGAAGCGCGGCGCAAAATCAACAAGGAAGCCAAGGCCAAGGGCAAGCAGGTTCAACCGGAGACGCTGATTGCTGCCGGCTTTGTTATCCTTGTGACCTCGCTTGACCAGGAGGAGTTTCCCTCCGGCACAGTTCTCAAGCTCTATCGCATGCGCTGGCGCATCGAGCTCGCCTTCAAGCGTCTGAAGAGCCTGATCGGACTGCGCGCGCCTCCCGCCAAAGACCCAAGGATCGCAAAGCCTTGGATTCTTGCCCACTTCCTCATCGCGCTTGTGACCGAACCCCTCTCGCAGGAGTTGGGTGTCTCTCCCCCTTGAGCGACGGACGCCCGCTGCTGTGGCGCGCTACCCGCCAGATCGTCGCCTCTCTGATCGCAGCGATCTTTGCTCAACCTCCCTTGGCAACCCTGCGCCAAAATCTCCATGCCTTGCGACATCGATGGCGTGAACCACCACGAAAGCGCAAATTTCAGTCCATGCCGAAGCTATCTTAGCGCATATGCCGTTTACGGGGAGAGGATGCCGGCGGGCAGGTGAGGGCAGCGCCGAGATCGGCACGTTGTGTGTTACCGCTGGCCCGAATATCGACACCTAACCCGCGATCTTCCCGTCCAACTCGTCCTCGATATGCGCGCGGATGATGTCGTCGAAGCTGGTTTCGGCGGCAAAGCCAAGCTCCCTCGACCGCCGCGCCTCGAACCGTGTCGGCCAGCCCTTGACGATCGCCCAGATCGTATCGTCGGGCTCCTCGCGGATTAGGTTCACCGCCTTGGCGCCGGCCATGCGTTCCAGGGCCTCGATCTGCTCGCCGACCGTGACGGCGACGCCGGGCATCGTCAGATTGCGGCGCGGCCCGACGGCGTCGCCGTCGATCGCTGCTGCGTGGATCAGAAAATTCACCGCCGAGCGCGGGCTGGCGTGGGTGTGTACGACAGAGCGCGGCACCGGCAATATTGCTTCCTGGCCGTTCAACGGCTCGCGGATGATGCCGGAGAAAAAGCCTGAAGCCGCCTTGTTGGGCTTGCCCGGCCTGACGCAGATGGTCGGCAGCCTGATGCCGATGCCATCGAAGAAGCCGCGCCGCGTATAATCGGCGAGCAATGCTTCGCCCATCAGCTTCTGCGTGCCGTAGGAGGTTAACGGCGTCGGGTGGAATTCGTCTGATATAATGTCCGGAAACGGTGCGCCGAACACGGCGATCGACGACGTGAAGACGACGCGCGGCGCAAACCCCGCCAGTCTTATGGCATCGAACAGCGCCCTTGTGCCGTCGAGATTGACGCGATAGCCGAGATCGAAATTGGCCTCCGCCTCGCCCGACACGACGCCGGCGAGATGAAAGATCACGTCTGGGCGCGACGCGACCAGCCGTTCCATCGCGCTCGCCGCGGCGAGATCGCCTGTATGGATGGCGACGTCGACGCCATCCAGTGTCGGCGCCTGCGGCGGCACGATGTCGTGAAGGTCGAGCGCGGCGACCTTCCGGCCGCTGAGCGTTCCATCCTTCGCCAGCCGGGCGATGAGCTTGCGGCCGACCATGCCTGCCGCGCCGGTAATCAAAACACGCATATCAATGATCCTTTTTGCGCTGGCTGCGGCCACGCAGCCAAAACACGACGAAAATGGCCACCATGAAGACAGCGGCAATAATAGCGGCAAGAATGGTCGACACGCGGCCGACCGCCAGCATCACGGTTGGCAAATAGTAGGCGGCGATGCCGAACAGCAGCAGCACCCACAGTGCGCCGATCGCCGCATTGCGCGTGTCGCGATCCATCACGCGGCCCTGACACGGCGGGGATTCATCAACTTCGTTACCAATGCCATGGAACTCCTGGGATCAGTGATGGTGGCGATGATGCGGAGCCGCATCATGCGCATGGTCGTGCTCGCCATCGTGCTTATCATCGGCGCAATGGCCGAATTCCGGTTCTACCGTGGCGTGGGCAATGCCATGCGCGGCAAGCCGCTTCTTGATGGCGCTGACCGCTTTGTGGGCATCGACGCCATCGTTGAGGCAAGCATGCAAGGTCGCCATGTTGCTTGACCCGTCAAGCGACCAGACATGCATGTGATGCACCTCGCGCACGCCGTTCACCGTCCCTTCTATGTCCCTGGCAATCAGGTCGCGATCGAGGCTCGCCGGCACGCCTTCGAGCAGGACATGGGCCGCTTCACGCATTAGCGACCAGGCTGTGGACAGGATCAGCAGCGAGACAAGGACCGACAGGATCGGATCGATAGGCGTCCAGCCGGTCGCCAGGATGATCAGCGCAGCCATGATCGCCGCGGCCGAGCCAAGCAGATCGCCGAGCACGTGCAGGATGGCGCCGCGCATGTTCAGGCTGTCGCGGTCGCCGCCATGCAGCACGAAGAAGCAGCCGATATTGACCAGCAGGCCGGCGATCGCAACGACCAGCATCGGCCCGCCGAGCACGGGCGCAGGCGTCAGCAGGCGTTCCCAGGCCTCATAGATGATCCAGAGCGCAATGGCGAAGATGGCGATGCCGTTGGTATAGGCGACCAGCGTCTTGACCCGGCCGAAACCGTAGGTGAGGCGAACCGTGGCCGGCCGGCCGGCCAGATGAAAAGCATACCAGGCAAGCCCGAGCGCGATACAGTCGGCGAGCATGTGGCCGGCATCTGCCAGCAGCGCCAGCGATCCCGTCAAGAGACCGCCAAGCGCTTCCACGACCATGAAGCCGGCGGTCAGGCAGGCGGCGATCAGCACGCGTTTCTTGTCGGTCGAGCCGTGCACATGACCGGCGCCGTGGCTGCGGTCATGCCCTTGCGAACCATGGTCGTGGGTATGCGCCACCTGCGAACTCCTGTCAGAACTGATCCATCCCGGCAGAATCCGGACGGAGGCTCTGTGTTCTTGTTTGACCATGATCTTTGCCCGAAAACCGGCTTCCACTTTTCGGGATCATGGTCCTTCTGGTTTGACCACGATCTTGCCCGAAAACTCGCCTTCACTTTTCGGGATCGTGGTCCTGGGTCATGGTCAGGCGCCGAACTCGGCGCGGAAATCCTCGAGCCGTCGCTTCTGCCGGCCGTCGCCGTCGAAATTGCCCGGATCGAGCCATGCCTCATAGGCTCTACGCAGTGCCGGCCACTCCTTGTCGATGATCGAGTACCACGCGGTATCGCGGTTTTCGCCCTTGACCACAAGATGCTGCCGGAAAATGCCCTCGAACTTGAAGCCGAAACGCTCCGCCGCGCGCTTCGACGGCTCGTTGCGGTTGTTGCATTTCCATTCGTAGCGGCGATAGCCAAGCTCGAAGATGTATTTCATGAACAGGAATTGCGCTTCCGTCGCCGCCGGCTTGCGCGAGATCAGCGGACCCCAATAGATGTTGCCGATCTCGATAACGCCATAGGCAGGGTCGATGCGCATCAGCGTCTGGCGTCCGGCGACCTTGCCGCTGGCCTTGTCGATGACGGTGAAGAACAGCGGGTCCTCGCTGGCTTCGGCCTTGTCCAGCCACGGCTGGAAGGCGGCGCGGGTCTGCGGCGGATAATCGGGCAGCCAAGCGAAGCGGCCGTCGACATCAGGCACCGACGACGCCTCGAAAAGGCCGTCGCCATGCTTTTCGGAGCTCAGCGGCTCAAGCCTGACAGTGCGCCCCTCCAGCACCTTGCGTTCCGGCCACGGGCGCGGTTGCCAATTCTTGAGATTTTCCGACACCCAAAGCTCCAATCCGTTTGACTTTTGCGAAAGGACGCTCACAAAAACGCTCGCTCGGTGAAAGAACCACAGGGACGGGAAAAATGCTCCACACGATTTCGGCCTTCGATCGTCTCGGCGAGGAAAACGCCTTTGCGGTGCTGGCTCGTGCCACCGCGCTCGCCCATCAGGGCCGCGATATCGTCAATCTCGGCATCGGCCAGCCCGACTTCAAGACGCCGCAGCACATCGTCGAAGCCGCAATCAAGGCGCTGCGTGACGGCCACCACGGCTATACGCCGGCCAACGGCCTGCTGGCGACACGCGAAGCGGTGGTGCGCCGCACGCTGACCACAACCGGCGTCGAGGTGTCGCCCGAGGCGGTGATGATCCTGCCCGGCGGCAAGCCGACCATGTTCGCCGCTATCCTGATGTTCGGCGAACCGGGCGCCGAGATCCTCTATCCCGATCCCGGCTTTCCCATCTATCGCTCGATGATCGAGTTCACCGGTGCTGCTCCGATACCGGTGCCGATGCGCGAGGAGAACGGCTTTGCCTTCTCGGCGCAGGAGACGCTGGCGCTGATCACGCCGAAGACCAGGCTGCTCATCCTCAACTCGCCGGCCAACCCGACCGGCGGGGTCACCCCGCGCGCCGAGATCGAGAAGCTGGTCAAGGGGCTGGAAGCGCACCCGGACGTCGCCATCCTCTCCGACGAGATCTACGACGTGATGACCTATGACGGCGAGACGCACTTCTCGCTGCTCAATTTCCCCGAAATCCGCGACCGACTGATCGTGCTCAACGGCTGGTCGAAGACCTGGGCGATGACCGGCTGGCGCATGGGCTGGTCGATCTGGCCGAACGGCGACAAGGGCGCCCACCTCTACGACAAGGTGCGCAAGCTGGCGGTCAATTGCTGGTCCTGCGTCAATGCGCCGAGCCAGTATGCCGGCATCGCGGCCATCGACGGTCCGCAGGACGACGTCGACAAGATGATGCGCGCCTTCGACCGCCGCAGGAACGTCGTGGTCGAAGGCTTGAACGCCTTACCAGGCGTTTCCTGCATCACGCCGAAAGGTGCTTTCTATGCCTTCCCTAATGTCTCAAAAACTGGTTGGAAGGCCAAGAAACTCGCCTCGGCTTTGCTTGAGGATGCCGGCGTGGCGCTGATCGGCGGACCTGATTTCGGCGTTCTCGGTGAAGGCTATATCAGGCTGTCCTACGCCAATTCCGAAGAGAACATCCTGCGCGCGCTGGAACGGATCAAGGCGTTTCTGGGCAAGTGAGGGCGGGTACGCGACCGACGAAAGGAGATGTCAGATGTTCTATGCCATCCTTGCCTATCACGTGGAAGAAGTGATCACGGCGCTGACGCCGGAGGAGGACGCGGCGCTGATGGCCGACCTGCTCAATATCCACGAACGGCTTTACCGGGATGGCAGCCTCGGCCCGGCGGCGCGGCTCGGGGCGACCCAAGACGCGTGCACCTTGCGCGGGCCGGGCGCCGGAATGGTCATTGACGGACCCTTCGCCGAGACCAAGGAGCAATTGTTGGGACTATACGTCGTCGACTGCGCCACGCGCGACGCCGCGATCGCGATTGCGCGCGACTTTCGCCGTGTCAATCCGACGGCCGTCTACGAAATCCGCCCTATTTCGCTATATCTTCCGGGCGTGCCGCTTTCGGTGACGCAGTCCTAAAGCGCATCGCGTTTGAAGGATGCGACGCGCTTTAGTTCTTGTTTTATGCATGTCGTTATCGCAAAACCGCTGCGCACTTTTGCGCGACATGCATTAGCCAAAATTGAACGCCGTCCGGCCGGGTCCCCCCGGCGTTCGCCAGCCTTTCATCGTGCCAGTGGCACGATGAATTCGCTTACGCGAACCGGCCGCTCACCCTCGCCCGACATACGGCATCTTCGTCGCCATCACGGTCATGAACAGCACGTTGGCGTCGAGCGGCAGGCTGGCCATATGGAGGACGGCATTGGCGACCTGCTGGACATCCATCACCGCTTCGGCGGCGATGGAGCCATTGGCTTGCGGTACTCCGACCGTCATCGCCTGCGCCATGTCGGTCAAGGCGTTGCCGATGTCGATCTGGCCGCAGGCGATGTCATAAGGCCGGCCGTCCAGCGCCAGCGTCTTGGTCAGCCCGGTAATGGCGTGCTTGGTCGCGGTGTAGGGCACTGAACCCGGACGCGGTGCGTAGGCAGACACCGAGCCGTTGTTGATGATGCGGCCGCCCATCGGCTGCTGCCTGCGCATGGCGCCGAAGGCGGCGCGGGCGCACAGGAACGAGCCGGTGAGATTGACCCCGACAATTTCGTTCCACACCTCGACGGGGATCTCGTCGATCAATGTCGACTTGTAGCTCGTGCCGGCATTGTTGAAGAGCAGGTCGACACGACCGAAAGCCGCCGCCACCGTCTCGAACAGATCGTCGACCTGGTCGGCCTTGCTGATGTCGCAGGCGACCGCCAGCGCCTTGGCTTGTGTCGATCCGGCATCAGCGATTGCCTTGTTCAGCACCGGCTTGCGGCGTCCGCAGAACACCGTATTCCAGCCGGCCCTGAGCAGCGCCGTGGCGACGGCTTTGCCGATGCCCGTGCCGGCGCCAGTGACGATGGCTGTTTTGTATTCTGTCATAACTGTCCTCCTATAGCGCCGCATGCCCGCAAGGACGCTATAGCACCATGACTTTGAGCGATTTTGAATTTGCGCATGATCGCTTCCAAAAATCGATTCCGATTTCGGCTCATGCGCTAACCGGCTGCGACAAAAAGGGCGGCCATTGGCGGCCGCCCTGATCTGAACCGGCTGGGAGGAGGAAAGCCGATCCGACTGCTTAAAATCATGCGCTTCCTGGGTAAACGAGACATTAACGCGAAAGGACGCCGGATTCCCGCTCTCCGCGGCCCTGAAGTCTACCAGCGCGAATTGGCGGTTGCCTTGCCCGATCCCGGCACCTCTGGCGCCGGCACTTTTGCCGCCGACACCGTCGCCTCGACATGGTCGAGCAGTGCATCGGGCAAGCTGAGGCGGCCGGCGAGCAGATCGAGATAGCCGCGTTCGGCACGTGTATTCGGATCGATGGCGAGGCGCGAGGCGGTGTAGAGCTCGAGCTTCTGGGCGTCGGTTTGGGCGCCGGCGACCAACGTATCCAGGTCGAGCGGTCTTTCCAGTTCCGACAACAGGAATTTCTCCGCGTCGGAGTCGATGCCCGCGAGACTGAGCTTGCCGGCGATCTTTTGCCGTTCGTCGTCATCGATATGGCCGTCGGCCTTCGCCGCCGAAATCATCGCGCGCACCAGCGTCAGCGTGAATTCGTCCTCGCCTTGCGGCGCTTGCGAGGGATGAAAGCTGGTGTCGGCGGGCGGCGGCAGCAATTCCGGTTCACCGGCAACTTGCGTTTCAGCCGGCGCCTTGCCGTTCTTGTAGTTCTGGTAGGCCTTGTAGGCGAGGCCGCCGACGACGGCCAGGCCGCCGAGCTTCACCGCCGTGCCGGCGACCTGACGGCCAGCGCCGGTTCCGAGCAGCACCGCGGCCAGCGCGCCAGCGGCCAGCGGATTGTCCTTGGCCATTTGCACCGCCTGGCCCCCTCTGTCGCGCACGGTCGATCCGGTTCCGGGAATTTGCGAGCCGAGCAGATCGTTGAGGAGCTTCTTGGGATCGAACATCAATGCCTCCAGAATTGGCCGGCCGAAAGCGCCGGGCAGGTTTTCGGACGTTGAACAGGTAGGCCCCGCATATGGACATTACAATGACGGATGGGCGCTTTGCCGGTGATGGCACAAACGAGATGATCTCAGGATCCGCCTTGTTCAACGCGTTGGACCGAAGATCGGAATCGATTTTCGAAAAGCACGATTTATGGATTCAAAGTGTTAGAGCGCACTTTGTGCGTCCAAGCCGACGCACGTCGCTTTAACGTCCAATGTGCGGAGCCCTGCCTTGCACTTGCGCCAGCTCGACCTGGCGTTGACGCTCGGCGTAGCGGGCGCGATCCTCGCGGGAACGGGCATCGTAGCAATGCGGGCATGAGATGCCGGCGGCGTATTTCGACGACAGCAGGTCCTGCCCGGTCAGCGGATGCCGGCAGGCGCGGCAAAGTTCGGCCTCACCCTCGACCAAGCCGTGCGACACCGAGACGCGTTCGTCGAAGACGAAGCACTCGCCCTGCCAGAGGCTTTGCTCGGCGGGCACCTCTTCGAGATATTTCAGGATACCGCCCTTGAGATGGAACACATCCTCGAAGCCGAGCGACTTCACATAGGCCGTTGCCTTCTCGCAGCGTATGCCGCCGGTGCAGAACATGGCCACCCTCCGGCCGACGAGTTCGGCCCGATGCTGCTCGACCCAGGCCGGGAATTCGCGAAAGCTCGTTGTCGCGGGATCGACCGCTCCCTTGAACGTGCCGATCGATACCTCGTAGGCGTTGCGCGTGTCGATGACGATCGTTTCCACATCCGAGATCAGCGCGTTCCAGTCGGCCGGTGCGACGTAGGTGCCGGCGCTTGCCGCCGGATCGAGATCCCCAACACCCATGGTGACGATCTCGCGCTTCAGCCGCACCTTCATGCGGTGAAACGGCATCTGCGCGGCGCTGCTGTACTTGACCTCGAGACCGGCGAGACCTTCGATGGATTCGAGATGATCGATGAGCGCGGCAATGTCAGCTTCGCTGCCGGCGACCGTGCCGTTGATGCCCTCATGCGCCAGCAGCAGCGTGCCCTTGATACCGCGTCCGCAGCAAAAGGCGGCGAGCGGCGCGCGCAACGCCTCGAAGTCGTCGAGCCGGGCAAACCTGTAGAGCGCGGCAACGCGCAGGGCTTGATTGGGCAGTGTCATCGCCGAAGCCACTAAACGCTCATGAAAGCCAATTCAAGGCCGGCGCGCGGAGCAGCCTCTCCTTGGCGGCCTTGACGGCCGGTCTGACGGACTTGCCGGCAGCGCGTGACATCGCGACACGCTTCGCTTCGTGGACAGAAAACCGGCCTTCTGCTAACCGATTGAACGGATCAATACCGGAGAGAGACAAATGCCCAGCAAGACCGAAAAGCTCCTGTCGCTCCTCAACGGCCAACCGGTTATCCCGGTGCTGAAGATCGCCAATCTCGCTGATGCCGTGCCGCTGGCGCGCGCGCTGGCGCGCGGCGGCCTGCCGGCGATCGAGATCACGCTGCGGACCGCTGATGCGCTGGAGGCGATCCGGCTCGTGGCAAGCGAGATCGAGGACGCCATCGTCGGCGCCGGCACCATTCTGGAGGCCCGCCAGTTCGACGAGGCGGCGGCAGCCGGATCGAAGTTCATCGTCAGCCCCGGCATCACCCGCGAGCTTCTGGCGGCGGCGAAGGACAGCGACGTTCCGTTGCTGCCCGGCGCCATCACGCCCGGTGAGATCATGGCCGCCCGCGAGGCAGGCCTGCGCTTCCTGAAATTCTTCCCGGCAGAACAGTCGGGCGGCATTGCCTCGCTCAAGGCATTCGCCTCGCCGCTCGCCGATGTCCAATTCTGCCCGACCGGCGGCATCACCGACAAGAACGCCAGCGACTATCTGAGCCTGCCCAACGTCATCTGCGTCGGCGGCTCCTGGGTGGCGCCGGACGATTTGGTCAAGGCCGGCAAATGGGACGAAATCGAAGCCCTGGCGCGCGCCGCGAGCAAGCTCGGGCGATAGAGACAACTCTCACCCCAAGCAGACCAATGCATGCCGCGCAAAAGCATGCCCTCGGGCCTGACCCGAGGGCGTGCAGCGGTTTTGCGATAACGACATCCATAAAAAAGCCGCGCGGGTTACCG
Source organism: Mesorhizobium sp. WSM4806 (assembly GCF_055811635.1). Classification (NCBI taxonomy): domain Bacteria; kingdom Pseudomonadati; phylum Pseudomonadota; class Alphaproteobacteria; order Hyphomicrobiales; family Phyllobacteriaceae; genus Mesorhizobium; species Mesorhizobium sp. WSM4806. The sequence goes on along the minus strand of NZ_JBVVQZ010000015.1, from coordinate 74,879 downwards.
GCGCGGCTTTTTTATTGGTTGGTCGATCCGCTACTCGGTCCTGAAGCGGGCGACCGACAGGAACTTGACGGCATTGCCGGTGAACCGGTTGGCGTCGGCCAACTGATCGTCCGCCTGGAAGCCCACGGTATAGACTTCGGTTGGGGGCGTGTGCACGATATTGTAGGCGTAGCGCTGCGCCGTCGTCGCGCTGGAGACGGTGGCGACATTCTCGCCGCTGTTCAACGCCCAGCGCGCCGCCGTCGGCTCGGCGGCGACTACCACGGACTTGGGACCAGGCTTCAGGTCACGGGCGGTTGCCCTGGCTGCCTTGCGGGTGGTCTTCACACCCGTGCCGATCGCCGCGGCCGGATCGGAGCCAGCCGGGCGGGCAAAGACAGCCTCACGCGGCGATGCGGCATTGCCCTTCGCCAGCTCACCGAGGACCGCGCTTGGCTGGGAGAGCGAAGCGACCTGGTATTCGTCGGTTGCGCTGACCCGTTCAAGGACGGCTTTGACCGCGTCAGACTGGACTGCGGCAGACTGGACCTGGTCAGGCTGGGCCAATTCGGGCTGGGCCAGATCGGGCCGAGCCGACGGCAGCACCGAGAACACATCGGTAGCGGTCTTGCCGTGCCCGGCGGTATCCGCCAGCGCCAGAAGCACAGCCTTGTCCTGCGGCGCAAGGTCGGCCGCTGCAAGGTCGGCCGGCAACGAGTGATTGGGGCGCCAGCTCGGCAACGGAATGTTGTTGGCGGCAACCTGCGCCACATCGGCGACAACGGACGGTTCGGCCATGCCGAAGGGAGCGTTCGCCGGCGCTTGCGCGGTCGTCACCGCCTGTTCGGCGGTGGCGGTGGCATCCGCCACGCCGAACGGAACGTTTTCGGGCGGCTGAGCGACATCGGCCTTCGGACGCGGGGCGAAATCGGGCAGCGGCACGCTACGCGCCGGCAGCGCCGCGATGATCGTTTCCGGCGTGTCCTCCTCCGGTTCCGGAGCAGGCGCATCGGCGATTTGCGGAATCTCGGCGCGCTTCGCATCCTCAGGCGATACGATGGCAATGCCCGGAAGCTTGCTGTTCCTGGCGGCCGGCGCCGGCTTGGCGTTCGCCAGCTTCACGCTCGCCGGCTTCACATTTGTTGACTTCGGCGTTGGCGCGGCCACCACATCGGCGCTGTCATCGGCCTCGTCTTCACCGCCGCCGAATAAAGCCGCCAGCAGACCGCCGGATCTTTTGGCACCTCCACCTGCGCTGGCCATTTCGATGGCGGGAGCGCCGGCGCCCTTGCGCGCCTTGTACGAGGCGAGCGCCTGTGAATAGCCGGGCAGCGGCTTGCCGTCGCTCGGCACATGCAGCGTCTTGCCGTTGGGGAACACGCGCGCCAGTTCCTGGCGGCTGATGCCAGGCCAGTGCCGCACATTGCCGACATCCATGTGGACAAAGGGCGAGCCGGACCTCGGATAATAACCGACGCCACCGCCCTGCATCCGCAGACCGATGTCGCGCAGTTTCTTCAGCGGCACGCCGGGAATGTAGAAGTCCATGGCCTTGCCGAGCGTATGCTGGCTTTTCTTGGCAACGCCCCTGCTGCGGCTGCGCAGCATCGAGTTCGTCGACGACGAGCGATAACCGCACACGACCTGGATGTAGTCGCGGGCGCCGCTCTGCCGGTAAGCCTCCCAGACCAGGTCGAGCAGGCGCGGATCCATCTTGGTCGGCTCGTTGCGGCGCCAGTCGCGCAGGATGACGTTGATCTTTTTCAGACCCGCCTGATCGTAGCGGCCGCCGCGCTTGAAGACGATCTCCGCCTTCTCTTTGGTGTGCAGGTTGTAGAGTTTCAGCGAACGTGTCTGGGCGCTGGCGCCGGTCGCAGCCGCTGTAAGGAAGCCAAAGGCGAGAATCACCGCTGCCAGCCATCTCGGCCAGGCGCTCATGTGATAGTGCCGCCCGTTTGTGTGTCGTTCGACTTTGTTCAAATCAAAAGGCCTTGCAGGCTGCCGTTTGTCCCCGGATTTGACCAACGGATGCGGTGGTGTTCACATCCGAATATCGATCCTAATGGTTAATCATCGCTTATTGAAGCCGAAATGCGGTAACACCGTGGCGATATCCCGTCAAAAATATTGCACGGGGTTTCTTGGTAAACTGCTGGTTTAGATCATGTTTTGGGCTTTGCCTGAACACGATCTGTTACCAGACGCCTCAATGCGTGAACACTGCCGGCAAGCGCGTCGCCCGACCGCGTCACGCCCGATTCGACGACTGTCGATTGTCCTGATGCCGGGCTGGCAAGCTGGTCCGGGCTGCCTTTGTCAGCCAGAGTTGCCTTGTCAAGAAGCAAGGCGGTCGATACGGCCCGTATCCGGATCGATGCCATATTCCTTGAGCTTCCTGTAGAGCGTCGAGCGGCCGATGCCGAGGCGGCGGGCAACTTCGCTCATCTGGCCGCTATAATGGTCGATGGCGAGCTTGATCATTTCGAGTTCGACTTCGGCCAGCGCCCGCACATTGCCGCGTTCGTCCAGCGCCCGCAGCGTGCCGAAGCGAGGCTGCGGCCTGGCTGGCGGATCGAGCTCGGCTACAGCGATGCCGTTATCCTCGCCAAGCGGCTCGGTGACCAAAGGCAACGCGGGCAACGCGCCATGCGCATCGAGGTTGACGGTGCCCTCGACCTGCGCCCGGATCTGCGGAAACTCCTCTTCCGTCAGCAGATCGCCTTCGCAAAGCACCGAGGCCCGGAAGACGGCGTTTTCCAGCTGGCGGATGTTTCCCGGCCAGTCGTAGGCCTGCAGCATGGCGAGCGCCGCAGCCGAAATGCCGTGCAGGCGATGACGTGGACCGGTGGGCGCAACCTTGTCCAGAAAATGCTCGACCAAATATGGAATGTCGTCGCGACGGTCGCGCAGCGGCGGCACGAAGATCGGATAGACGTTCAGGCGGTAGAACAGATCCTCGCGGAACTTGCCGTCCTTGACCTGCTGCAGAAGATTGCGGTGTGTCGCCGAGATCAGCCTGATGTCGACCCTGACGGTCGAACGCCCGCCGACCGGATCGACCTCACCGTCCTGCACGGCGCGCAGCAGCTTGACCTGCACGTCGAGCGGCAGGTCGCCGATCTCGTCGAGGAAGAGCGTGCCCGAATGCGCCTCGACGAACTTGCCGGTGTGTTTTTCGGTGGCGCCGGTGAACGAGCCCTTCTCGTGGCCGAACAGGATCGATTCGACCAGATTGTCGGGGATGGCGCCGCAATTGACGGTAACGAACGGTTTGGAGCGGCGATCGCCGCTGCCCTGGATGGCGCGCGCCACCAGCTCCTTGCCTACCCCGGATTCGCCTTCGATAAGGATCGGGATGTTGGACGCGGCCGCCTTCTGGCCGAGACGGATCACCCGGTCCATCGCCGGGCTGTGCGTGATCATGTCCTTGAAGGTCAGATGGCCGCCGCGCCGCCGCGACGTGCGCTTCACTTCCCCCTCGACCGCCTCGACTTTGAGCGCGTTGCCGATCGATGCCTGCAGCCTGTCGGGAGATGCCGGCTTGACGACGAAATCGAAAGCACCGTGACGCATGGCCGAAACGACGGTTTCGATGCCACCCTGGGCGGTTTGCACGATGACCGGAACCTGGATGCCGCGCTCACGCATCGCCTTCAGCACGCCGATGCCGTCGAGGCCCGGCATGACGAGGTCGAGGATGACCACCGACACGTCGCGCGCCTTGGGCCCGTCGAGCGCATCGAGACCGGCCTCGCCGCCATCCGTGATGATCGCGCTGTGGCCGAATTTCGTCACCGCCGCCTCGAGCAGCCTGCGCTGCACGGGATCGTCATCGACTATGAGTATGGAACCTGTCATGACTGGTTCAACGATGCTCGCCCAATATGCCCACCCCACTGTGCCCACCCAATGGGGAACCCTATGGATCATCCTGGCACAGGGTTCTAAATAAGATTTCAAAAAACCCGGTGAACGAATTGCTTAGGATTTGACCGGCTTTCTCATCCCATTGATTCTTTGGCCCTTTGACAAACTGGAAAGTGTCGGCAATGAGCATGGTTTTTGGTCGGCAGCTTGCGGCGGCGGCGTCCGGTCAGGGCGCGGCGGAGCTCGGTGATCTGCCGGAATGGGATCTCGCCGATCTCTATTCGGGCATGGGCGCCCCCGAGCTGAAACGCGACATTTCAAAGGCGATCGCCGATGCCATCAGCTTCGAGAGCCGCTGGAAAGGCACGCTCGCCGCCGAGGCGGAGCGTGCCGACAGCGGCAGGCTGGGCGAGGCGCTTGCCGCCTATGAGGCGCTGGAGGAACTGATTGGCCGGATCGTCTCCTATGCCGGACTGATCTATGCCGGCAACACCGCGGATCCGCAGCGCGCCAAGCTCTATGGCGACATTCAGGAGAAGATGACCGACGCCAGCGCGCATCTTCTGTTTTTCGCGCTCGAACTGAATCTTGTCGACGATGCCGCGATCGAAACCGCGCTTGCTGCCGATCCTGCCTTCGCTCACTACCGGCCGTGGGTGCTTGATCTGCGCATGGACAAACCCTACCAGCTCGAAGACCGGGTCGAGCAGCTTCTCCACGAGAAGTCGATTACCGGACGCGGCGCCTGGAACCGCTTGTTCGACGAGACGATGACCGATCTGCGCTTCGACATCGATGGCGAAGAGCTGACCCTGGAGCCGGCGCTGAACCGCCTCCAGCACGCCGATGGCGAGGTGCGCCGCCGGGCTTCTGAAGCGCTGGCCGCAACCTTCCGCAAGAATCTGCGCACGTTCACGCTGATCACCAACACGCTGGCCAAGGACAAGGAGATTTCCGACCGCTGGCGCGGCTTCGCCGACATTGCCGATTCGCGTCATCTCGCCAACCGCGTCGAGCGCAGCGTGGTGGATGCCCTGGCCTCAGCCGTTCGTGACGCTTACCCGCGCCTGTCACACCGCTACTACGCGATGAAGGCGCGCTGGCTCGGCATGGAAGTGATGAACCACTGGGACCGCAACGCGCCGTTGCCGGAAACCCCGCAAGCGATCATCGGCTGGGACGAGGCCAAGAACACGGTGCTTTCCGCCTATCAGCGCTTTTCACCTGATATGGCGGAGATTGCCCGGGTTTTCTTCGACCGCAACTGGATCGACGCGCCGGTAAGGCCTGGCAAGTCGCCGGGCGCCTTCGCGCATCCGACCGTGCCGTCGGCGCATCCCTATGTCCTGCTCAACTACATGGGCAAGCCGCGCGACGTGATGACGCTGGCGCATGAGCTTGGCCACGGCGTGCATCAGGTGCTCGCCGCAAGCCAGGGCGCGCTGATGGCCTCGACGCCGCTGACACTGGCCGAGACGGCGTCCGTCTTCGGCGAGATGCTGACGTTCCGCTCGCTGCTGGACCAGACCACCGACAAGCGCGAGCGCAAGGCCATGCTTGCCCAGAAGGTCGAGGACATGATCAACACGGTCGTGCGCCAGATCGCTTTCTACGAGTTCGAGCGCAAGGTGCATGCCGAGCGCAAAAACGGCGAGTTGACATCGGACAGACTCGGCCAGTTCTGGCTGGAGGTGCAGGCGGAAAGCCTCGGGCCGGCGATCAAGCTGCGCGAGGGTTACGAGGTCTTCTGGAGCTATATTCCACACTTCATCCATTCGCCTTTCTACGTCTACGCCTATGCGTTCGGCGACTGCCTGGTGAATTCGCTCTATGCGGTCTATCAGAATGCAGAGCGTGGCTTTCAGGACAAATATTTTGCCATGCTGCGCGCCGGCGGCACCAAGCATCATTCCGAGCTCCTGGCTCCCTTCGGTCTTGATGCCACCGATCCTGCTTTCTGGCAGATCGGCCTTGGCGTGATCGGCGAGCTGATCGACGAGCTCGAAGCTTTGGACAATTGACGCACAGCGCTGAACATCCAGGTTCGACAGAACAGATTAGCCGCAATGCATATTGAAGGCCATTCTATTCTTTCCCTAAATATCTGTTCTTAAATAACTCCATGGAATTTTTCCGTTAGCTTTCCGGAAGGTGTATGATAGCGTCCCGCCTCAAGCTCAGTCGGGCGCGGCCAAATCTTCGGCCGGTCACGGCGCTTCGACGATTGCGACAGCGCCGTTGGCCATGGCAGGAAAGCCGGTCGCCGACAGCGCGATTTAAGCCGGCTGTTCCACGAGCAGCGGAGCCACCATTGAATGGTCCTTGTGCCAAGGTCCCAGGCCACGGCAGATGGATCGGACTGGAGAGAGACAATGGGCACTTTTTTCTACATGCTCCTGGCGTTCCTGGTAGGTGTGTTGGCTGGCTGGTTCATCTGGGGACGCCCGCGTGGCGATCTCGACAGCCTGCGCGGTGACATGGGCCGCACCCGCAGCGAGCGCGACAGGCTTCGCGCCGACGCCGACCGCCTGACCCGTGAGCTGGAAGTATGCCGCGGCGCCCGCGCCGACCTGGAGCGCCAGTTGGGCGAGGCGCAAGGCACCAAGGCCGGTGCGACAAAGGCAGCAATCCCGGCACCGCCGGCATTGATGGCGACATCCGCGCCGGCCAACACGACGCCCGCCAAGGCGACGCCGGCCAAGACCGGGCCGGCTAGGTCCGGGCCAGCAAAGACCACGTCCAAGAAACCGGCGGCCGGGAAGGCGGCAGCCGCGCCGAAGGCCAGTGCATCGAAAGCGAGTCCGTCGCAGGCAAGTGCGCCAAAACCTCCCGCATCGAAAACCAGTGCTGCACCAAAGAGCGCTGCGCCAGCGGCACAGAAAGCCGCGACAACAAAGGCGGCGGTGGGCAAAGCCAGCAATCTGCGTCGCCTGATCGGCATCGGCCCGGCCAACGAGCGACTGCTCCACGGGCTAGGAGTGACGACCTACGCGCAAATCGCCGCCTGGACGGCCGCCGACGTCAAGCGGATCGAGGAGACGTTGAACTTCGACGGCCGCATCGAGCGTGAGCGCTGGATCGAGCAGGCGAAACTGCTTGCCGCCGGCGATGAGGAGGAATTCGCGCGCCGCTTCCCGACCGCGGGGACCGGGAGCAACACCTGAATTGCCTGCCGGAATCGAGCACATAAGAGACCGGCGACGCCCGCGAGGTGCCGCCGGTTTGCTTTTTGCACCAAGCTGCGTTTGCGTCTTGAGACGCCGGTCTCTCGATTGCGCGCGATCGAGCCGCCATATAAAGCGATAGCTGGCGTCATCGATCGCAGCATCAGAGTCCCATGCCCCTGCCCTCTGCAATTTTTCGAAATGACGAGCGCGCTCATCAGCTCGTCTTCGACCAGCCGGCCGACATCATCGTGGCGCATGAGGCAGAGGATTTCCTGCCGGCGCTGGACATTGCGCAGGCCGCGCATGACGCCGGCAAATGGCTGGCCGGCTATTTCTCCTACGAGGCCGGCTACCTGCTCGAGCCGAAGCTCGTTCCGCTGCTGCCGGGCGGACGCCGCGCCCCGTTTGTCTGCCTGGGGATCTTCGACGCGCCTGTCGAACAGCCGGTCGTGCCGTCGACCAACGGCCCGATCTTCGACGCCCCGATCTTCAACGCCAAGGCCGCCTGGACTTCGGAAGACTACGCAAAACGCTTTGCCCGGCTCCACAATCACATTCGCAAGGGTGATTGCTATCAGGGCAATCTGACCTTTCCGGTTCATGCGCAATGGTCGGGCGATCCGCTGGCCGCCTTCGATGCGCTGACGGAGCGCCAACCGGTGAAATACGGCGCGCTGATCGCGCTCGGCGATCCGGTCGTCTTGTCGCGTTCGCCGGAACTGTTCTTCGAGATCGACGCCGCAGGCATGATCGAGACGCATCCGATGAAGGGCACCGCCCCGCGCGGCGCGACCAAGGCGGAGGACAAGCGGCTGAAGACGTTCTTGCTCAATGACGAGAAGAACCAGGCTGAGAACCGGATGATCGTCGATCTCCTGCGCAACGACATTTCGCTGATCAGCGAAGTCGGCACGCTGGAGGTGCCGGAGCTTTTCCGCATCGAGAGCTACCCGACCGTCCACCAGATGGTGAGCCGCGTGCGGGCCAAGCTGTTGCCCGACCTCACCATCCGCCGGATATTCGCTGCGCTGTTTCCATGCGGATCGATCACCGGCGCCCCGAAAATCCGCGCCATGGAAATCCTGCACGATCTGGAAGCCACGCCGCGCGACGTCTATTGCGGCGCGATCGGCTGGATCGCGCCCGGCGGCACGATGCGCTTTTCGGTGGCGATCCGCACCATATCGCTCTTTTCCGGCGGCGAGGCCGTCTACAATGTCGGCGGCGGCGTCGTCTTCGATTCGACGGCCGAGGAGGAGTATCAGGAGTGCCTGCTGAAAGCGCGCTACGCGACGGGAACACCGCCGATTTCGAGCTGATCGAAACCATGCGCTGGCAGCCGGGCCAGGGCTTCCTCCGTTTCGACCGCCATTTGGCACGCCTTTATGGCTCGGCGGCCGAACTGGGTTTTGCCTGCGATCCGCAGAAGGTCGGCGAGATGCTCAGGAACGCCGTCGACCGGCCCGACATAGCCTTGCGCACACGCCTGGTCCTGTCGCGCAGCGGCAAGGTGACGGTCTCGGCGCTGCCTTATGAGCCGCACGCAGCCGACAAGGTCTGGAGGCTGCAGCTGGCGCGGGTGCGGCTTGATTCAAGCGACACGCTGCTGCGCCACAAGACGAGCCGCCGGGATATCTATCAGCGGGCGCGGGCCGAATATCTGATCAGCCGGGCTGACGAGGTTCTCTTGGCCAACGAGCGCGGCGAAATCTGTGAGGGCACGATCACCAATCTCTTCGCCGATTTCGGTGACGGAGCGCTGGCAACACCGCGGCTCGATTGCGGCTTGCTGCCTGGCATGTTGCGCGGCGAATTGCTGGACGAAGGCCGCGCCCGCGAAGCAATCTACAGCCTGGATGATCTGAAGTCGGCCAAAGCGCTGTTCGTCGGCAATTCACTGCGCGGACTGATCCCGGCACGGCTTGGCTGAAATGCAATCGGTGCCGGACGATGCGCCCATTGCTGGGTCTCGAGCATGGTTCCCTTGCGAGTTGGAGAAGATGCGTCCGGCCCGAGAAGGAATGGGCCGGACGCGCGGCAGCCGCTTGGGAGGAGCGACTATTCGCCTTCGTGGGTTTGACCGGAGCCGCCGACGGAAACGATGTTGAAGGGCTTGCCTTCGATGGCAATGTCGCCGGTTTTCTCGAACGACGCCGCGTCAACGAGATGCAGCACACCTTGCAGTGGGTCAGTGACCACGATCTTGTCGCCGGCGACCGCGACACGCGGCCTCGGATCGCTCCAGTGACCGTCCATCGAATAGGGGTCGGTCAGCTTGAGCGAGTTTGCGATCTCCCCCTTCACGACGTCGAGCTGGTGAAGCTGGCCGTCCTCGGTGAAGACGTAGGCGAACTTGGCACGAACGGGGTCGACCGCGAAATGCACGCGGCGCGTCGGAAGGTTGATCAGCCGGAATGCGTCGCTCTCGATCGTCGGATCGATCAGCACCACCTTGTCGGCGCCGTAGTTGCCGAGGAAATATTGCAGGCCTCTGCCGCCGATCAGCGTCGTCGTTTTGCCATCAGGCAGGCTGTCGGCATAGGGCAGATGACGGATCGCCGGGCTGCCGTCGCCATGGCTGACGACAAGCAGGCCGGTCGCGCAGGCGAAAGCCAGGATATTGCCGGAAGACGCCTCGCCGTGGAGGTCTGGGCAGGCGTGGCTGCCGCCGATCGGCGCGCCGGCCTTGTCAGCGACCCTGATGCCGACCGGAAGCTCGTCCGGCTTTTCCCGGTTCGGCTCCGACAGCAGGACATGGGAGCCGAAGGCGACTGCGACGCCGTGCTGCGGCGCGTCCGTCTTCACTTCCCTGAAATCCGGCTTGCCTTCCAGGGCCGACTTCTCGGAGATGATGCGGGCGACACCCTCGCCGTCGAAAAAAACGGCGAAGTCGCCGTCATGCTCGACGAAATGCGACGGCTTCTTGCCCGTGATCTCGACGCCGGCAAGTTTTGGCGCTTCGACGTCGATGTCGCCGTGCTCGCCGTGGTCCTCGAAGGAAATGCCGCTCGCGATCCCGGCAACGACGCCGGCCGAGCCCTGCACGGCAAACACGGTCCTGCCGCTTTCGCTGCGATGGAGCGACGCCGGCCCTTTGATCTCGAACGTGTCGAGCTTTTCGCCATCGACCGCATCGATTACGGTCACCTTCGGGTCCGCGTGGTCCGAGATGAAGAGGCGCCATGCGGTCACCTCCTCGGCGTGGGCAGCACTTGTTGATAGGGACACAAGCAGCGCGATGGCCGTGGCTGACGCCCAATTTGTCCTCACGGTATTCTCCTTGAATGTTATTACATGACTATTGGTAATCGAGGAAAAGGCGGATTGCTCCGCCTTTCCATCACAGGCTGGCGGTCAGCTTCCGAGGATCGCGCCTTTGATCGTCGTGACGTTGTGCCGCATCATCTCCAGATAGGTCGCAGCCGGACCGTTCTTATCCGACAGGGCGTCGGAGTAGAGCTCACCGCCGACTTTCAGGCCCGTCTCGCTGGCGATCTGCTCGACCAGGCGCGGATTGGTGACGTTCTCCACGAAGATTGCCGAAGCCTTGTCTTGCCTGATCTGTTTGATCAGGGCCGCGACGTTGGAGGCTGATGCCTCGGATTCGGTGGAGACGCCCTCCGGCGCCAGGAATTTTATGCCGTATTCGTGTTCGAAATAGCCATAGGCGTCGTGGGAAGTGATGATCGTGCGCTTGTCCTCGGGGATCTCAGCTACGGCAGCCTTGATCTCCGCTTCCAGTGCCTCGAGCTGCTGGCCGTATGATTCGGCATTGGCCCGATAAGTATCACAGCCGGCTGCATCGGCGGCACAGAAGGCGTCGGCGATGTTCTTCACATAGAGTTCGGCATTGTGCACGGACTGCCATGCATGGGGATCGGACTCGCCGTGATGATGGTGCCCTTCCTCATGGCCCTCTTCCGCCGCGGCGTGTTTTTCCCCGCCCTCGGCGGCTTTATCCTGATCGTGGTGACCTTCTTCCTCGGTCTTGCGCAACACCTCGCCGCCTTTGGTCAATTCCACGATCGGCGCCTTCGTCGCGCTCGCCTCGACGAGACGCTGGAGGAAGCCCTCGAACTGGAGGCCGTTGACCAGCACCACGTCGGCCGAACCGACGGTTGCCGCGTCGGCCGGCTTTGGTTCGTAGACATGGGCGTCACCATTCGGGCCGACCAGCGTGACGATGTCGACACGATCGCCGCCGACATTCTTGGCAAAATCGGCGATGATCGAGAAACTGGCGACAACCCTAAGGTTCTCGGCAGCGGCCACCGACGGAGCGATTGGCAACGATGTTATAGCGCCTATCACGGCGGCGAGTTTTAGCGTCCTGGACATTCGATCGACTCCTTTGTTCAAGCGGTTCTGTGGGAGATGCGCCGGACGCGTGGCGAGCAGCCGCGCGCCCCGGCAGAGATAAAAGGGAATGTGGATCGTGCCCGCCGACAAATGATCGCCGGGCCGTACGATCCCATCGAGGCACGCTGTTGCGGCCCAGCGGCAGGTCTTGATGCGTCAGGTCTTGAAAGATCACACAAGCAGCCATTCGATCCATCACCGCGGGAGCCATCGAAGTCAGCCCCGCTCTTGACGATCCGTTATGTTATGTTATCACGTTCGTCAATCCAAAATGTTATACTATTACTGACGCTCGCCATTGTGCTCAAAACTGCCTGGAACACGAGGGAACAGCGGATGCCTGGACGCAACCAGCAGCTGGTACTCGACGCGCTGACGCGCTCCGAGAGGCCGATGGGGGCCTATGAACTGCTTGGACTTCTTCGCCAGGAAGGGCTCCGCTCGCCGCTACAGATCTATCGCGCTCTGGATCGGCTCGTCGAGCAGGGCCTGGTTCACCGGATCGAGAGCCTGAGCGCGTTTGCGCTCTTGCGTCCACAGCGAATGCGGCACCCTATGGGCGCGCCGCCTTTGCAATCTGCGCGAATTGCGGGCGCGCAAGTGAGGTTCATGACCCGGCATTGGAGCGGGTGCTGCGCCGGATTGCCCGACGGCAGGGCTTCCAAACCAACTCGGCCACGGTGGAGCTTTCGGGTCTGTGCGAGGCTTGCGCGCATTGAACAGACGCCAGTCTTCCGTCTACGGGCGATCCAATCGGCTCGCGCCTGACCCAGCTGAAATCCGCAATCCAACATCCGGAGACGACTATGCCGCTTGAAGCCCAGAAAATGCCCGTCACGGTTCTTACCGGCTACCTCGGCGCCGGCAAGACGACGCTGCTCAACCGCATCCTGTCCGAACAGCACGGCAAGCGGTACGCCGTGATCGTCAACGAGTTCGGCGAGATTGGCATCGACAACGACCTCATCGTCGATACCGACGAAGAAGTCTTCGAGATGAACAACGGCTGCATCTGCTGCACGGTGCGCGGCGACCTGATCCGGATCATTGAGAGCTTGATGCGGCGCAGAGACCGTTTCGACGCCATCCTGATCGAGACGACCGGCCTTGCCGATCCCGCCCCCGTCGCCCAGACCTTCTTCGTCGACCACGATGTGAGGCAGAAGACGACACTCGATGCGATCATCACCGTCGCCGATGCCAAGCATCTCCTCGGCGAGTTGGATCATGCCCACGAGGCGCAGGAGCAACTCGCCTTCGCCGATATCGTCATACTGAACAAGACCGACCTGGTGGCGCAGGCCGAACTCAAGGCAGTGGAGGCGCGCATTCGCAGGATCAACCCGACGGCTGCGATCAAGCATTCCATACGTTGCAACGTTCCACTCGACGAGGTTCTGGATCGCGGCGCGTTCGATCTGAACCGTGTCCTCGAAGTCGAGCCGGACTTTCTCGACGCGGGCCACAACCATGTGCATGACGATCACGTCACCAGCTTCTTTCTCGTCACGGAAGCTTCGATCGATCCGCGCAAGTTCTTGCCGTGGATCCAGATGATCACACAGAAATTCGGCATCGACATGCTGCGCATGAAAGGCATCCTGGCGTTCGAGGGCGATGAACACCGCTTTGTCGTTCAGGCCGTCCACATGCTGCTCGAAGGCGATCACCAGCGCCCCTGGAAAGCCCTGGAAAGCGGGGGAGAAGCGCGTCAGCCGCCTGGTATTTATCGGCCGCAACCTGCCCAAAGGCCTGACGGCTTCCTCAAATGCCGCGCCGAAATGGACACGCTGGTGGCGCTGAATGCATAGGTTCGGCAAGGCCGACGACAGCGCGCGTCTTTTATCCCGTTGCTCTGGCCGAGCGCCTTCGTCTTCGGGACGGGATTGGATATGAACCGTCTCGCGAACTCACTCGCCCCGCGGCCTTGCCCTTCCGGAGAAGACCAGACAGATCAAGGTCTGGGTTCGCAGGGCTTGCGGGCTCGATGACGATGTCGTCGTGTCCGTCACGGAGCTGGTATGCCGCAAAAATGGCTGTCCCGACATCGAAACGGTGATCGGCATATTGCGTCCCGGCGAGAAAATCGAGACGATCCGGCTTCGCAAGGCAATCGCCGATGTGACCTCGCGCGATCTGCCGCGAGGGTGAATGGATCGGACATGCGCAGAGTGTTCGGCCTCTCGACCGAAGCTGTTGCGCTTACCGAGTGTCACCGGAATGTGACCGAGATCGGGAACCATCGACGAGAGCTGGTGCTCGCCGCATCTTTCGCCGCGCCATTGCGGGCGGCCGACTTCGCCCAACTCGACTACAAGGGCCAACTCGGGAAATGACCGCCGACCGTCAGCGACTGGTCGTCCTCCTTAACCACATGACGAATGCGGCGTAGCTCGCGGCTTTTCGCTGGTTTATGACAATGATCTGTGGTTGTAGCGCGTGGCGGTCGGGCAAAAAAAATGCTCCGCTTTGCGTCTGTTTGCCCGGCTTTTCAGCCTATCTGAGGGAGTAATCGATAAAATGGCGAATGAAAACTGGCCCGTTTACGGTGAGATCACCGGCCCTGTCGTGATGATCGGCTTCGGCTCGATCGGACGGGGAACGCTGCCGCTGATCGAGCGCCATTTCAAGTTCGACAAGTCGCGCATGACGGTCATCGACCCACGCGATACCGATCGCAAGCTGCTCGACGAGCGCGACATCACCTTCATGCAGGATGCGGTGACCAGCAAGAACTACAAGAAGCTTTTGACGCCGCTGCTGACCAAAGGCGGTGGCCAGGGCTTTTGCGTCAACCTGTCGGTCGACACCGGCTCGGTGGATTTGATGCGGCTCTGTCGCAAGCTGGGTGTGCTTTACATCGACACCGTCGTCGAGCCATGGCTCGGCTTCTATTTCGACACGAAGGCCGACACTGGCAGTCGCACCAATTATGCGCTGCGCGAATCCATGATCGAAGAAAAGCGCGCGCACCCCGGCGGGGCGACCGCAATCTCCACCTGCGGCGCCAACCCAGGCATGGTCTCGTGGTTCGTCAAGCAGGCGCTGGTCAACCTCGCCACCGATCTTGGCCTCGAATTCTCCGAGCCCGCGCAGCACGATCGCGAAGCTTGGGCCAGGCTGATGAAGAAGGCCGGCGTCAAAGGTATCCACATTGCCGAGCGCGACACACAGCGCACCAAGAAGCCGAAGCCGATGAACGTGTTCTGGAATACCTGGTCGGTCGAAGGCTTCATCTCGGAAGGGCTTCAACCGGCCGAGCTCGGCTGGGGCACGCATGAGACGTGGATGCCGAAGAACGGCAAGAAGCACAAGCATGGCTCGAAGGCCGCAATCTATCTGGAGCAGCCGGGCGCCAACACGCGTGTGCGCAGCTGGTGCCCGACGCCGGGCCCGCAATATGGCTTCCTGGTGACCCACAACGAGTCGATCTCGATCGCCGACTTCTTCACCCTGCGCGGCAAGAAGGGCAAGGTCCAATATCGCCCGACCTGCCACTACGCCTACCATCCCTGCAATGACGCCGTGCTGTCGCTGCACGAAATGTTCGGCGCTGCCGGCAACGCACAACCGGTGCATCACGTGCTCGATGAAAACGAACTGGTCGACGGTGTCGACGAGCTCGGCGTGCTGCTCTACGGCCACGACAAGAACGCCTATTGGTACGGCTCGCAGCTGTCGCTGGTGGAGGCGCGCAAGCTGGCGCCTTATCAGAACGCGACGGGCATGCAGGTCACCTCGGCAGTGCTGGCGGGCATGGTCTGGGCGCTGGAAAATCCCGAGGCCGGCATCGTCGAGGCGGACGAGATGGACTACAGGCGATGCCTGGAAGTGCAGTCGCCCTATCTCGGGCCGATCAAGGGCTATTACACCGACTGGACGCCGCTCGACAACCGCCCTGGGCTGTTCCCGGAAGACCTCGACAAAAACGACCCATGGCAATTCCGCAACATCCTCGTTCGATAGTTCAACATCCTCGTTCGAAAGCAATGTCTCACTGCCTTGCAATCGTCTGGAAATCGGGCGATTGAAGGAAGGCGGCCTGGAGCGACGTGCATCCATTTGGACGCACAAAGTACGCTCTGGTGGTTCGAGTGTACGCATCGTGCTTTCCGAAAAATCGCATCGATTTTCGGGCCAATGCGAGAGGAGAGGATCTTGATCATGACGATTGCGCGCAAATTGCTTTCGGCCGGCATTGTCGCGGCCGCTGCCGCCTTGGCGGCGTGCACCACCGCCGGCCCGGGCGGGCCACCATCGGCCACGCGGAGTCCGGTCGAAGGCTCATGGATCGACGCGCAGGGCACGGGCCTGTCGACCTTCGCCGGCGGCAGCTTCAAGACCGTCGCCACCGACACCGGCCAGAAGCTTGCCGACGGCAGCTACGCCATGACCGGCGGCACCTCGGTCCAAATCCAGGGCACTTCGCTGATCCGCCAGACGCCGATCAGCTTCAACTGCTTGTTGATCTCCACCTCGCAGCTTAATTGCACCAGCGTGAGCGGGCAGAACTTTGTGCTGACGCGACGCACCTGAGCCCATACTGAATGCTTTTGCAAAGGACGGCGGCTTGAGGCCGCCGTCTTTTTGTGCCGGCAAAGCTGGGCCCGATTCCGCTTGCATCGGCTAAAACGCGATGTGAACATTGGCGAAAAGCCGGCTGTTATGTTCCAGTCGAGCAAGGGCATAAACAGGTCATCCGGGAGACGAAGATGAAGAAGACCGCCGCCATTGCCGCCCTGTCGGCGTCTACGCTTGGCCTTTCGACCGGCATGTCCTTTGCCGACTACACGCTGAACATCCTGCACATCAACGACTGGCACAGCCGCATCGAAAGCAACAACAAATATGAATCGACCTGCTCGGCCGAAGAGGAGACCAAGGGCGAGTGCATCGGCGGCGCGGCGCGGCTGATCACCGCGATCATCCAGGAGCGCAAGAAGCTGGAAGGCCAGAACGTGCTGTTGCTCAGTGCCGGCGACAATTTCCAGGGTTCGCTCTTCTACACGACCTACAAGGGCAAGACCGAAGGCGAATTCCTCAACCAGATGAAATTCGACGCCATGGCGGTCGGCAATCACGAGTTCGACGACGGCGAGGCGGCGCTGGCGCCGTTCCTGGACATGATCAAGTTTCCGGTGCTCGGCGCCAACGTGAAGGCCAACGCGCAATCCAAGCTCGGTGACCGCGTGAAACCGTCTGTTGTGATCGAGGTCGGCGGCCAGAAGATCGGCGTCGTCGGCGCGGTCACCAACGACACGCCGGAACTCACTTCGCCAGGCCCTAACGTCACGATCGAGGACGACGTCAAGTTGATCACGTCAGAGGTCGAGAAGCTGAAGGGAGAAGGCGTCAACAAGATCATCGCGGTCACCCATATCGGCTACAAGCGCGAGCGCGACGTCATCGCCAAGATCCCGGGTGTCGACGTGGTGGTCGGCGGCCACAGCCATTCGCTGCTGTCCAACACCGACCCCAAGGCTGAAGGCCCCTACCCGACGATGGTCGACAATCCGGACGGCTACAAGGTGCCGGTCGTCCAGGCGGCGTCCTTTTCGAAATATCTCGGCGAGTTCAAGGTCGTGTTCGACGACAACGGCGTCGTCAAGCAAGCCAGCGGAGACCCGATCTACCTCGACAAGTCGATCACGCCGGATTCCGCCGTGCTTGCCCGCATCAAGGAGCTTGGCGCGCCGATCGAGGCGTTGAAGAACAAGGAGGTCGCCGAGACCACGAAGGCGATCGACGGCAGCCGTGAGAACTGCCGCACCCGCGAGTGCGAGATAGGCAATCTTGTCTCCGATGCCGTCCTCGACCGCGTCAAGGACCAGGGTGTGCAGATCGTCGTCACGAATGGCGGCGGCCTGCGCGCTTCGATCGACCAGGGCACCGTCACTATGGGCGAGGTGCTGAACGTGCTGCCGTTCCAGAACACAGTGGCGACCTTCCAGATTTCCGGCAGGGATCTGGTTGCCGGGCTGGAGAACGGTCTCAGCCAGATCGAGGACGGCGCCGGACGCTTCCCGCAGGTTGCCGGCCTGAAGTATTCATTCGACAAATCGGCCGCCCCGAATGCCGGGCGCGTCAAGTCGGTCGAAGTCATGCAAGGCGGCGCGTGGACCACGATCAATCCGGATAAGGATTACCTGGTCGCCACCAACAACTTTGTGCGCCAGGGCGGCGACGGCTATAGGGTCTTCGCCGACAAGGCCAAGAACGCCTACGATTACGGTCCGGGCCTCGAACAGGTGGTCGCCGATTATCTCGGCGCGCATCGGCCCTATACGCCGAAGCTCGATGGCCGCATCACCGAAATCACGGCCGCCGCCGCCGCGGAACCGGCCGAGGCTCCCGCTCCGGCCGAGCCCGCAAAACCAGCAGAAACGGCTCCAGCCGCAGCTGCGGACACGGCGATGCCCGAACCGCCGGCGGGTTCGGACGATATAGCCACGACACCGCCAGCCGTGCCGGCGGAACCCGCCCCGGCAACGCCGGCGCCTGCCGAGCCGGCCAAGCCAGCCGAGGCGGCACCGGCGCCTGCGGCGGAACCGGCAAAGCCGGCCGAGGCAACGCCGGCCGAAAGCAGCCATGTGATCGTTGCCGGCGATACCTATTGGGACCTGGCGGAAAAGGCCTATGGCGATGGCGCCAGGTGGAAAACGATCTCCGATGCCAACAAGGACTACGAGCCGCGCCGCCTTCCCGTCGGCGCAACCTTGACCATCCCGGCCGCAAACTGAATTCTTCGGTCATCGTTGGAAAACCCGTCCGGCTAACTGGGCGGGTTTTTCTGCTTTCGCTGATAAGGTGCGGCCAGACGCTGCATTGAAAACCGGCGCGGCATCGCTAGTTTCGCGCAGTGTCCGGAGACCCGTTATGACGCTTTCCAACCCTGCCGATCGAAAAGCCGCGAAGGTCGTCGGCCCACTGCCGGCAGGACAGCCGCCGGTCGGGGCGGGCAGGATCGGCGTCATGCTGGTTAATCTCGGCACGCCCGACGGCACCGAATTCAAGCCGATGTGGCGCTATCTCAGGGAATTCCTGTCCGATCCGCGCGTCATCGAGCTCAACAAGGCGATCTGGTATCCGATCCTCTACGGGCTGGTACTCACCACGCGGCCGAAGAAGTCGGGCGCCAACTATGCGAGAATCTGGAATCGGCAGCGCAACGAGTCGCCGCTGCGCACCTACACCCGCGCTCAGAGCGAAAAGCTGACCGAGGCGCTGCGCGACCTGCCCGGCGTCAGCGTCGACTGGGCAATGCGTTACGGCAATCCTTCGACCG
This sequence comes from Mesorhizobium sp. WSM4806, assembly GCF_055811635.1. Taxonomy (NCBI): domain Bacteria; kingdom Pseudomonadati; phylum Pseudomonadota; class Alphaproteobacteria; order Hyphomicrobiales; family Phyllobacteriaceae; genus Mesorhizobium; species Mesorhizobium sp. WSM4806. The sequence continues at coordinate 56,222 of NZ_JBVVQZ010000015.1, read as the reverse complement.
AGAGCGTCGCCAAAGGGCTGGTCGCGCAGGGCTGCGACCGCATTCTGACTTTTCCGCTTTATCCGCAATATTCCGCGACCACGACCGCGACCGCCAACGACCAGCTGTTTCGCGCGCTGATGAAGATGCGCCGCGCTCCGGCGATCCGCAGCGTGCCGCCCTACTATGCCGAACCGGTCTATATCGAAGCGCTCGCCGCGTCGATTGAGCGCCATCTGGCGAGCCTCGATTTCGAGCCGGAAATGGTCATCGCCTCCTATCACGGCATTCCGAAACCCTATTCCGACAAGGGTGACCCCTATCAGGCCCATTGCCTTGAGACGACCCGGCTGCTGCGGGAAAAGCTCGGCTGGGATGAGAAGAAGCTGATCACCACGTTCCAGTCGCGCTTCGGCGCGCAGGAGTGGCTGCAGCCTTACACCGACAAGATGGTCGAGAAATTGCCCGGAGAAGGCGTGAGATCGATCGCCATCGTCAATCCGGGCTTTTCTGTCGACTGCATCGAGACGCTGGACGAGATCGGCAGGGAGGCGGCCGAGACTTTCCATCATGCCGGCGGCGAAAAGTTCGCGCATATTCCCTGCCTCAACGACAGTGCCGAGGGCATGGCGGTGATCGAGGCGATGGTGCGGCGCGAACTGTCGGGTTGGGTGTGAAGCCGATACAATCGAGCGCCGCCAACCGGCTTTCTATGCACCGGTAATCCACTATCACCTGATTGTAACGTTCCTGAAACACACTTAAGTGTTTGGTGAAGTCGCTCGCGTTGAAACATTTCCGTGGCCGGCATCTGAGGGAGAGCCAAATGGATTTCAGTGGTTTCGATATCGCGCTTCTTGTTCTTGTCGCTCTTGTCGTGCTCGTGCTTTTCAAAGGCATCCGGACAATCCCGCAAGGCTACAATTACACCGTCGAACGCTTTGGCCGTTATACCAGGACATTGAGCCCCGGCCTCAACCTCATCGTGCCGTTCGTCGACCGCATCGGCTCCAAATTGAACATGATGGAGCAGGTGCTCGACGTCCCGACGCAGGAGATCATCACCCGCGACAACGCCACCGTCGCCGTCGACGGCGTCGCCTTCTACCAGGTGCTCAACGCGGCGCAGGCCGCCTACCAGGTCGCCGGGCTGGAGAACGCCATCCTCAACCTGACGATGACCAACATCCGTACCGTGATGGGGTCGATGGACCTCGACGAGCTGCTGTCGAACCGCGACGCCATCAACGAACGCCTTCTGCGCGTCGTCGACGAGGCGGCGCATCCCTGGGGCATCAAGATCACCCGCGTCGAGATCAAGGACATCAATCCACCGGCCAATCTCGTCGAATCGATGGGGCGCCAGATGATGGCCGAGCGCAACAAGCGCGCGCAGATCCTCGACGCCGAAGGCCTCAAGCAGTCGCAGATCCTGGAAGCCGAGGGCCGCAAGGAAGCCGCCTTCCGCGACGCCGAGGCGCGCGAACGCTCGGCCGAGGCCGAGGCCCGCGCCACGCAAGTGGTGTCGGAAGCGATCGCCAAGGGCGACGTGCAGGCGCTCAACTACTTCGTTGCACTGAAATACACCGAAGCACTGACCAGGATCGGCTCCGCCACAAACAGCAAGGTCGTGCTGATGCCTATGGAAGCTTCGTCATTGATCGGCACGCTCGGCGGCATCGGCGCGATTGCCAAGGAAGTCTTCGGCAGCGAGGGCACTGCCGGCACCACGCGGCAAGCTGCACGCCCGCCCGTGGTTCGTCCCAGCGAGACCTGAGGCCATGTTCGAACGCATCATTTCCGAACTCGGCCCCTGGGTTTGGATGGTTCTCGGCTTCGTCCTCCTGGTGATGGAGGTCATCGCACCGGGCATATTCATGCTGTGGATCGGCATCGCCGCGCTGCTGATCGGCGTGGTGTCCCTGCTCATCTGGGACGCGGACTTCTGGACCTGGCAGATCCAGGTTCTCGCCTTCCTGGCGATGTCGCTGGTTTCAACCTATGTCGGCAAGAGACTGGTGGGTGGGCGCGATGATGGCACCGATCAGCCACTGCTCAACCGCCGCGGCGCACAGATGATCGGCAGGATGGCCACCCTGGACGAGCCGATCAGGGACGGCCGCGGCCGCGTAAAGCTGGGCGATACGCTATGGCGCGTCTCCGGCCCCGACCTGCCGGCCGGCACGCAGGTGCGCGTGACGGGCGCGGCCGACGCCGATCTGGAACTGACGGTCGAGGCGGTCCTGGACTGATCCGACCATCTCGGCGGGCGACTTTTCAAACAGGCCTGATGTCTCTCAGAGACTGTTTCGATTCGCTCTGGCGAGCTCAGGCCGCGCCGATGCGCAGCAGATCGTGCAGATGGACAAGTCCGACCGGCCGTCTGCCTTCGACAACCATCAGGCTGGAGATGGTCGAACTGTTGATCGTCTGCAGCGCGGTCGCCACCAGCGTATCCGGTCCGGCCGTCTTCGGCTCCTTGGTCATGACCTGATCGACGCTCATCGCCAGAAGATTGCTGCCGATGTGGCGCCTGATGTCGCCGTCGGTGATGATGCCGATCAGCGCACCATCCGCAGCGGTTATCGCCACACAGCCAAACCCCTTGCGCGACAATTCGAGGATCGCTTCTTGCATTCCAGTGCCGGAAGGCACCAGCGGCAGCCTGTCGCCGACATGCATGATCTCGCGGATCTGCGTCAGATTGGCGCCAAGTTGCCCGCCGGGATGGAAGGTGCGGAAATGATCCGGCGTGAAGCCGCGCGCTTCGAGCAGCGCGATGGCCAGTGCATCGCCGATCACCAGTTGCAGCAGCGTCGATGTCGTCGGCGCCAGGCCGTGCGGGCAGGCTTCCGACGCACGCGGCAGCAAAAGCACCACATCGGCCGCCCGCGCCAGCGCCGATCGCTCTCCGGCAGTGACTGCGATCAGCGGAATCGAGAAGCGCCTGGAATAGGCGATGATGCCCTTGAGCTCGCGGCTCTCGCCCGACCACGATATGGCGATGATGGCGTCGTCCCTGGCGATCATGCCGAGGTCGCCATGATTGGCTTCGGCAGAATGGACGAAGAAAGCCGGCGTGCCGGTCGAGGCGAGCGTCGCCGCGATCTTTGAGCCGATATGGCCGCTCTTGCCGACGCCGGTGACGATGACGCGGCCAGCGATATGCGACACAATATCGACGGCGCGCGCGAACGGTTCGGTCAATCCGTTTTCGAGCGCGGCCGCCAGCGCCGCGACACCGGCCTGCTCGGTCGCTACCGTTCTAAGCGCCGAGGCGATCGAAGCCTGCCCATCGAGCCGCTTCTTGTCTGGGGATCCCGCATGCATGGCTGATGCGATTAGCGCTTTGCTGCGCGCCTGTCCAACGGAATTGCCATCCGTCAGCCGTCAAGTGGGCTTTGATCGACCGCCGCCTCAACCCGACGTTAACCATCCCCGTTTACGGTTCGGTAAGTATGGCGCGCGTGCGCCGCGCAAGCAGTGGTAGCGATGTCCGGGGCCCCGCCTGAAAAGAAAAGAAGACGAAACGGCAAGGCGGTCTGCGCCTTGCTGCTGGCGACCAGCGTCTTCGCCTTGCTGCGGCCTGCGCAGCCCTATGCCCAGGTAACCGAGCTGCGCGGCGAGGTTTCGGAATCGGCGATTCTGGACGACCAGCAGCGCAAAACCAGGCAATTGAGCATCGCCCAGGATCAGACGGCGCAGGCCGGTGCAACCACCCAGAGCACTGCGCCGACGCCCGCCTATCAGCCGGCCAGCCCGGGCGCCGTGCAGGACGACGACGCGGCACCCGCGACCGGCAGCATTTTTGATCCGCCGGAAGCAACCGACGATCCGTTTGCGGACGCCCCCGTTCCCGTCCCGCCGCGCCGGCCATCGAGCGCAACCCAGGGCGCAGCCGATCAGGACGAAGCCGCCGAGACACAGGCCGCCACCGCGGCGACGGCCCCGACGGATGACGAGGACACCGCCGAGACGGACCCAATCAATTCCCGTGCCGTGACTATCGATTCCGCCGACAGGCAGCAACTCGATCCGGGCGCCGAGCGCGCCGAAGCCATCGAAGGCCGCGACAGGAGGGCCGAGGACGATCCGTTCGCCGCCACCGGTATCAAACTCGGCTCCTTCGTGATCAGGCCGACGCTCGAGCAAGGCCTGAAGGCCTCATCGAATGCCGATTCAAGCAGCGAAGGAAAGCCGGCCCTGCTGTCGGAAACGACGCTGCGCTTCAACGCGATCTCCGACTGGCGGGAGAATTCGGCTATCGTCGACGGCTACGGGACCTTTCTCAAGACCCTATCGGGCGACGAGGTTGAGGAGGCGCGCGGCCGTGTCGAAGGCACGCTCAATGTCGACTTCGACAACGATCTGCGCGCTATCGCCAAGCTCGGTTACGAGGCGGCGCCGGAATCGGCTTCCTCGCCGGTCGTCATCGAAGGCACCGCCGAGCAGCCGGTGCGCCAGACCATTGATGGCAGCCTGGCGGTCGAGAAGGATGCCGGCAAGATGCGCTTCGCCCTGACCGGCGCAGTCGAACACGACATCTACGGCGACGCCAGGCTTTCGACGGGCGGAACGCTGTCGCAGAAAGACCGCGATTCCACGCTCTATACCGCCACCTTGCGCACCGGCTATGAGATTTCGCCCGCCATCACCCCTTTCACCGAGGTCGAAATCGGCCGCCGGGTCTATGATTTGCGGGTCGACAGCAATGGTTTCGAACGATCCTCGACGCGGCTTGGGGTTCGGGCCGGCGCCGAGCTCGACCTCGGCGAGAAGCTTGCCGGCGAGTTCTCGGCCGGCTGGCTGCGCGAGGCGATCGACGATGACCGCCTGCCGGCAATTTCGGGTGCCACGGTGAACGCCGACCTCAGATGGTCGCCGCAACGCGGCACCACGATCGGCCTCACCGGGCAGACGATCGTCGAGGGCACGACAACCGCCGACGAAAGCGGCACCATCCTTTACTCCGGCCTCCTCACCGCCGAACGGGAAATCCGTGCCAACCTGATCGGCAACGCAGCTCTCGGCGTAGACTGGCGCGACTACATCGGGTCGGACGGCCAGGATCTGACGCTGAGCGCCGAGGCCGGACTGACATGGTGGCTGAACCGATATGCCGGACTGACCACCCGCGCCAGAACTGAAAAACAGACCAGCAACATCGAGGGCCGCGACTACACCGCCCACAGCATCTTTGTCGGGGTGACGCTGCAGCCGTAAACCAAGCCGCCGCGCACCCTCGGTTCAGGCCCGAGGGCATGCTTTTGCGCGCATGCATTAGCCCGGGGGTTAGAACGCCGCGCCCCGCTGCTCTGACGGTTTCATCTCGTCGAGAAGCTTGCTGATAACGCCCGCCATGCGTCCGTTCATGTCGCTGCGCCACAGCGCGAAGGCGACGTTGGCCTCGACAAAGCCTTCCGGCGATCCGCAATCGAAGGTGCGCCCTCGGTAGTGGCAGCCATAGAAGGGCTGCTGCTTCTCCAGCTTCAGCATCGCATCGGTGAGTTGTATCTCGTTGCCGGCGCCCTTCTCCTGGCCTTCGAGTATCCCAAATATCTCCGGCTGCAGGATGTAGCGCCCGTTGATGTATAGGTTGGAGGGTGCCGTGCCGGTCTTCGGCTTTTCCACCATGCCGGTAATGCGGAAACCGTGATGCGTATCCTCGCCTCGGCCGACGATGCCGTATTTATGGGCCTCGGCGGGGTCGCATTCCTGAACCGCGACGATGTTGTTGCCGGTCTCGGCATAAAGCTCGACCATCTCCTTCATGCAGCTTTTTTCGGACTGCATGATCATATCGGGCAAAAGCAGCGCGAAGGGCTCGTCGCCGACCAGCTCGCGGGCACACCAGACGGCATGGCCAAGGCCAAGCGGCACCTGCTGGCGGGTGAAGCTGGTCTGCCCTGGCGAAGGTTGCAGCCGCTGCAGGCGGGCGAGCTCGTCGTCCTTGCCGCGTTGGGCAAGCGTGTCATAGAGTTCGAACTGAACGTCGAAATGGTCCTCGATGACCGCCTTGTTGCGTCCGGTCACGAAGATGAAATGCTCGATGCCGGCTTCGCGTGCCTCGTCGACCACATACTGGATGACAGGCCTGTCGACGACGGTCAGCATTTCCTTGGGTATGGCCTTGGTGGCCGGGAGGAAACGCGTGCCGAGGCCAGCGACCGGGAAAACTGCCTTGCGAACTCTCTTCATGCTGTCAAATATCCGCTTCTAAGGCTGTTCGGCAATCCCGCTTCAAGACATTTTCGTGCCGGAATCTGGGATTATGGAACGGCTGGTCAGAAAAAATCTGTAGTCCGTAAAGCACCAACCCGCCTTTTCGTTCCCAACGGCACCTATGGTAAACTAAATGCTAACCGGGTTAGGCGATGAATGATCTTCCTGTGATGAAGAAGGAGGAAAAGATGTCCGTTCGCGACGCCGCAAAGCGCTTCACCAGCATCGTTGCGGCCGCCAGCCTTTCGCTTGCCTTGCTGATGCCCACCGGATCGGTTTTTGCCGACACCGGTTTCCGGCAATGGGTGGCGAGCTTCCGCGCCACCGCGGTGCGGAGCGGCGTTTCCGGCGCCGTTTACGACCGCGCATTCGAGGGCATCAGCGATGCCGACCCGGTCGTGCTGGAAAAAGCGCGTTATCAACCCGAATTCACCGCGCCCGCCTGGGACTATTTCGACAACCGCGTCCATGACCAGTCGGTCGCTGTTGGCAAGCAGATGGCCAGGAAGTGGAAGCCGTGGCTGGACAGGATCGAGGCAAGATACGGCGTCGACCGTCACATCCTGCTGGCGATCTGGTCGATGGAATCGAACTACGGCGAAATCCTCAAGCGCGACGATGTCATGCGCAATGTCGTGCGTTCACTGGCAACGCTTGGCTATGCTGATTCGAGACGATCGAAGTTTGCCCGCACACAGTTGATCGCGGCGCTGAAAATCCTGCAAAGGGGCGACATCGATAAAAGCCACCTCAGTGGCTCATGGGCCGGCGCCATGGGCCATACCCAGTTCATTCCCACCAGCTACCAGGCCTATGCGGTCGACATGGACGGCGACGGCAAGCGCGACATCTGGAATTCGATTCCCGATGCATTGGCAACGGCCGCCAATCTGCTCAGGAAGAACGGCTGGCAGGCCGGCAAGACCTGGGGCTATGAAGTCAGCCTTCCCGACGGAAAGAAGTTCCCGGCCGGATCGAAGTCGTTGTCGCAATGGCAAGCGCTGGGTGTCACGCGTGCCAACGGCAAGCCGTTCAAGAGTGGGGAGAAGGCCACGCTGAAGGTGCCAGGCGGCCGTGGCGGCCCGGCTTTCCTGATGGTCAAGAATTTTTCGGTCATCAAGCGTTACAACAATGCCGACAAATATGCGGTTGCCGTTGGCCTTCTTGCCGACGAAATCGCCGGTTATGGCGGGCTTGTGCAGGACTGGAAGCGGCCTTTCACGAAGCTCTCCTTCGAGGAGAGGCAGGAGCTTCAGCAACGGCTTTCCCAGTACGGCTACTATGACGGCAAGTTCGACGGCAAGATCGGCGAGGGATCGAAAGCCGCCATCATGGCCTTCCAGGCGAAGGCTGGCTTGACCCAGGACGGACATCCGAGCATGGAAGTGCTCAAATGGCTCAGGCAGAACTAGTCTCGCATAGGGCAGACCTGGAGCATCGGACCCAAACCGGTTTTGAGGAAATCCGATGCTCAACTTAAGGTAGAGCGGCGGCACGGTTGTATCAGAGTCCGGCGCTCTTTAGGGATGGAGACGGTAATTGGTTTCGGCTGCGCGTATCCGTGTGATCCTTCGTCGCGTGCCGATCCTGATTCTGGCTATTGCCGTCCTGGCCGTCGGCGCTGCCGCCGTCTTTCACACGCCGGCCGTGGCGCAGGAAGAACAAAGGCGTGGCTGGTCGCTGCGCGACCTGTTGTTTCTGCGCCGAAGCGAGCGGGTGGAGCCGCCGCGACTGATTGAGCCGCGACGGATTCAGAGGATCGGGCCACGCAAGCCAAAAGTCAGAAAGTCGCGTGCCGCGCCGCGCCGGCCGGCTGAGCCGGCAGCCCCCATTGTCCAGAAGGCGCCGGATGCCCGCACCGTTCTGGTGGTCGGCGATTTCATGGCGACCGGCCTCGCCGAGGGTCTCGACACCGCCTTTGCCGAAAACAACAAGGTCAGGATCGTCGTCCGCAGCAATGGTTCGTCCGGTTTTGTGCGTGACGATTTCTACAACTGGCCCGAACAGATCAAGTCGCTGATCGAGACCGAAAAGCCCGCGGCCGTGATCGTCATGCTGGGTTCCAACGATCGGCAGCAGATGCGCGTGAACGGTGAACGCGAACAGCCACGGACCGAAGCGTGGACCGAGGAATACGAACGCCGTACCGATGCGTTCGGCAAGGCCATTGCATCGGCCAAGGTGCCGTATCTGTGGGTCGGCATGCCGGCCTTCAAGGCGCCGAAGATGACCTCCGACATGCTGGCTTTCAACGACATCTACCGCTCGACGGCCGAGAGCCACGGCGGCGAATTCGTCGACATCTGGGACGGTTTCGTCGACGAGGAAGGCGCCTTTGTCACCAGCGGGCCTGACATCAACGGCCAGCCGGTGCGCCTGCGCACCGACGACGGCATCCGTGTGTCGAAAGCCGGCAAACGCAAGCTCGCCTTCTATGCCGAAAAACCCTTGCTGAAGATCCTTGGAATGACCTCGCCTCCGGGCACACTGGCAGCTTATGCGCCAGCCGGCGCTCCGGTCGGGGCGCCGGCGCCGACACCCATGGCCGTCGATCGCACCGTGCCGATGCTGCTCAGCGATCCGGCACTCGACGGCGGTACGGAACTTCTCGGCGCCGCAGCGCCGGCAAAGGCGGACGGGCTTGGCGAAAAACTCTTCGTCGAGGGCAAGGTATCAGCTGCTTCGCCCGGCCGCGCCGACGATTTTTCCTGGCCGCCAAGGAAGCGGCCTGCGGCGGCGGCCGTGCCCGAAACGACCACGGCGATCACTCCCTAACGCGCGTCGCTGTGACCGGCCCCATGCGACGCGCTTCAGGTTGTTTTTTAAGCATGTCGTTATCGCAAACCGCTGCACACTTTTGCGCGACATGCATTAAACCTGCTCCGGGCACCGGAAGCGCAGAAAACGCCCTCAGATGGCCGCGGGAGTAGCGTTTCCGAACGGTCTCAGCGCGGCAGCACGCTCGATCCCATCAGCGCCTCGTCGATCGAACGCGCTGCCTGACGGCCCTCGCGGATCGCCCAGACGACCAGCGATTGACCGCGGCGCACATCGCCCGCCGCATAGAGCTTTTCGACGCTGGTCTTGTAGTCGCGATCATTGGCCTCGACGTTGTTCGAGCGGCGGCTGTCGATGGCGATCTTCATCTGGCCAGCCAGTTCCGACACCGGCCCGACGGCGGCCGGCCCGGCAAAGCCGATAGCGATGAAGGCGAGATCCGCACGGATGACGAATTCCGTGCCGGCGATCGGCTTGCGCTTTTCATCGACCTCGCAGCATTTGACGCCGGTCAACGCGCCGTCCTCGCCGATGAATTCGAGCGTCGCCACCTGGAACTCGCGCTCGGCGCCTTCCGCCTGCGAGGACGAGGTGCGCATCTTCGTCGCCCAGTAGGGCCAGACCGAAAGCTTGTCCTCCTTTTCCGGCGGCTGCGGCCGGATGTCGAGCTGGGTGACACGCACGGCGCCCTGGCGGAAGGCAGTGCCGACGCAGTCGGACGCGGTGTCGCCGCCGCCGACGACGACGACATGCTGGCCGCCGGCGACGATCGGCGGCGAGGGCCACGCCACCGACTGGATCGGCTCGCCGCCGATGCGCTTGTTCTGCTGCACCAGGTAAGGCATCGCGTCATGCACGCCGTCGAGATCGTCGCCGGGAATGTTGGCCGGGCGCGGCGTTTCCGAACCGCCGCAATAGAGCACCGCATCATATTCTGCGAGCAGCTCCGCCACCGGCTTGTCGACGCCGACATTGATCCCGCAATGAAAACTCACGCCCTCGCCTTGCATCTGCTCGATGCGCCGGTCGATATAGTGCTTCTCGATTTTGAAGTCGGGGATGCCGTAGCGCATCAGCCCGCCCGGCCGGCTCTCGCGCTCGTAGACGTGAACGTCGTGGCCGGCGCGGCCAAGCTGCTGGGCGGCCGCCATGCCGGCCGGCCCCGAGCCAATGATTGCGACGCGCCTGCCGGTCTTCCTTTCCGGCGGATAGGGCCGGATATGACCGGTTTCATAGGCCTTGTCGGCGATCGCCTGCTCGATCGTCTTGATGGCGACCGGAATGTCCTCGAGGTTCAGCGTGCAGGCTTCCTCGCAAGGTGCCGGACAGATGCGGCCGGTGAATTCCGGGAAGTTATTGGTCGAATGCAGGTTGCGGATCGCATTGGCCCAGTCGCCATTGTAGACGAGATCGTTCCAGTCCGGGATCTGGTTGTGGACCGGGCAGCCGGTCGGCCCGTGACAGTACGGAATGCCGCAATCCATGCAGCGCGCGGCCTGTTTCTCGACCTCCTTGTCCGACATCGGCAGCGTGAACTCGCGAAAATGCCGGATGCGGTCGGAAGCCGGCTGGTACTTGTGCACCTGCCGGTCGATCTCGAGAAACCCTGTTACCTTGCCCATAGTCCAGTCCCTGCTGTCCAGATGGCGCGCTCGACGACGCACCCGTTAACCTCATAAGGCAGCCATGGCAACCTTCAGTCCGAGGCCAGGATTGTTGATGAAGGCGCCGCCCGGGAAGCTTTGCTTCCCGGCAATCCCAATACCTATTCCGCCGCAACGCCCATGCGCATGCGTTCCATTTCGATCAGCGCGCGGCGGTATTCGACCGGCATGATCTTCCGGAATTTCGGCCGGAAAGTCGCCCAGTTGTCGAGGATCTCGCGGCCGCGCACCGAACCCGTGTAATGGACGTGGTTCGAGATCAGCTGATAGAGCCGCTCCTCATCATGGCTGGTCATGTCGCCGGACACGTCGACGCGGCCTTTGTGGTCGAGATCGCCGCCATGATGGAGCAGTTTCTCCATCAGGTCGTCTTCTTCGGGAACGGGTTCCAGTTCGACCATCGCCATGTTGCAGCGCTCGGCGAAATCACCCACCTCGTCGAGCACATAGGCGACGCCGCCCGACATGCCGGCGGCAAAGTTGCGGCCGGTCTGCCCGATGACGACGACAATGCCGCCGGTCATGTACTCGCAGCCATGGTCGCCAACGCCTTCGACGACGGCGGCGACGCCCGAATTGCGAACCGCAAAACGCTCGCCGGCGACGCCGCAGAAATAGGCCTCGCCCTCGGTCGCGCCGTAGAGCACCGTGTTGCCGACGATGATCGACTCCGCGGCGACGATCTTCGTGTTCTCCGGCGGGCGGATGACGATGCGGCCGCCCGACAGGCCCTTGCCGACGTAGTCATTGGCCGCACCGACCAGCTCGAACGAAACCCCACGCGCCAGGAAGGCGCCGAAGGACTGGCCGGCGGTGCCGGTGAGCTTCACCGAGATCGTGTCCTCGCGCAGGCCCTTGTGCTTGAAGCGCTTTGCCACTTCGCCCGACAGCATGGCGCCGGTCGAACGGTCGACATTGCGGATCGGCAGCTCGATGCTGACCGGCTGCCTGGCGTCCAGCGCCGGCTTGGCCAACTCGATCAGCTTGCGGTCGAGCACGTCGTCGATCGGATGCTTCTGCCGCTCGGTCCAGTGCACCGCCTCATGCGGCGCATCCGGCTTGAAGAACATCTTGCTGAAATCGAGCCCGCGTGCCTTCCAGTGCTGGATCAGCCCCCGCTTTTCCAAGAGGTCGGTGTCGCCGATGATCTGGTCGAGGTGGGTGTAGCCCATCTCGGCGAGCAGCGCCCGGACCTCTTCCGCCACATAAAAGAAGAAGTTGATGACATGTTCCGGCGTGCCCTTGAAGCGCTTGCGCAACACCGGATCCTGCGTCGCGACGCCGACCGGGCAGGTGTTGAGATGGCACTTGCGCATCATGATGCAGCCGGCCGCGATCAGCGGCGCGGTCGAGAAGCCGAATTCGTCGGCGCCAAGCAGCGCGCCGATGACGACGTCGCGGCCGGTGCGCAGGCCGCCATCGACCTGCAGCGCGACGCGCGACCTGAGGCCGTTGAGCACCAGCGTCTGGTGCGTCTCGGCAAGGCCCATCTCCCACGGGCTGCCGGCGTGCTTGAGCGAGGTCAGCGGCGATGCGCCGGTGCCGCCGTCATAGCCGGAAATGGTGATGTGGTCGGCGCGCGCCTTGGCGACGCCGGCCGCAACCGTGCCGACACCGACTTCCGAGACCAGCTTGACCGAGACATCAGCCGCCGGGTTGACGTTCTTGAGGTCGTAGATGAGCTGCGCCAGATCCTCGATCGAGTAGATGTCGTGATGCGGCGGCGGCGAGATCAGGCCGACGCCGGGCGTCGAATGCCTGACCTTGGCAATGGTGGCATCGACCTTGTGACCGGGCAGCTGACCGCCCTCGCCGGGCTTCGCGCCTTGCGCGACCTTGATCTGCATCACATCGGAGTTCACCAGATACTCCGCCGTCACGCCGAAACGCCCGGAAGCGACCTGCTTGATCGCCGAACGCTCGGGGTTCTTGCCGCCGTCCGGCAGCGGCAGGTAACGGTCGGCCTCTTCGCCGCCCTCGCCGGTGTTCGACTTGCCGCCGATCGTGTTCATGGCGCGCGCCAGCGTGGTGTGCGCTTCCCTGGAGATCGAGCCGAAGGACATCGCCCCGGTCGAGAACCGCTTGACGATATCGGCAGCCGACATGACCTCGTCGAGCGCGACCTTCTTGCGTCCGGTTTCTTCGGCCAGCCTGATCTTGAACAGGCCGCGAATGCTCTGCGCCCGCGCCGTCTCGCTGTCGATCTGAGCGGAATAGTCCTTGAACGTCTGCCACGATCCCTGGCGCACGGCGTGCTGCAGGGTGGCCACCGCATCGGGCGACCAGATATGCGCTTCGCCGCGCATGCGGAACATGTATTCGCCGCCGACCTCGAGGCTGTTGCGCAGCACCGGGTCGTTGCCGAAGCCGTCGGCGTGGCGGCTGACCGTTTCGGCCGCGATCTCTTCCAGCCCGACGCCTTCGATCAGCGTCGCGGTGCCGGTAAAATATTTTTGCACGAAATCGGTCTTCAGCCCGATGGCGTCGAAGATCTGCGCGCCGCAATAGGACTGGTAGGTCGAGATGCCCATCTTCGACATCACCTTGAGAATGCCCTTGCCGATCGACTTGATGTAGCGGGAGACGACCTCATTGGCGTCGACTTCGGCCGGCAGCTCGCCGCGCTTATGCATGTCGAGCAGCGTGTCGAAGGCGAGATAGGGATTGATCGCCTCGGCGCCATAGCCCGCAAGGCAGCAGAAATGATGCACCTCGCGCGGTTCGCCGGACTCGACCACCAGCCCCACCGACGTGCGCAATCCCTTGCGGATCAAATGATGGTGGACCGCCGCCGTCGCCAGCAATGCCGGGATGGCGATGCGGTCCGGCCCGAGCTGACGGTCGGACAGGATGATGATGTTATAGCCGCCGGCGACCGCCGCCTCGGCGCGCTCGCACAGCCGGTCGATGGCGCCCTGCATGCCGGCCGCGCCTTCGTTCGAAGCATAGGTGATGTCGATCGTCTTGGTGTCGAAACGGTCCTCGGTGTGACCGATGGAGCGGATCTTCTCAAGATCGCCATTGGTCAGGATCGGCTGGCGCACTTCGAGCCGCTTGCGACGCGAATTGCCGACGAGGTCGAAGATGTTCGGCCTCGGCCCGATGAACGACACCAGGCTCATCACCAGTTCCTCGCGGATCGGGTCGATAGGCGGGTTGGTGACCTGGGCGAAGTTCTGCTTGAAATAGGTGTAGAGCAGCTTCGATCTGTCCGACATCGCCGAAATCGGCGTGTCGGTGCCCATCGAGCCGACCGCTTCCTGGCCGGTGGTCGCCATCGGCGACATCAGCAGCTTGGTGTCTTCCTGGGTAAAGCCGAACGCCTGCTGACGATCGAGCAGGCTGACGTCCCTGCGCAGCGCCCGCGGCTCGACCCGCTTCAGGTCTTCGAGGATGAGCTGGGTGTTGGCGAGCCAGCTCTTGTAGGGATGCCTGGTCGCGATCTCCGACTTGATCTCCTCGTCGGAAACGATGCGGCCCTTCTCCAGGTCGATCAGCAGCATGCGGCCGGGCTGCAGCCGCCACTTCTTGACGATCCTTTCCTCCGTCACCGGCAGCACGCCGGCTTCCGAGGCCATGATGACGCGATCGTCGTCGGTGACGATATAGCGCGCCGGGCGCAGCCCGTTGCGGTCGAGCGTGGCGCCGATCTGGCGGCCGTCGGTGAAGGCCACCGCCGCCGGCCCGTCCCACGGCTCCATCAGGGCGGCGTGGTATTCATAAAAGGCCTTGCGATCTTGATCCATCAGCTTGTTGCCGGCCCAGGCCTCAGGGATCAGCATCATCATTGCGTGAGCGAGCGAGTAGCCGCCCTGCGTCAGGAATTCGAGCGCATTGTCGAAACAGGCGGTGTCCGACTGCCCCTCATAGGAGATCGGCCACAGCTTGGAGATGTCGTTGCCGAACAGTTCGGAATCGACCGAGGCCTGCCGCGCCGCCATCCAGTTGACGTTGCCGCGCAGCGTGTTGATCTCGCCATTGTGGGCGACCATGCGATAGGGATGCGCCAGCTTCCACGACGGGAAGGTGTTGGTCGAGAAACGCTGGTGGACGAGGATCAGCGCCGTCTCGAAACGCGGATCGGTCAGATCCTTGTAATAGGCGCCGACCTGATAGGCCAGGAACATGCCCTTGTAGACGATGGTCCGCGATGACATCGACACGACGTAGAAGCCATTGTCGACGCCCTTGGTCTCTTCGTGGATACGACCGGAAATGACCTTGCGCAGGATGTAGAGCCGCCGTTCGTAATCGTCGTCGCTCTCGATCTCGGCGCCACGACCCAAAAACACCTGCCGCTGGACCGGTTCGGAAGCAGCGATATCAGGCGCCTTGGACAGCGATGAATTGTCGACCGGCACGTCGCGAAAGCCGAGCAGCGGCTGGCCTTCGAGCTGCGCAACTTCGGCGATGATGCCTTCGATATGCGCCTGAAGCTCAGGATCGCGCGGCATGAACACATGGCCGACGGCGTAATGGCCGAGCTTGGGCAGTTCGACGCCCTGGCTGGCCATCTCCTCGCGGAAGAAGCGGTCGGGAAGCTGCACCAGCACGCCGGCGCCGTCGCCCATCAGCGGGTCGGCGCCGACGGCGCCGCGATGCGTCAGATTTTCGAGCACCGCAAGGCCGTCCATGACGATCTGATGCGACTTCACGCCCTTCATATTGACGATGAAGCCGACGCCGCAGGCATCGTGCTCGTTGCGCGGATCGTAAAGGCCGTGGGCGGCGAACCCGGTATGGGTCCGCCCGAACTTAGACAGGCCAGTGGCGATGGACGGATTTTTGACGGCTGGCGCTTTCGTCTGCGCGGCCGGGCCGTTTGTCGCAGATGGCGTCACTTCCGTCATCGTCCTGTCCTCCATGCCAGCCCTTCGGGCGCTGGTTTGCGTTGGGAAGCACATGAGCTTCCCTCTCATCCTTGCGGCACGTCTTGCGAAATCCTTGCAGAACCAGGCGGCCTGGTTCGCATCCGGCAATCGTACAGGCCAGAGCCGGGCTGTCTACCTGTCGCTCGCGGCAATGGCCGGAGAGGCCCAATGATACGCCAATCCAGCCTGTTTTGTGCGACAAAATAAGACAGCACTACTGTCCTAAATTTTTATGACAGAAATTGCGGATGCGCACAAGACCGATTCACAACAATCATGGGCATCTAGAGATAGAAAATTACGCGCCACCCCGTCAAAACGCAACCTTCAGTCGTCCGCCTTAATGCATGTCGCGCAAAAGTGTGCAGCGGTTTTACGATAACGACATGCATGAAAACAAAAACCTAAAGCGCGTGGCATGAGGCCGGCCGAACGCGACGCGCTTTAGGTCCGGCCTCTCGCTGGCTTTACCGCTTTTCCGGCGCTTGGCACTTGCGAGCGGCATGCGAAAGCGGCCAAGGTCGCCTTGATTTTCCCAGCACAGGCAAACGCATGAATTTCGCTTCCGACAATTGGGCAGGCGCCCATCCCAGCATCGCCGCGGGCCTGTCGGCCCATGCCGGCGGCTTTTCCACCGCCTATGGCGACGGCGCCCTCGACGAGGCCGCATACCAGCGCTTCAACGAAATCTTCGAGCGCGAGGTCGCGGTGTTTTTCGTGGCCACCGGCACCGCCGCCAATTCCCTGTCGCTGACCGCCTACAACAAATCGGGCGGCATTTCCTTCTGCCATCGAGAGTCGCATGTCATCGAGGATGAATGCGGCGCCCCGGAATACTTTACCGGCGGCTCACGGCTCCATGCCGTCGACGGTGCGCTGGGCAAGATCGATCCGAACGACCTGGACAGGGCGGTCGGCCGGTTCGCGCCTGAAATCGTCCATTCCGGGCGCCCGATGGCGGTGTCGATCACCCAGTCGACCGAGGTCGGCACCATCTACACACTAAACGAAATTGCCAGGATTTCGGCGATCGCCAAGCATCACAAACTGCCGCTGCACATGGATGGTGCCCGCTTCGCCAATGCGCTGGTCGCGCTCGAGACAACACCGGCGCAGATGACCTGGAAGGGCGGCGTCGACATCCTCTCTTTCGGCGCCACCAAGAACGGCTGCTGGTGCGCCGAGGCTATCGTGCTGTTCGACCTCGACCGCGCCAGGGAACTGGCCTTCCTGCGCAAGCGCGCGGCGCAATTGTTCTCGAAATCGCGCTTCATCGCAGCGCAGTTCGAAGCCTATTTCAAGGACCACCTGTGGCTCGACACGGCCCGGCATGCCAACGCCATGGCAGCACGCCTCGCAGCACTGATCGAGGATTCCGCGTCGGCGCGTCTGGCCTGGCTGCCGCAAGCCAACGAAGTGTTCGCGGTGATGAAAAAGGCCAAGGCTGAACGGGTGCATTTGGCCGGTGCCGCCTTCTACGACTGGCACAAGCCGCACGACTTTGATGGCCATATCGGCGAGGACGAAGCGCTCTATCGTTTCGTCACCAGCTTTGCGACCACGGCCGAAGAGGTCGACCGCTTTGGCGAGCTAATTGCTGGATAGCGGCACCTATCCATCAAAAGGGCGGCGCCAGGCGCCGCCCTCGTCTGTTAGGTCGTCTTTGTGACGCAGCTTACGCGGTGGTCTTGGCCTCGATCTGCTTGGCCTTCGCCGAAGACGCGGTGATCGCGATCTTGCGCGGCTTCAGCTCCTCGGGAATATTGCGCTTGAGGTCGATGAAGAGCAGGCCGTTCTTCAGCGAGGCGCCGACGACATCAACATGGTCGGCAAGCTGGAAGCGGCGCTCAAAGGCCCGGCTGGCGATACCGCGATAGAGCAGTTCGGAGCCTTCGCCATTGCCTTCCTTGCGCTCACCCTTGACAGTCAGAACGTTGCGGTGAGCCTCGATCGAGAGCTCATCGTCCGAGAAGCCGGCGACCGCCATCGAGATGCGATAGGAATCCTCACCGGTGCGCTCGATGTTGTAGGGCGGATAGGTCTGTGCACCTTCCGGCTGCGCAAGCGAATCGAGCATGGTGAACAGCCGGTCGAAACCGACGGTCGAACGATAAAGCGGTGAAAAATCAACGTGACGCATGGTGTGTTCTCCTGTCGAGCAACAAGGTTTGCGTATGGCCGGTACGAAACCCGTGACGGCGTTCCGGATGGGCCAGCGGCCCCGACATTGGCGGCCGCAGCAGACATTTGGGGAGCACGAGAAGGCATTTCAAGATTCTGCCGCCTCGATGAACGGCAGATGAACCGCGGCTTCGGCGAACGTTCAGCTAAGTCGCGCTAATCTGCTTCCAGGATCAAGGAACAGGCGGCGGTTACAGCGTCGCGCGTCCTCTCGGACACGCAAAAGGAAGCTGTAACACTTTGATTGCGCATGATTCACAGCGAGATCGGCTGCGGTTTTCGCGGTTATGCGCGAGATGCCGCAACGAGGCCGACCGGGTGTAACGTCCCTTCCTCCCGGATCGACGGGGGGCCGGAAGCACGCCGCAAGCTGCTTTCGGCCTCACTCGCCGGCTGCCTCGTTCCAGCCTTTCCAACGCGTCCGGAATTCCTTTGCTTTTGCTGCATGGGCGTCTATGCCTACCAAAGCTTGCGCCATGCAGGCAGCGACACATAAAACGCAGCGCCGAATGACGGACCTCCTCGCCAAAATTCCCCTCTTCCGCGAAATTCCGGGCAATCCGCCACCGGAAAATGCGGCCGCTGGTTTCTTCACCACGCGCGACGGCAAGAAGATCCGTTATGGGCTCTTTGCCGCCGTTGCCCGCCCGATGAAGGGCACCGTGGTCCTCTTGACCGGCCGCAACGAGTGCATCGAAAAGTATTTCGAGACCATCCGCAACCTCGCCGACCGCGGTTTTGGCGTCGCCACCTTGGACTGGCGCGGTCAGGGCGGTTCCGACCGGCTGATCAGCGATCGCGAGCGTGGCTATGTCCGCAGTTTCTTCGACTACACCGGCGACCTGGAACAGTTCTTCGAGGAGATCGTGCTGCCCGACTGCCGGGGGCCGTATTACATATTGGCCCATTCGGCCGGGGCGGTGATCACGCTGCTTGCCGGGCCGTCGATGGTGAACCGCGTACGGCGCATGGTGCTGATCGCGCCCTTCCTGGCGGTACCCGACCTGCCGGTCTCGACAACCACCGTTCGCCGCCTCTGCTCGCTGTTCTGTCTGCTGGGTCTTGGCAAGCTTTATGCCGCCTGGGGTCCGCGGCCCAGAAAAACCATACCCTTTGCCGTCAACAAGGTGACATCGGATCCCGAGCGGTATCGGCGCAACACGCTGCTCTACGAAACCTACCCGCAGCTGGCGCTCGGCGGCCCGACGATCCGCTGGCTGAAAGCGGCGGCGCAGGCCTCCGAGGTCATCAGCGATCCCGACTTCATGGCCAGGATCCGGGTTCCCTTGCTGGTGGTCGCCGCCGGCGCCGACCAGGTCGTCTCGACGAAAGCGGTGGAAACCTACACCAGACGCCTGCGTCTCGGTTCGCTGCTGGTGATCGATGGTGCGCGCCATGAAATATTGCAGGAGACCGACTTCTATCGCGAGCAGTTCTTTGCCGCCTTCGATGCCTTCATTCCGGGAAGCGACGACAACGCCTGATTGAGTGCCGCGCTCCCTCCGGACGCCAAAAGACCGCTCCAAACCATTGAAAATCCATGATTTGGCTTGAAAGAATGACTTGGCTTGAAAAAATGTCTGCCAGGTCGATCGTCGGCCTACACTTGCCGGGCGAAATCCATGATCCAATTGGTCTCCCAGGTCTTGCCGCCATCCGGTGAAAAAGCCTGCTCCCAGCGCGCCGATTTTTCAGTAATCCGCGACCACAGGAAGCGAACCTGGATATCGCGTCCGTCGAAGACGTCTTCACATAGGAACGTGCCGACACCTGCTTCGAAGGCGCCGCGCATCGGAATATCGATGGTCGCCGGGCTGCGGCCGTCGATCCACCAGATCGACCATTGTCTCGTCGCCGGATCGAAGGTCCGCAGCGTGGCGGCGCGATAGGCGCCGCCGGGCAATTCAATCACATTGTCATCGACATTGCCGAGCCCGCCAAGGATCGGGCGCACCTCGCATGTCCCGCCAAACACGTCCCAGTTCGTGTCGCCTTGCAGGCGCTCCTGCAACCTTCGATGACTGACGTTCCAGCGTCCGAAGAAGAAATCGAAATCGGCCCGCCCATCTGATGGAGCATTTTCTGCCGGCGCATTTTCTACTGGAGCATCTTCGGAACGGCTGGTTGTTGACTGCGTCGGCATGAGACTCCCTCCCGTGGCATTGTCTCCATAGCCGAGAGCTGCTGACACCCTGCCGTCAGGAGCATTGGGTTATCGTCGCCGTGGGCACCTCAGTGCGTAATGGCCAGCTGCCCAGCCGGTTCAGCCACGCAACGCCGCCATCGCGGCGGCATGAAGCTCCGGCGTTGCCGCAGCCAGGATGTCGCCGCCCCTTTCCGCCGGTCCGCCTTCGAAGGTGGTGACGACGCCGCCGGCCTTCTCGATGATCGGGATCAGCGCGACGATATCGTAGGGTTTCAAATCGGGGTCGGCGACGATGTCGACGCTTCCCGCCGCGACCATGGCGAAGGCATAGCAGTCGGTACCGTAGCGGGCGAGCTGGACCTGCCGCTCGAACAGGTCGTAGCGCAGGCGCGCATCTCCCTTGAACAGTGCTGGCGTGGTGGTGAACAGCGTCGCCTCGGCGAGGCTTGTCGTCTTGCGTGTGGTCAGCCTTCGCGGTCCGCCCGGGCCTTCATAATGGGCGCCGGACGCGTTGGCGTAGAAAAGCTCGCCGGTGAAGGGCTGCGACATCATGCCGGCAACGGCATCGCCGTCGACCGTCAGCCCGACCAAGGTTCCCCACACCGGCAGGCCGGAAATGAAGGCACGGGTGCCGTCGATCGGATCGATCACCCAGACATGCCTGCTGGACATGTTCTCGCTGCCATGCTCCTCGCCGAGGATGCCGTGATCGGGATATTCCGCTGAAATAAGCGCCCGGATGACCCGCTCGGCCTCGCGGTCGGCCTCGGTGACCGGGTCGAAGCTGCCTTGCTCCTTGTTGGCGACTGCGCCCTGGGTGCGGAAGCGCGGCAAGGTTTCGGCTGCGGCGGCATCCGCAATGCGCCGCATGAAATCGATGCTGATGTCCAACTGATTCTCCCGCGTAATGCATGTCGCGCAAAAGTGTGCAGCGGTTTTGCGATAACGACATGCATAAAACAACAACCTAAAGCGCGTCGTCCGGTCAAACGCGAGGCGCTTTAGCGTGCTGGAACCATCGTCTGCCTGTGGATTTCCGCCAAAACAAGGGCGTGCGGGACTTTTGCGCATCGACGACTGTTGCTCGAATGCAACGCTGGCGCCCTCGAAACGCAGTTTCCACATCATAGTGAATTAAAAACGCCGCACGGCGGCTTGACATTTGTGCATCGCACAATAGATTTGTTCTCGGACAGGTTCTCCTGTCCATGCCCTCCTTGGGCGTTTCCTCCCTAGACTTCGACCGTGTCGTGCAAACGATGCGGTCTTTTTTTCGGCGCGGCACTCAGCCGATTGCGCGTCCCGACCCGCACCCCGATGCCTTTATCCGGCGCCAGATCTCGTTTCGTTTTTCGGCAATCATTCGGCGGCAAGCGGCAGGTCGATAAAATTGTGGTCGGGCATCGCCATCAGGTCGGCCGAGAATTGCGCCAGATCGTCGGCGAGCGCATCGAAGCCGGCGGATTTCTGGAACGTCCGCTCGTTCATGTAAAGCCCGCGATTGACCTCGATCTGCAGTGCATGGAGGTGGCGCACGGGGCGGCCATAGTGCTCGGTGATGAAGCCTCCGGCATAAGGCTTGTTATGGGCGACGGTATAGCCCATGCCGATCAGCAGGCCGATCGCCGTCTCGGTCAACGCTGCCGCGGCGGAGATGCCGAAACGGTCGCCGACGATGAAGTCGGGCCTGACACCGCTGTCGCCGACCCTGATGCTCGCCGGCATCGAGTGGCAATCGATCAGCACGGCAAAGCCGAACCGCGCATGGGTCCTGGTCAAAAGCCGTTTTAGCGTCTCGTGATAAGGCTTGTAGACAGCCTCGATGCGCCCGACGGCTTCCGCCAACGGCAAGCGGCCGGCATAGATTTCGAGCCCCTCTCCTACCAGCTTGGGCACGGTGCCAAGCCCGCCGGCGACGCGCGCCGAGCGGATATTGCAGAACGACGGCACGGGTTCGGCGAACATGCGCGGATCGAGTTCCCACGGCTCCCGGTTGACGTCGAGATAGGCGCGCGGGAAGTTTGCCGCCAGCATCGGCGCGCCGAGCGCGACGGCGCCGCCGAACAATTCGTCGACATAGCAATCTTCGGAGCGGCGGATGGCGTTTCGGTCCAGCCTTGCCATCGCCAGGAACCGGTCCGGATAGTGACGGCCGCTATGCGGTGAGTTGAAGAGGAAGGGGACGCGCTGTTCGGCGCCCGACCGGATTTCGAAGGGGGGAACGACCGAAAAATCCTCGGCTGCCGTTTTCAATTTGAACGAACCCGGAAACACCAATGCATCATGATTGGAAAGTGCCACCTCGCCGGCCGCATGTCCAGCGTTTCGGCGTGCGGACCACTTTGTTAAAGCCGGATCGGGCCTTTATCGTTCACTTGATGTTTACCCTCACCTCCTCATATACAGGATGGTTAACGGGCTGCCCACGGCAGTCCCGGGCGGGTGATTCGGACGGGATAAGATGGCACGCATTCTGCTGGCGGAAGACGACGACGACATGCGCCGGTTCCTCGTCAAGGCGCTGGAGCGTGCCGGCTACCAGGTCAGCGATTTCGACAATGGCGCCAGCGCCTATGAGCGGCTGCGCGAAGAGCCGTTCTCGCTGCTCTTGACCGATATCGTTATGCCGGAGATGGATGGCATAGAACTCGCCCGCCGCGCCACCGAGATCGATCCCGACCTCAAGGTCATGTTCATCACCGGCTTCGCCGCCGTTGCGCTCAATCCGGATTCCAAGGCGCCGAAAGACGCCAAGGTGCTGTCGAAGCCGTTCCATCTGCGCGACCTCGTCAACGAGGTCGAAAAGATGCTGCAGGCAGCCTGACACGCTTTCCGCCGCCGGCTTCCGGCGCGCCTTCGACGGTGCGGCAAGGCGAACCGTTCTTTCCCTTTTCCTGCTATTGACGCGCCGTGGCAAAAATGGTGTATGCGCGGCTTCGGATGGGCGTGTAGCTCAGCGGGAGAGCACTGCATTGACATTGCAGGGGTCACAGGTTCAATCCCTGTCACGCCCACCATCCAGACAATCCGCCGTCTCTCGTACCCGCAGATTTACGGGTGCGTCCAGGCTGGACCGCGTGAATGCCGTATTTTTGAGAATGCCAAGCTGGCCCCAGCCAAGCTTCTCAATTCAAGTCGGCTGAGAATATCTTTTCGGCTACATCGACGATATGAAATCTGGTGTCCGTTGGAGGCATCGCTCTTCCAGGTGCATCCGAAACGGCATCCAACATGTCGGCGAGCGGCTTTGCATTGGACACGGCCAACAGACGGCCGCCCAAGCCGTCATGTCTGGTGGCAGCAATCAGCGTCGATTGAGATCAAGCCGCGCCGAGGCGGAGATCGCCCGTCTCGATATGCTGGAGAAACCAGGCATAGGTCTGCTCCAAGCCACTCTGAAGCGAGTACCGCGGGCGCCAGCCCGTGGCAAACAGGCGCGACACGTCCATCAGCTTGCGCGGCGTGCCGTCCGGCTTCGTCGCATCGAATGTGAGCACCGCCTCGGCGCCGACGACGGAGAGCATGGTGCGGGCCAGTTCGGCAATGGTGATGTCTTCGCCCGAGCCGACATTGACGTGGCTGTCGCCGGCATAGTTTTTCAGCAGCCAGACCAGAGCGTCGGCGGCGTCGTCGACATGCAGGAACTCGCGCATCGGCGCGCCCGATCCCCAGACCTCCAGGGTTTTGTCGCCGGCGCGCTTGGCCTTGTGTGCCTTGCGCATCAGGGCTGGTACGACATGGCTGGTGGAGAGGTCGAAATTGTCGCCGGGGCCATAGAGGTTGGTCGGCATCGCCGAGATGTACTCGACACCGTATTGGCGCCGATAGGCCTGGCACAGTTTCAGCCCGGCGATCTTGGCGATCGCATACCATTCGTTGGTCGGTTCGAGCGGACCGGTCAGCAAGGCATCCTCGGAGATCGGCTGCGCCGCAAACTTCGGATAGATGCAGGACGAACCGAGAAACAGCAATTTCTGCACTTCGTTGCGGAAGGCGCTCTCGATGACATTGGTCTGCATGATGAGATTGTCCTGCAGAAAATCGACCGGCAACCTGTTGTTTGCCAGGATACCGCCGACCTTGGCCGCCGCCATCACCACCGCGTCCGGCCTGTGGCCAGCCATCCAGCGCCGCACGCCGGCCTGGTCCATCAGGTCGAGTTCATCGCGGGATGCGGTCAGGACCTCGCAGTCCTCGTCCGCCAGCCTGCGCAATATGGCCGAGCCGACCATGCCACGATGCCCGGCCACGAAAACGCGCTTGCCCCTTAGGTCGAAATCCATTGGCGTATTCCTATGCAGAACGGCCGCTTTGACCATCTGGCGTCGGCGCGCCGGATGAACCTGCTTCGGACGCATAGCGCATACAGATTTGCCGAGACAAGCCAAATCGGAGATTCGGGCGAGCTCTTCTTGTGGTATGGCGGTCAGACCCCCGCCACGGCGCACAGGCTCTTCATTCTGGCGACGGCAAGCTCCGGGTCGGCCAGCAATCCGGCCTGGTCGGCGAGGCGGAACACATCGGCATAGTGGCAAATGCCGCGTGCCGACTGCATGCCGCCGACCATCGAAAAATGGTCCTGGTGGCCGTTCAGCCACGCCAGCAAGACGATACCGGCCTTGTAGTACTCGGTTGGCGCCTCGAAGATTTTCCGCGACAGCGATACCGTCGGCGCCATCAGCGCGTCATAGCCGGCGCGATCGTCGTCGGCCAGCCTCGCCAGCGCGGCATTGGCGACCGGCGCGATAGCGTCGAAAATCCCGAGCAGCGCATGCGAGTGTCTTTCGCCATCGCCGGCGATCAGCTCGGGATAGTTGAAATCGTCGCCGGTGAACATGACCACCCCTTCCGGCAGCCGGTTGCGCAGGGCAACCTCTTTGCCGGCATCGAGCAGCGATATCTTGATCCCCTCGACCTTGCCGGCGTGGCGTTCGATGATGGCGACGACCGTGTCGAGCGCGGTGTCGAAATCATGGCTGCCCCAATAATTCTTCAGCGCCGGATCGAACATGTCGCCCAGCCAGTGCAGGATGACCTTGCCGGAGGCTTGGCGAAGGATGCGGTCATAGACGCTGGCATAGTCTTCGGGACCCTTTGCGACAGCCGCCAGCGCCCGGCTGGCCATCATGATCGCCTTGCCGCCCAGGCCATCGATGAAACCGAACTGCTCCTCATAGGCCGCGATGACATCGTCGAGCGTCCGGGCGGCGCCTGGCGCCAGATGGTCTGTCCCGGCGCCTGAGGCGAGATCGGCGCCCTCGATGGTGCGCGCCTCGGCGATCGAGCGGCGGATCAATTCCCTGGCGTTTGTCCAGTCGAAACCCATGCCGCGCTGCGCGGTATCCATCGCCTCGGCGATGCGGAAGCCGAGCCGCCACAGATGATGGCGGAACGCCATCGTGCGCTCCCAGTCGACCGCAGGATGAGACCACGGATCGGTCATCGCGAGGGGATCGGCAACGACATGAGCGGCGGCATAGGCGATGCGCGAAAACCGCGCGCCGATCACCGGCTGTGCCGGCTGGCCGACAAGGCGGTAGCGACCGCCCTCCCCGGGCAAGGCAATGTCCATCGATCTCTCCCTTCGTCGCGCTATTAAATGGAACGTTCCAACAAATCAAGGACCTTTTGTCGATTCTCGATCCATACCCCAGAATGCTGCATCGCAGCGAAGAAGGCCGTCTAAGAGCGGCATTTAAGCGCCGACTGCCGGATTTTTCGAATTCTGGAAAATCCTGATTGACTCAAATCCAGCCCAGAATTAGAACGTTCCAATAAAATTCGGCCGGAAAACACCGGAGGACGTATCTGAATGGCCAGCAGGCCCAAGGCGACGATACTCGACATTGCCCGTGAGGCGGGCGTGTCCAAGTCGACGGTGTCGCTGGTGCTGCAGGGCAGCGGGCTGATCCGACCTGAGACTGCGCTGAAGGTTCGCAAGGCGATCGAGGATGTCGGCTATGTCTACAACCGCGGCGCCGCCAATCTGCGCAAGGCCCATTCCAACGTCATCGGCATGGTCATCAACGACCTTACCAACCCGTTCTTCGCCGAAATGGCGGTCGGCATGGAGCGTGTGTTCCAGTCGGCGGGCATCGTGCCGTTCATCGCCAACACGGCGGAAAACCCGGTGCGCCAGGAAGAGGTGCTGAAATCGCTGATGGAGCAAGGTGTCGCCGGGCTGATCGTGTCGCCGGCGCGCGGCACGACTCCCGGTGCGTTCCGCCGCATCGAGATGGCGGGCCTTCCGATCGTCTTCACCATGCGCCGCCTTCCTGAAAGCCGCATCCCGGTGATCGCGCCCGACAATCACCGCGGCGCCTGGCTCGCCACCGCCCATCTGATCGGCAAAGGGCATCGCCGGCTGGCGTTCTTCGGCGGCTCATCGGATCTGGTAGTCTATCACGAGCGGCTGGGCGGTTTTCGCGAGGCCTGCGAGGGGCTCGGCATCGCCAAGCGCGATACACTGGTCGTCGAAGGCGAAACCAGCCGCAAGGGCGGCATTGCCTGCCTGGAGACGGCCCTCGCCATGGCCGAGCCGCCGACCGCGGCGCTGTGCTTCAACGATGCGGTTGCCTTCGGCGTCATGCTGGCGCTGCGCAAGCGCGGCCTCGAGCCCGGCGCGGATTTCGCCGTTGTCGGCTTCGACGACGTGATCGAAGCCCAGCACTACATGCCGGCGCTGACCAGTGTCGCGGTGGATTCGGCGGGCCTCGGCGAGCGCGCCGCCCATGTCATGCTGAAGATGATCCAGTCGCGCACCACGCGCGCCGAGGATCATATCGGCGCCGTCAACCTCGTCGTCAGGGACAGTTGCGGTCCTGATCGCCGTGCCGGAATGGGAGACGCGGCATGACCGTCAGATGGGGACTGATCGGCGCAAGCACGATCGCCAGGCAATTCGTGATCAACGCCATCCGCGCGCAACCGAACAGCGAGATCACGGCGGTGATGAGTTCCAGCCCGGAGCGCGCCGCTGCCTATGCCAAGGAGAACGGCATTGCGCTCGCCGTCTCGACGCTCGATGCATTGCTCGGCTCCGACATCGACGCGGTCTACATCTCGACCACCAACGAACTGCATCTCGAACAGGCACTGGCCGCCATCACCGCGGGAAAACATGTGTTGTGCGAAAAGCCGCTGGCGCTGACCAGCGCCGATGCGCGCAAAATGGTCGCCGCCGCCAAGGCGGCCGGTCTCGTGCTCGGCACCAACCATCATCTGCGCAATGCCGGCTCGCACCGGGCGATGCGCGAAGCCATTGCCGCCGGCCGCATCGGCAAGCCGATTGCCGCGCGCGTCTTCCACTCGGTCTATCTGCCCGAAAATCTGCAGGGCTGGCGCATCACCAGGCCGGAAGCCGGTGGCGGCGTGGTGCTCGATATCACCGTGCACGATGCCGACACGCTGCGCTTCGTGCTCGGCGACGATCCGCTCGAGGTTTCGGCGTTCACCCAGGCCGCAGGCATGGCCAGCGGCGGGCTGGAGGACGGCGCCATGTGCATCTGGCGCTTCAGATCGGGCGTCATCGCCCAGTCGCATGAGGGCTTCACCACCAAATTCGCCGGCACCGGCTTCGAGGTGCATGGCAGCGAAGGCTCCCTGATCGCGAAAGATGTGATGACGCAGAAGCCGATCGGCTCCGTGCTGCTGCGCACGGCAAAGGGCGAGGAGGAATTGAGCTTCGACCGCGAAGATCTCTATGTCCGTTCCCTGCGCCAGTTCCATGCGGCGATCGGTGGCGAAGGCCAGCCGTCGGCCACCGGCGAGGACGGCGTCTGGTCTCTGACATCAGCCGAGGCGGCGTTGCAATCAGCGAAGTCCGGCAGATCGGTCGCGATCGATCCGAATCTCGGGGGCGCAGCGTGAGCAAACTCGTCTCCGCAGCGCAAGCCGCCAGCCTGATCGGCGACGGCATGGTCGTTTCGGTGTCGTCGTCGAGCGGCCTCGGCTGCCCGGATGCGGTGCTTGCCGCGATCGGCGAGCGCTTCGACGCGCAAGGCCATCCGAAGGACATCACAACGCTGCACCCGATCGCCGCCGGCGACATGTACGGCATCAGGGGTATCGACCACCTGGCCAAGCCCGGCCTGCTGAAGCGCACGCTGTGCGGCTCCTATCCGTCCGGCCCTTCATCCTCTGAACCGCCGCAGATCTGGAAGATGATCGGTGACAATTCCGTCGCCGCCTACAACGTGCCCTCAGGCATATTATTCGACATGCACCGCGAGGCCGCTGCCAAGCGCCCCGGCGTGCTGACCAAGGTCGGCCTCGACACCTTCGCCGACCCGCGTCATCAGGGCTGCGCCATGAATGCGGCGGCCAGCGAGCCGATCGTTTCGGTGCAGCAGTTCGACGGCGAGGAATGGCTCTATTTCCGCTCGATCGTGCCTGATGTCTCCATCATCCGCGCCACCACCGCCGACGAGCGCGGCAACCTCACCTACGAGCACGAGGGCGCCTATCTCGGCGGGCTGGAGCAGGCGCTCGCCGCCCGCAACAATGGCGGTATCGTCATCGCGCAGGTCAAGCGCGTCGTCGAGAACGGCACGCTGAAGCCGCATGACGTGCGCGTGCCCGGTGTGCTGGTCGACCATATCGTGGCGGCGCCCGACCAGTTGCAGACGACGCTGACATCCTACGACCCGGCCATCTCCGGCGAGATCTTCCGCCCGCTGTCGACTTTCCGCAACGCCGAGATGAGCGTCCAGAAGGTCATCGCGCGACGCGTCGCCATGGAGCTTGCCGACGGCATGGCCGTCAACATTGGCTTCGGCATCTCGGCCAACGTGCCGCGCATCCTTATCGAGGAGGGCCAGCACGGCAAGGTCACCTGGGTGATCGAACAGGGCGCGGTCGGCGGCGTGCCGCTGCTCGATTTCAAGTTCGGCTGCTCGTCGAACGCCGACGCGTTTATGCCTTCGCCACACCAGTTCATCTACTTCCAGGGCGGCGGTTTCGACGCGTCGCTGTTGTCCTTCCTGCAGATCGACCGCCACGGCTCGGTCAACGTGTCGAAGCTTTCGGCGCGGCCGCATGTCACCGCCGGCGCCGGCGGTTTTGTCGACATCACCGCGCGGGCCAAGAAGATCGTCTTTTCCGGTTTCTTCAATGCCGGCGCCAAACTGTCGCTCGCCGATGGCGGCATCCGTATCGACGGGGAAGGCAAGGTCAAGAAATTGGTCGGCGAGGTCGAGCACATCTCCTTCTCCGGCAAGCGCGCTGTCGCGCAAGGACAGGACATCACCTATGTCACCGAGCGCTGCGTCATGAAGCTGACGCCGGATGGGCTGATGGTGACTGAGTTGGCACCGGGCATCGACCTCGAGCGCGACGTGCTGGCGCAGGCCGAGATCCCGCTCGCCGTCGCCAACGACCTGAAGGTCACGCCGGACGCGCTCTACCGTGACCGGCCGATTGGACTGTCGCTCAATGGCGGCGCCTCGCTTGGAGGCGCGCATGGCTGAGCGTCTCGTCAGCTTTGAAACAGACGGTGCCATCGGCATCGTCACGATGCGCCGACCGGAGAAATTCAACGCGCTCGACATCGCGATGCTGCGCGCGCTGGAAGCCGCACTCGATACGGCCGAGGCCGCGGACGGCGTTCGCGTCGTGCTGCTGTGCGGCGAAGGCAAGGGTTTTTGCGCCGGCGGCGACGTCGAAGCCTGGTCGCAAATGAGCGCCGCCGATTTCCAGGTGCAATGGGTTCGCTACGGCCACCGCGTCTTCGACCGGCTGGCGCGGCTGCGGCAGCCGACGATCGCCGTGCTGTCCGGCCATGCACTGGGTGGCGGGCTGGAACTGGCGGTCGCCTGCGACTTCCGCGTCGCCGAGGCGCAGGTGAAATTAGGTTTTCCGGAAACCTCGATCGGCGTGGTGCCCGGCTGGTCCGGCACGCAGCGCGCGGTGCGCCGCTTCGGCGCCCAGACGGTGCGGCGCATGGCGCTTGGCGGAGAACTGTTCGTGGCTGCCGAAGCACTCGTTCTGGGCATCGTCGACCGGGTGGTCGAAACGGGCAACGCATTCACCGAGGCCAGGGCCTGGGCCGGCAAGATCGCCGAGCGCGGCCCGCTGGCAACCGAAGCCGCCAAGCTGATGATCGCGATCGCCGAAGGCGAGGACAGTGCCGCCGCAACCGAGGCGCTGGCCAGCGGCTTCATCGCGCTGACCGGCGATCTCAAGGCCGGTGTCGACGCTTTCAAGACCAAGCAGAAACCAGCGTTTTCAAGATCATGAGAATGCAAACGGAAGCTCACATGAACTTGCCCCTCACCATCGCCATGCCCGCCGAGGCATCCGCAGCACCGAAGACCTACCGGCTGCTGATCGACGGCAAGTTCGTCGATGCCCGCGACGGCCGCACGCTGGAGCGCAACAGCCCCGGCCACGGCTTCACCGTTTCGCGCTATGCGCAAGCCGGCGAAGAGGAAGTCGAGGCGGCGGTACAGGCCGCGCACAAGGCCTTCGAGACCGGCCCCTGGCCGCGCATGAAGGCCGGCGAGCGCGCCGCGATCCTGCTCAAGGCGGCGGACCTGATCGAAGCGCGGCTCGAGGCGATTGCCCGGCTCGACGCGCTGGAATCCGGCAAGCCGATCACCCAGGCGCGTGGCGAGATCGGCGGCGCCGTCGACATCTGGCGCTATGCCGCGGCGCTTGCCCGCACGCTCCATGGCGAGAGCTACGCCAATCTCGGCGACGCCATGCTGGGCGTCGTGCTGCGTGAACCGATCGGCGTCGTCTCGATCATCACGCCATGGAATTTTCCGTTCCTCATCGTCAGCCAGAAACTGCCGTTCGCGCTCGCCGCCGGCTGCACGGCTGTGGTTAAGCCGAGCGAGATGACCTCGGCCTCGACCTTCGTGCTCGGCGACATCCTGATGCGGGCCGGCTTGCCGGACGGCGTCGTTAACATCCTCGCTGGCCTGGGCGCCGATGTCGGCGCGCCGATGGTCGCCCATCCGCTGGTCGAGATGGTGTCGTTCACCGGTTCCACCCGGGTCGGCAAGGTGACCATGGCATCGGCTGCGAACGCGCTGAAGAAGGTCTCGATGGAGCTCGGCGGCAAAAACGGCCAGATCGTCTTTCCAGATGCCGACCTCGAAGCCGCCGCCGACGCGGCGGTGTTCGGCGGCTTCTTCAACGCCGGCGAATGCTGCAACGCCGGCAGCCGGCTAATCGTCCATGAGGCGATCGCCGACGACTTCCTCGGCGCGGTGAAGGCGCTCACCCCCAGGGTCACCGTCGGCGATCCGCTAGACGACAGCACCAAAATCGGCGCGATGATCTCTTCCGAGCACCTTTCCAAGGTCACCGGCTACGTGGCGGCGGCGGCAAACGACGGCAGCAGCGTCTATAGCGGCGGCAAGCAAATCGCCTCCAATGCCGGTCAGTATCTCGATCCGACCATCCTTCGCGGCGTCACCGAAGACATGGCCATTGCACGTGAGGAAGTGTTCGGCCCAGTGCTGTCGGTGCTGACGTTTGGATCGATTGAAGAGGCGTTGCGCATCGCCAACAACACGCCCTATGGTCTATCGGCGGGTGTGTGGAGCGCCAGCATCGACACCTGCATGTCGGTGGCGCGGAGTGTGCGTTCGGGAACCGTTTGGGTGAACACGTTCATGGAAGGTTATCCCGAGCTGCCTTTCGGAGGCTACAAGCAATCCGGTCTCGGACGCGAACTCGGCAAGCGCGCCGTCGAGGATTATACCGAGGAAAAGACAATCCAGTTTCATCGCGGCCAGCGCACCGGATGGTGGGTCGGCTGAGCTGTGAAGAACCCGGCGGACAGCCGCCGGTCGTGTAGCTGCAACAAGGGAGGAAGTACATGTTGCGCAAACTGCTTATCGGAACGGCTCTCGGCTCGGGTCTTGCGTTCGCAGCCCATGCCCAGGACGTCAAGGAAGTCGAGATGCTGCATTGGTGGACGTCTGGCGGCGAAGCGGCTGCCTTGAACGTGCTCAAGGAGGATCTGGCCAAGCAAGGCTTTGCCTGGAAGGACGTGCCCGTGGCCGGCGGCGGCGGCGACGCCGCCATGACCGCGCTGAAGGCGATGGTCGCGGCGGGCAACTACCCGACCGCCTCGCAGATGCTCGGCTATACCGTGCTCGATTACGCCGCGGCGGGCGTAATGGGCGACCTGACGGAGACGGCGGTAAAGGAAGGCTGGGACAAATCCGTGCCGGCCGCCCTGCAGAAATTCTCGGTCTATGACGGCAAGTGGGTCGCGGCTCCGGTCAACGTCCACTCGGTCAACTGGCTGTGGATCAACAAGGCGGTGATGGACAAGATCGGCGGCACCGAGCCCAAGACCTTCGACGAATTCATCGCGCTGCTCGACAAGGCCAAGGCGGCGGGCGTCATCCCGCTCGCGCTTGGCGGCCAGAACTGGCAGGAAGCCACCATGTTCGATTCCGTCGTGCTGTCGACCGGCGGACCTGAGTTCTATAAAAAGGCCTTCAACGACCTCGACGAGGAGCAGCTGAAATCCGACACGATGAAGAAGTCGTTCGACAACCTTGCCAAGCTCGTCACCTATGTCGACCCGAACTTCTCCGGCCGCGACTGGAACCTCGCCACCGCCATGGTCATCAAGGGCGATGCGCTGGTGCAGGTGATGGGCGACTGGGCCAAGGGCGAATTCAACGCCGCCAAGAAGACCCCGGGCACCGACTTCCTGTGCTATCGCTTCCCGGGCACCGACGGCAGCGTGGTCTACAACTCCGACATGTTCGGCATGTTCGACGTTCCGGAGGACCGAAAGGCCGCGCAGGTCGCCTTGGCCACCGCAACTTTGTCGAAGAGCTTCCAGTCGGCCTTCAACGTCGTCAAGGGCTCCGTCCCGGCCCGCACCGACGTGCCCGACACCGACTTCGACGCTTGCGGCAAGAAGGGCATGGCCGACCTGAAGGCCGCCAACGAAGGCGGCACGCTGTTCGGTTCGCTGGCGCAAGGCTATGGCGCGCCGCCGGCCGTCGCCAATGCCTACAAGGACGTCGTCTCGAAATTCGTCCACGGCCAGATCAAGACCTCGGACGAGGCCGTGACCCAATTGGTCAACGCAATCGAAGACGCCAAATAAGAACCGGCATGAAAGGACCTTCCCCGCTCCGGTGGGGAAGGTTCCACCAAGCCAGGATGGTCGGCTTCTGGTCGGAATGGCGCCGGCGATCAACCAACACGCCCCGTCTCGACGGGGCTATCCTTCCCCGCCTGGCGGTGAAGGGACCCGCGAGGGAGGAGCCCATGACAACGGTCGCGACCCAGATCAAGCTGACGCCGGAGCATAATGCGCGCCCGGGCGCGTCGGTGCGTTCGCGCCTGCAGGACGCGCTGCCGAAGATCGTGCTGGCGCCAAGCTTTGCGATCACCATCGTCTTCGTCTACGGCTTCATCCTGTGGACGGTCTATCTGTCCTTCACCAACTCCAAGACCTTCCCGTCCTATGCGCTGACTGGGCCGCGTGCCTATCAGAGGCTATGGCGCTGGACTTTCGAAAGCGACCCGCCGTCGAGCTGGTATACGTCGATCACCAATATGGGGATTTTCGGCTTTCTCTACATCTTCATCTGCCTGGCGCTCGGCCTTTTCCTGGCGATCCTGCTCGACCAGAAAATCCGCGGCGAAGGCATCTTGCGGCCGATCTATCTTTATCCGATGGCGCTGTCCTTCATCGTCACCGGCGTGGCCTGGAAATGGTTCCTCGATCCCGGCCTCGGCCTCGAGCAGACGCTGCATCAATGGGGCTGGACGAGCTTCCATTTCGACTGGATCAAGAACAAGGATTTCGTCATCTACACCGTGGTGATCGCCGGCGTCTGGCAGGCCTCGGGTTTCATCATGGCGATGTTCCTGGCCGGCCTGCGCGGCATCGACGGCGAGATCATGAAGGCGGCGCAGATCGACGGCGCCACCACGTTCCAGCTCTATCGCCGCATCGTCATCCCGCTGCTGCGGCCGGTGTTTCTCTCGGCCTTCATCGTGCTCGCTCACCTCGCCATCAAGTCCTACGATCTGGTCGTAGCACTGACCAGCGGCGGGCCGGGCGGCTCGGCCTGGCTGCCGTCGAACTTCATGTATGAGTACACTTTCAAGCGCAACGAAATGGCCGTCGGCTCGGCCAGCGCCGTGATCATGCTGATGACCATCACCGCGATCATCGTGCCCTATCTCTATTCCGAGCTCAGGGAGCGGCCGCGATGAGCGTCATTGCCACGCCCGCTCGCCAGAGCACTGGCGGCATCAGCGCCAGGACCGTCAACCGCATCGTCATCTACGGCCTGCTGGCGCTGTTCGCGCTGTTCTACCTGATGCCGCTGTTCGTCATGCTGGTGACCTCGTTCAAGACCATGGACGAGATCCAGAACGGCAACATGCTGGCGCTGCCGCAGGCGCCGACCTTCGAGCCGTGGCTGAAGGCGTGGGGCGAGACCTGCGTCGGCCTGACCTGCGCCGGCATCAAGGGCTATTTCTGGAATTCCATCAAGATGGTGGTTCCGGCGGTGCTGATCTCGACGCTGCTCGGCGCGCTCAACGGCTATGTCCTGACCAAATGGCGTTTCCGCGGCCACACGCTGGTTTTCGGGCTGATGCTGTTTGCCTGCTTCATCCCTTTCCAGTCGGTGCTGTTGCCGATGGCGACGATCCTCGGCAGCCTCGGCCGCTTCGGCGTGACGCTGCGAAACGCAACGGGATTTTCATTCGGCTTGGGCAATCCGACGGTCAATCTGGTCTTTGTCCACGTCGTCTACGGGCTCGGCTTCACCACTTTGTTCTTCCGCAATTATTACGAGGCGTTCCCGACCGAACTGGTCAAGGCGGCACAGGTCGACGGAGCCAGCTTCTTCCAGATTTTCCGGCGCATCATGCTGCCGAATTCGATGCCGATCTTCGTCGTCACCGTCATCTACCAGTTCACCAACATCTGGAACGACTTCCTGTTCGCCTCGGCCTATGCGGGCACCGGCGACGCGATGCCGATGACCGTGGCGCTGAACAACGTCGTCAACACCTCGACCGGTGTCGTCGAATACAACGTCAACATGGCGGCGGCGATGATCGCCGCACTGCCGACCCTTCTCGTCTATGTGGTCGCTGGCCGCTATTTCGTGCGCGGCCTGATGGCCGGCGCCGTCAAAGGATAATCGAATGGCTTTTCTCGAAATTGATGGGCTGAGGAAGCGGTTCGGATCGGTCGAGATCCTGAAGGGCATCGACGTTGATCTCGAAAAGGGCGGCTTCCTCGTGCTGGTCGGCCCGTCCGGCTGCGGCAAGTCGACCTTGCTCAACACCATCGCCGGCCTGGAAACTATCACCGAAGGCGAAATCCGTGTCGACGGACGCACGATCAACGATCTCCACCCCTCGAAGCGCGACATCGCCATGGTGTTCCAGAGCTATGCGCTCTATCCGAACATGACCGTCGCGGGAAACATTGCCTTCGGCATGGAGATGCGCGGCGTGCCGGCCCACGAGCGCCAGAAGGCGATCGACAAGGTGGCGAAGGTGCTGCAGATCGGCCACCTCCTGCAGCGCAAGCCGAGCCAGCTTTCCGGCGGCCAGCGTCAGCGCGTCGCCATGGGCCGGGCGCTGGTGCGCGACCCCAAGCTGTTTCTCTTCGACGAGCCGCTCTCCAATCTCGACGCCAAGCTGCGCGTCGACATGCGCATCGAGATCAAGCGGCTGCACGCAACCACCGGCACCACGATCGTCTACGTCACTCACGACCAGATCGAAGCGATGACGCTGGCCACCAAGATCGCGGTGATGCGCGACGGCGAGGTGCAGCAATTCGGCACGCCTGCCGAAATCTACAACAACCCGACCAATCTGTTCGTCGCCGACTTCATGGGCTCGCCGGCGATGAACCTGATCCCGGCGACGATCGGCGGCAATGGCAATGCGCTTTCCGTGGTGCTGCAGCGCGAGGCGCGCGAGCCGATCTCGCTGCCGCTGGCCGATGCGCCGACGGGCCTGTCGGCATTCCACAGCAAGCCGATAATCTTCGGCGTCCGCCCCGAGGCCCTGACCGATCCTGAAGGAGCCGAACGCAACGCATCGAACATCGCCACCGCCGATTGTCACATCGAGGTCGTGGAGCCGGCCGGCTCCGACACCTTCGCCGTCACCAATCTCGGCGGCAAGGCGGTGGTGGCGCGTCTGCGCGCCGACGCCAACATCCAGCCGGGCACGGTCACGCCGCTCGCCTTCAACCTGACCAAGGCGGTGTTCTTCGATCCGGCGACCGAGAACCGCATCCTCTGACAGCCATGACAAACCCGGACATCGTCATCATCGGCTCCGGCATCGGCGGCGCCACGATCGCTTCCGGCCTTGCCGGCAGTGGCGCCTCGATCCTGATGCTGGAGCGCGGCGAACCGCTGCCGGCGACGCCGCACACGCGCGACACGCGCGCCATCTTCGTCGGCGGCCACTACCGGCCGAAGGAGATGTGGCGCGAGGCCGGGGGTGCTGCGTTCAATCCCGGCAATTATTACTATGTCGGCGGCAATTCGAAATTCTATGGCGCGGTGCTGATCCGCTACCGCAAGGAAGACTTTTCGGAGATGGAGCACTATGGCGGCGTCTCGCCGGCCTGGCCGTTCTCCTATGAGGAATTCGAGCCCTGGTACTCCAGGGCCGAGCAGCTTTTTCGCGTGCGAGGCGCACTCGGCGAAGACCCGACCGAACCGTTCCACTCGATCCCCTACCCCTTCGGGCCGGTGCCGGACGAGCCGCCGATCGCCCGCGCCCGCGCCGAACTCATGGGCCTCGGCCTGCATCCGGCATCGCTGCCGCTCGGCGTCGACATCGATGCCTGGCTAAAGGACGGCAAGACGGGCTGGGACGCGTTTCCCAACACCGGGACCGGTAAGGTCGACGCCCAATCGGGGCCGCTGACAGCGGCACTTGCCGACCGGAACATCAGGCTCGAGACCGGTGCTCATGTCGAATACCTCGAAGCCTCATCGGATGGCAGGACGATCGCCGCCGTTCACTATCGCCAGGACGGCATACTGAAGAAAGTAACGCCGAAACTGGTCATCCTCTCGGCCGGAGCGGTCAATTCCGCCGCCATCCTGCTGCGTTCGCCGTCCCCGAACGGAAACGGCCTTGCCAACCGCTCCGACCAGGTCGGCCGCAACTTCATGAACCACAATTCGAGCGCCATGCTGGCGATCGATCCGCGCCGCAGGAACACCTCCGTCTACCAGAAGACGCTGATGCTCAACGACTACTATCTATCCGACGGCAAGGGCGGCAAGCCGCTCGGTAACGTCCAGCTTCTCGGCAAAATCGACAGTCATATCCTGAGGGCCAACGTCAAGCTTGCACCCAAATTCGCGCTGGACTTCATGGCCGGCCACGCCGTCGACTGGTACCTGATGTGCGAGGACCTGCCAGACCCCGAAAGCCGCATCATGGTCGACGGCAAGGACATCGTCATGCAGTGGCGGCGCTCCAACATGCAGTCGCTCGACGGGCTGACCAAGGTGATGCGCGAGAACTTCCGCGCCTGCGGCTATCCGATCGTCCTGTCGCGGCCTTTCGACAAGCGCACGCCGTCGCACCAGTGCGGCACGGTCAAGATGGGCGACGATCCGGCAACCTCGCCGCTCGACCCGTTCTGCCGCTCGTTCGACCACAAGAACCTGTTTGTCGTCGACGCTGGCTTCCTGCCGAACTCGGCCGCGGTCAATCCGGCGCTGTCGATCGCCGCACAAGCGCTGCGCGTCGCCGACCACATCCGCAAGAGCGAGCTTGTCCTATGATCGGTCTGCGCCGCCCCTCATCCGCCTGCCGGCACCTTCTCCCCGTGAACGGGGAGAAGCCCGCTGGCCGCAACCTCGGCGCCTTTTTTGCAACGCTGGCGATTGGCGAAGCAGGCGATGAAGGCGTCCTTCTCCCCGTCACTATACGGGGAGAAGTGCCCGGCAGGGCGATGAGGGGCGGCGCTGACGTCCAAAGGAACATCTTCACATGAGCCGTCCGGCAGCCATCATCACCGGCGGCGCGCGCGGCATCGGCCTTGCCAGCGCCGAGGCGCTGGCCGATGCCGGCTTCGATATCCTTGTCGTGGACCTTGCCGAAAAAGCCGGCGACGGGGTTGCCGCTGACATCACCGCCCGCGGCGCGAAATTCGCCTATCATTGCGGCGACATTGCCGACCTCGACGACCATGCCGCATTGGTCGATGCCGCGACGAGCGCCTTCGGCCGCATCGACTGCCTGGTCAACAATGCCGGCATCGGCGCCGTGGTACGTGGCGACCTGCTGGAATTGAAACCGGAAGACTTCGACCGGATCGTCGCCATCAATCTGCGCGGCACCGTCTTCCTCAGCCAGGCCGTTGCCAGGGCGATGCTTGCGGCGCCGGGTGATTTTCCAAAAACGATCATCACCATCACCTCGGTCAGCGCCGAAATGGCCTCGCCGGAACGTGCCGACTATTGCATCTCCAAAGCCGGGCTTTCGATGTGGGTGAAGACCCTGGCGCTGCGGCTTGCCGCAGAAAATATCGGCGTGTTCGAGGTGCGGCCAGGCATCATCCGCACCGACATGACTGCAGGGGTAACCGCCAAATACGACGCGCTGATCGACGGCGGTCTGGTGCCGGCAAAGCGCTGGGGCGAAGCCGCCAATGTCGGCGCCGCCGTAGTGGCACTCGCCGGCGGCAAGCTCGGCTTTTCGACCGGCTCGATCATCAATGTCGACGGTGCGCTGTCGGTGCCGAGGCTGTGAACAGGTGACGCCATGACCGACTACATCATCGTCGGCGCCGGCCCGGCCGGCTGCGTGCTGGCTAACCGGCTGAGCGAAGAGCCATCGAATTCAGTGCTGCTGCTCGAAGCGGGCGGCAAGGACTGGCACCCGCTGATCCACATGCCGGCCGGTTTCGCCAAGATGACCAAGGGCATCGCCGCCTGGGGCTGGTCGACCGTGCCGCAAAAGCACATGAAGGACCGCGTCTTCCGATACACGCAGGCCAAGGTGATCGGCGGCGGCTCCTCCATCAACGCCCAGATCTACACACGCGGCAATGCCCGCGACTACGACGCCTGGGAGAACGAAGAGGGCCTTGCCGGCTGGGGCTATCGCGACGTGCTGCCCTATTTCAAGCGGGCCGAGAACAACCAGCGCTACGCCAACGATTTTCACGGCGACCAGGGTCCGCTCGGCGTGTCGAACCCGATTGCGCCGCTGCCGATCTGCGAGGCTTATTTCCGCGCTGGGCAGGAGATGGGCATTCCCTTCAATCCGGACTTCAACGGGGTAGCCCAGGAAGGCGTCGGTTATTACCAATTGACGCAGAAGGACGCGAGACGCTCCTCCGCCTCGGTCGCCTATCTCAGGCCGATCCGCGCGCGAAAAAACCTGACCGTCAGGACCGATGTGCTGGTGACGCGCATCGTCATCGACAAGGGCCGCGCCACTGGTGTCGAGATCGTCGACAGGCCGGGCGGCGAGAAGAAAATCTTGCGCGCCGAGCGCGAAGTCATCGTCTCGTCCGGCGCCATCGGCTCGCCGAAGCTGCTGATGCAGTCGGGCATCGGCCCGGCCGACCATCTGAAGTCGGTGGGCGTGACGCCGGTGCACGATCTGCCCGGCGTCGGTTCCAACCTGCAGGATCATCTCGACCTGTTCGTCATTGCCGAATGCACCGGCGACCACACCTACGACAACTACGCCAAGCTGCACCGGACGGTGTGGGCCGGCCTGCAATACCTGCTGTTGAAAAAAGGCCCGGTTGCCTCCAGCCTGTTCGAGACCGGCGGCTTCTGGTACGCCGACCCGACCGCCGCCTCGCCCGATATCCAGCTGCATCTCGGCCTCGGCTCCGGCATCGAGGCCGGTGTCGAAAAACTGAAAAATCCGGGCGTGACGCTGAACTCGGCCTTCCTGCGCCCTCGATCGCGCGGCACGGTGCGGCTGAACAGCGCCGACCCGGCCGACCACCCGCTGATCGACCCGAATTACTGGTCCGATCCCTACGATCGCGACATGTCGATCAAGGGGCTCAGGCTGGCGCGCGAGATCATGCGGCAGAAAGCGCTGGCCCCCTACGTGCTGCGCGAGGTGCTGCCGGGACCGGCACTCACCAGCGACGACGAGCTGTTCGACTATGCCTGCCGCAGTTCCAAGACCGACCACCACCCTGTCGGCACCTGCCGCATGGGCCATGATGCGATGAGCGTGGTGACGCCGGATCTCAGGCTGCGTGGTATCGAGGGCCTGCGCGTCTGCGACGCTTCGGTGATGCCGCGCATCCCCTCCTCCAACACCAATGCGCCAACCATCATGGTCGGCGAAAAGGGCGCCGATCTGATCCTTGGCCGCGACCCGCTGCCGCCGGCCGTGTTTTCCACCAACCAAGCGGCATGAGATTCCAAGAATGATCAGGCACTGTGTTTTCGTTCGATTCCGCAATGACGTCACCGACGACGAGCGCGCGGCAATCCATGCCGATCTTGAGGCGCTGCGGTCGGTGATCGACGGCATGGCCAAGGTCGAATTCAGCGCCAACACCAGCCCAGAGCCGTTCGCGCGCGGCTTCACGCACGGCTTCACCATCGACTTCAGCGATGCCGCCGCACGCGACGCCTATCTGGTGCATGAGGCCCACAGCCGAGCCGGCGCTCGGCTGGTCGCGGCGCTTGAAGGCGGAACCGACGGGCTGATGGTGTTCGACCTCGAGATAGGCGCTTAATGCATGTCGCGCAAAAGTGTGCAGCGGTTTTACGACATGCATAAAACAACAATCTAAAGCGCGTCGCGTGAGGTCGGTCGAACGCGACGCGCTTTAGCCTATCCAAGCCTCAGCGCGACGACGCCGGCAACGATGCTGAGCACGGCGGCACCCCGCCAGGCAGTCATCTTCTCGCCGAGCGCAAACACCGAGATCATCATGGCGAACAGGATCGAGGTTTCGCGCAGCGCCGCGACCGAGGCGATCGGCGCCTTGGTCATCGCCCACATCACGATCCAGTAGGCGGCGCCGCTGAGCGCGCCGGTGTACACGCCCGCCTTCCAGTCGCGCGCCAGGACCGGCAGCGCCTTTGGTCCGCGGAAGATCAGGCACAGCACCAGCGCCCACAGCGCATCGCAGACGAACAGCCATGCGGCATAGCTCGACGCCGTCGCGGCCAGCCGCGCGCCGCTACCGTCGGACAGCGTATAGCCGGCGATGAAGATCGAGGTGCCCAGCGCAAAGCCGACGGCGCGCAGGTTCAGCCTTTCCAGATGCGCGCCGCCGCGAAACGACAGCACCAGCGTCCCGGCCGACAAGAGAACAATGCCGAGAATGGCGAGCGGCGCCGGAACTTCAGCGACGACCACAATGCCGCCAAGTGCAGCCAGCAGCGGTGCCGTGCCGCGCGCCAGCGGATAGGTCTGGGCGAAATCGCCGGCCTTGTAGGCGCCTATCAGGAACGTCCTGTAACCCATGTGGAAGATCACCGAGGCGATGATGTACGGCCACACTTCCGCTTTCGGCACCTCGACGAAAGGCAGCGCCAGAAGCGCCACGGCGCCCATGCCGAGCGTCATCAGCGTGATCGACAAAAAGCGGTCGAGATGAACCTTGACCAGCGCGTTCCAGATCGCGTGCATGGCGGCGGCGGCAAGCACCGCGAAGAAGACGAACAAGGTCATCGGCGGCTCATGCGCCTTCGGCCCCCGTCGCGAACGGCGTTTCCAGGTCGATGTCGACCCGCAGCGGAAAATGGTCGGAGGCGATTTCGCCGATATCGGCACTGGCCGAGCGCACCCGTCCCGCCAACATGCCGCCGACGAAGCAGTGGTCGAGCCGTCGCTTTGCCAGCATGCCGTCGATGGTCTTCACATGGGTATGGAAATCCGCCGTCGGTTCGCTGGCGACGGCGGCGGCATCGACAAAACCGTTGAGATAGGCAGCATCGCGATGGTACGGCGTGCTGCCGACGATGCGCCGGTACTCGGCGCTGCCCGGCTGCATGTTGAAATCGCCCATCCAGATCGCCGCCAGCGGGTTTTCCGGCTCCGGCTCGCCATTGCTCCAGTTGCGGACGGGCTCATCGTCGGCACCGCTCCACGGGCCGCCGTCGGACGGCGCGCGGCGATGCTCGGCGAGCAGATAGTCGATCTGCTCCAGCCGCTCTTCGGCGGCGATATGCGCCAGATGCAGCGATAGCACCCGCACCGGACCGGCAGGGGTGTGGATCATGCATTCCAGCGCTGCGTTGCGGGTGTTGAGCGGACGCACGGTGCGGCGCAGCGGCAGCGTGTGCAGGCGCGACCAGACGATCGGCCGCCTGGACAGGAGCATGGTGCCGAATTGCCGCCGACGGTTGACGATGCGGCCGTCACGCCGTTCGCTGGCGTCCATGTCGAAGGCCGGCCCATAAACCCAATAATGTTCGGGCAGCAGTCGCGAAAGAAGTTCCGGCTGGTCGTCCTCGTTGCTGCGCAGCCAGTGCCGTTCCACCTCCTGCAAGGCGATGATGTCGGCGCCAGCCACGATCTTGGCGCAGCGCGAGAGATCGTAGCGACCGTCGCCGCCGAACCCGTACTGGATGTTGTAGCTGACCAGCTTCATTGCTTATCCGGCTCAATTCCCTGAAAGCAGTAGCCGTTGGGCTGATCGGCTGCAATGTGCAGCCGGATGCAGAGCGCTTGGGCCAGATAGCGCAGCTAGGTCGTCAACGGCTGGAAACGTCCCGGCGGAGAGGCGGCCAGTTCCGACCAGTCGATTTCCTCCTCCAGGCGATGATATGCTTCGTCGCCGATCGTTCCGTCGATGCGCAATTGCTCCAGCGCGTCACGCTGGCTCTTGATGGCATAGAGGCGCAACCTGTCGTACTCGGTTGCAGCCTGGGCGTCGTCAGGATTTTCGGCGATCACGCGCTGCGCGGCAAATTGCTCGCGGACCACGGCCGCGGCATTCGATGTCTTGCCGCTCAACACGTCCAGCGCTGCCTGCATGATGGCGACGCGTGCTTGCGCGACCTCGCGGTCGACAGTTTCGTCCGGATCGAGACGAAGCAAGCGCAGCAGCGGCTTCAGGCTGATGCCTTGCAGCACCAGGGTGCCGAGCACGACCGAGAAAGCGGCGAGCACAATCGGGTCGCGGCCGGGAAAGTCAGCCGGCAAGGCAAACGCTGCCGCAAGCGTAACCAGACCGCGCATGCCGCACCAGCCGATCAGCACGCCGCCGCGAAACGACGGCGCCTCGGCCTGCCGGTCCGCGTCACCGAAGCTGGCAAGCCACCTCATGATCGCACCGCATCCCAGCACCCAAACGAGGCGCGAGACGACGACGACAGCCAGCACGGCTGCGGCGAAGACGAACGCTTCGATCTGCCCCTGCTCGGCAAGCCGGCCGACGATCGACCGTGCCTGAAGTCCCATCAGGACGAAGGCCAGCACGTTGAGCACGAACACCGCCGTCTCCCAGACCGAGTAGGAGCTGACGCGATTTCTGGCCGGCATGCGGCGCGGCGCGGTACGTGCGATGGTCATGGCATAGACGACGATCGTTATGATGGCGGAGAGCCCGATCCTGTCGGCCAGGATCCAGACGCCGAACGTCCCGGCAAATTGCAGCACCGTGCCACTTGCCGGATCTCTGATGCGACTGAGGGTGACGAGAGACAATCGGCCGAGCACATAGCCCGCGGCGAGGCTGCCGACTGTCGACAGCAAGATCATCGGAACCGCGCT
Source organism: Mesorhizobium sp. WSM4806 (assembly GCF_055811635.1). NCBI lineage: Bacteria > Pseudomonadati > Pseudomonadota > Alphaproteobacteria > Hyphomicrobiales > Phyllobacteriaceae > Mesorhizobium > Mesorhizobium sp. WSM4806. Next base: position 12,684 of record NZ_JBVVQZ010000015.1, on the reverse strand, counting down.
GCTCAGCAGGATGGAGCCGGCAGTTGCGGAAACCGCCATGCGGTATATCAGCAGTGCCGTGGCGTCGTTGAGCAGGCTTTCGCCTTGCAGGATCGTGGTGACGCGGTGCGGCACCTTGAACTGTACAAGCACGGCCGACGCCGCCACGGCATCGGGCGGCGCCACGATCGCGCCAAGGGCAATGGCCGCAGCGATCGGCAGGCTTGCCATTGTCCATCCGACGAACGCCACGACAGCGGTGGTGAAAACGACGGCGCCCAGTGCCAGCAGGACAAGCGGCAGCCTGTAGCGATTGAGATCGCGCAGCGACGTGTCGTAGGCCGCGTCGAGAAGCACCGGCGCGATGAACAAGGCGAGCGCCAGTTCGGGATCGATCTCGATGGTCGGCGCAAACGGCAGGAAGGCGATGCCCGCGCCTGCCAGCGCCAGCAACGACGGATAGGGAACCTGGAGACGCCGCGACAACGCCGTCAGCGCGACGGCGATCAGCAGGAGAACAAGGGTCAGCTCGAAAAGCGCCATGCCTCATCGTAGCGGTGAAGCCGGGCGATTGGCAGGCAAAAAAACGGCGACGGCTTTGGCTGGTGAATGGTGAATGGTGAATGGTGAATGGTGAATGGTCGCTTGCAGAGAAATCTCGGCGCGTAAAGCGCCTTCTTGCTATTCAATATTCACCATTCACTCCGCCCCTAATGCAGCACAAGCATGTCGCCCGACGAAAACGAAATCTCGGCCTTCTCGCCGACAGCGGGCGGCGGCGAGGCCGGGCTGTTGAACGTGTCGAGCGACACCGTGCTGCCGCCGATGCCGACGCGAACCCGGATGACCGAGCCGAGGAAGTGCACTTCGGTGATCTCGCCCGAAAGACTGGAGTCGCGGCCGGGATGGCGGCCGAGCGAAATCGCCTCGGGCCGCAGCGCCAACGACAGCGTGTCGCCGGACTTGGAGCCGTTTAGCTTTCCCTGCAGCGAGACCTCTTGCGAATTGACGCGCACCTTGCCCGAGGCTGCATCGGTGACGGTGCCTTCGAGCACGTTCAGCGTGCCGACGAAATTGGCGACGAACTTGGTCGCCGGCCGGTTGTAGATCTCGAACGGCGTGCCGACCTGCTCGGCCTTGCCGCCATACATGACGGCGATGCGGTCGGAGATCGACAGCGCCTCTTCCTGGTCGTGGGTGACGAAGATGGTGGTGATGCCGAGCCTCTTCTGGATCGAGCGGATTTCCTCGCGCAGCGACACGCGCACCTTGGCGTCGAGCGCCGACAACGGCTCGTCGAGCAGCAGCAGCTTCGGCTTTGGCGCAATCGCCCGCGCCAGCGCGATGCGCTGCTGCTGGCCGCCGGAGAGCTGATAGGGATAGCGGTCGCCCATCTGCGGCAGCTTGATGAGGTCGAGCATCTCGGCAACGCGCCTGTCGGCATCGGCCTTGGGCATGCCGGCGACCTTCAGCCCGAAGCCGATGTTTTGCGCCACGGTCAGGTTGGGAAACAGCGCATAGGCCTGGAACACCATGCCGACATTGCGCTGGTTGGGTTTGAGCCGGGTGATATCCTTGCCGGCGACGACGATCTTGCCGGCGCTCGGCTCCTCGAAGCCGGCGACCATACGCAGCACCGTCGTCTTGCCGCAGCCCGATGGCCCGAGGAAGGAGACGAATTCGCCCGGCTCGACGTCGAGGTTGAAATCCTGGACGACGGTGGTGGCGCCGAAGGATTTTCGCACATGCTGGATGGAGAGGAATGGCTCGGCCATGGCTTTTTTTCTTTCGGTCAGTACTTTTCGGTCAGTTTGGCCGGTTCGCCGATCGCGGCGCAAAACGCGACAGGATCTGGATCAGCGACATGCACGCCCAGGTAATGGCGAAGGCGATGATGGCAAGTGCCGCCGGCTCATAGGCGCGATTGGCGCCGATGTTCTGCAGGTAGGGACCGAAGGCCGGCCGATTGAGCAGACTGGCCATGGTGAATTCGCCGAGGACGATAGCGAAGGTAAGGAAGGCGCCCGACAATACCGCGATCAGCACATTGGGCAGAATGACACGGGCGATGATCGTGCCCCAGCCGGCGCCGAGGATCTGCGCCGCTTCCGTCAGCGTGCGCACGTCGATAGTGCGAAGCCCGGTGTCGACGGCGCGGTACATATAGGGCAGCGCCAGCGTCGCATAGCCGATGACCAGCAAGGCGTTGGTGCCCGTGTCGCTCGCCAGGAACGGCAGCGGCGAGTTCGATCCGTACATTCTGATGTAGCCGAAGACGATGACGATGGCGGGGATGACCAGCGGCAGCAGAGTGATGAACTCGACGACCGGTCTCAGTTGCGGCAGCCGTAGCCGGATCCAGTAGGCGGTGGGCACAACAATGAGCACGCCGAGGATGATGGTGAAGATGGCGGCAAGCACCGAATAGCCGAAGGTCGCCTGGAAGCGGGGGTCGCCTAGCACGACCTCGTAGGCGTCGAAGGAATAGACCCCGCGCCGCATGCGCATCGAGAATTCCACGGTCGCGATCAGCGGAATGAAGAAATAGGCCGCACCCAGCGCGAAGACGAGCCAGGCCCAGAAACGTCCGCTCTTCATTTGAGCCACCTTTCGCTGCGCGTCCGGAACCAGATGTAGAAGACGTTGGCGAGGCCGGTGATGACGATCATGCCGAAGGCAATGGCATAGCCGAGATGCGGGTTGTGCAGCACGTCGCCGCGGATCTGTGCGTAAAGCACGATGGGAATTATGTTGAGCGACGAGCCGGTCAGCGCATAGGCGGTGGCGATAGCGCCGAAGGCGTTGGCAAACAGCAGGATGACGGTGCCGAGAAAACTCGGCCATATCACTGGGATGACGACCATGCGCCAGTATTGCGCCGTGGTGGCGCCAAGCGTCGCGGCCGCCTCGCCCCATTCCTTCTTCAGTCCGTCGATCGCCGGCGTGATGATGACCACCATCAGCGGGATCTGGAAATAGACATAGGTCAGCGTCAGGCCCCAGAACGACAGGATGTTGAAGCCGTGGGCGTAAATGTTGAGGCCGAACACGGTGTTCAGGATCACCGTCGCGAGGCCGAGCCGGCCGAGCGTAGCGAGGAACGCAAAGGCCAGCGGCACGCCGGCGAAATTCGAAGCCACGCCGGAAAAGGTCAGCGTCGCCGAACGTATCCAGTTCGGCAGGCCGCCGCGCACGATGGCAATGGCAATGGCCAGACCGGCAAATGCCCCGATGAGCGACGAAGCGAGGCTGATCTTGATCGAGATCCAGTAGGCGGCAAGGATAGTGGGCAGCCTGCAGTTTCCGTCGACCCAGGAGATCCAGGAATCATATTGGCACTGTATGTAGTTCGACAGATTGGGTGGGTCGAAGATACCGACAATGTTGTCGAAGGTGAACGTGCCGGCAGCGTTCTGGAAGGCGCCAAGCACCAGATAGAGTGTGGGCAGGACCAGGAACATGATGGCGAAGATGAAGAACGGCGCCACGCCCAGCCATTGCGTCGGCAGCCGAAACGCGCGCGCCTCGCTGGGCGGCGCCGTCTTCCCGGCAATCGCGTGATCGGAAAGCGAGAGATCGGTCATGCGCCGGCTACCGTCTTATCGCATCGGCCCGAAAATCGAACTCGATTTTCGGAAAGCACGATGCGGAAACTTGAGTTCTAGAGCGTACTTTGTGCGTCCGACGCACGTCGCTCTAGCGGGAATACCGGGCGGCGGTGAAGCCGCCCGGCGGTTTTCAACCTTACTGAACGTTGGCGCCGACGACGGCGTCCCAGTTCTTGGTGATGACTTCCTTGGCCTTGCCCTGCTCATCGAGCGACGGGAACACCGCGGCCTCATAGGATGCGGCCGGCGGCAGCTTGGCCATCACGTCCTCCGGGATTTTGCCGTTCTTGGCGAGATCGTTGAAGCGGATCGGGTGGCAATAGCCCTTCAGCCAGCCGATCTGGCCTTCGTCGGAATAGAGATATTCCAGCCAGAGCTTGGCAGCGTTCGGATGCGGCGCGTAGGCGCTGATCGCCTGCACGTAGACGCCCGCGACGACACCGGTCTTCGGCACAACGACGTCGACCGGCGGATTGCCTTTCAGCGTGTCGCGGCCGGCAAGCGCGTTGTAGTCCCAGTTGATCAGGATCGGTGTCTGACCCTGTGCAAGCGTCGCCGGCTTGCCGATGACCGGCACGAAATTGCCGGCGGCATTGAGCTTCTTGAAGAACTCGAGGCCGGCAGTACCTGCGGCTTCACCGGCCGCGGCGCCGCTTGAAAGACCAGCGGCGTAGACCGCCTGGATTGCCTGATTCGAGGCGCGTGGATCACCGGCGAGCGCGACGGCGTTGGCGTATTCCGGCTTAAGAAGATCGGCCCAATCAGTCGGCACTTCCTTGACCAGATCCTTGTTCACCATCATCGCCAGCACGCCGTAATAGTCGCCGGTCCAGTAGCCTTCGGGATCCTTGGCGCTGTCGGGGATCGTGTCCCAGGTCGACACCTTGTAGGGTTGGATCAGGCCGTCGGCCTTGGCGGTCGGGCCGAAGGACAGGCCGACGTCGATGACGTCGGGCGCCTGCGGGCCCTTATTGTCCTTGTTGGCCTTGATCGCCTCGATCTCGTCTCCGGAGCCGGCATCGGGGTTGAGCTCGTTGACGGTGATTTCCGGATATTTCGCCTTGAAGCCGGCGATCACCGCGCCATAGCCGCACCAGTCATGCGGCAGCGCGATGGTGGTGAGTTGGCCTTCCGCCTTGGCGGCGGCGACCAGTTCATCCATTGACTGCGCCGACGAGATAGCAGAGGTCGCCATCAGGGCGACGGCCGTAAGGGAAAGTACTTTTCCCGTGAATTTGAACATGTGTTCTCTCCGTTGAACTGACGCCGTTGGACGCCTGCGATGCGGTATCGTTTTCGTGTGACAGCCCGATGAATGGTTTGTGAAAGCGATGCCCTGCAGTACGAAAAAGTAAACTCTTTTTAACCGGCTGTAGCAATCGCCTCGCAACTATTTTTCCGGCTAACGAGTTTCCGTCTTACCTTTCATCTTTCCCCCTTTCTTTGCCCTCAATTTCCCGGATCAGTTTCCGGCGCGAATACTGTGTCAGGCGGTGCCGGCAATGGCATTTTCGAGCAGCGTCAGCGCCGCCTTCCTGGTCAGCTTGACAGGGTTGCCGCCGGCGGTCGGATCGACCACTGCCATGTCGGCGATCAGGCCCTTGCGCTTCTTGTCCATGTCGAGCCCCTTGATCAGGCCCGGCAGCGCGTGCGGCACCTCCAATTCCTTGCGCAGCTTGATGACGGTCTTGGCGAAACCGTCGAAGCCGCCCTTGATGCCGCAATAAGCCGCGAGCCGGGCGATGCGCGCCTCGATGGCGTCGCGGTTGAAGGTCAGCACATAAGGCATGAACACGGCGTTGGTCATGCCGTGATGGGTGTCGTAAAGCGCGCCGATCGGATGCGACAGCGAGTGGATGGCGCCCAGCCCCTTCTGGAAGGCGGCAGCGCCCATCGCGGCCGCACTCATCATGTGGGCGCGGGCGACGAGATCCTTGCCGTTGGCGAAGGCCTTCGGCAGGTTCTCGAAGACGAGCCGCACGCCTTCGACGGCGATGCCGTCGGCCATCGGATGATAGCCCGGCGCGCAATAGGCTTCGAGGCAATGGGCGAGCGCATCCATGCCGGTGCCGGCGGTGATGAAGCCGGGCATGCCGACCGACAGTTCCGGATCGGCGATGACGATGGCCGGCAAAAGTTTCGGATGGAAGATCACCTTCTTGGTGTGGGTCGCTTCATTGGTGATGACGCCGGCGCGGCCGACCTCCGAGCCGGTGCCGGCCGTGGTCGGCACGGCGATGATCGGTGCGATCGCGTCGGAGTTGGCGCGCGTCCACCAGTCCCCGATATCCTCGAAATCCCAGACCGGCCGCGTCTGGCCGGCCTGGAAGGCGATCAGCTTGCCGAGGTCGAGCGCCGAGCCGCCGCCGAAGGCGATGACGCCGTCATGCTTGCCCTTCTTGAACACCGCAATGCCGGCGGTCAGGTTGGAGTCCACCGGGTTCGGCTTGACCTCGGAAAATACGCCATAGGGTACCTTGGCATCGTCGAGGATCTTCAACGTCGAAGCGACGACCGGAAGTTTGGCCAGCCCCGGATCGGTGACGAAGAGCGGCCGCTTGATGCCGGTGGCTTCAAGCACATCAGGCAATTCCTTGATGCGCCCCGCGCCGAAGCGCACGGTCGTCGGATAGTTCCATTTGGAAATCAATTTTGTCATTTCTGTCTTTCAAAAAAATCAGATGGCTTCACGCAGATGATATGACTTCGGCCTCGTCAGATTGTCGTAGCCGATGGCCGACAGCGCCGCGCCCTTGCCGGTGTCCTTGACGCCGGTCCAGACCAGCGCCGGATCGAGATAGTCGCAGCGGTTCATGAACACGGTGCCGGTCTCGACGCGATCACCGATCGCCGCCGCATGCTCGGTGTCGCTGGTCCAAATCGAGGCCGTCAGACCGTAGGGGCTGTCGTTCATCAGCGCGATCGCGTCCTCGTCGTTGCGCACCTTCATGATGCCGACGATTGGCCCAAAGCTCTCCTCGCGCATGACGCTCATCTGGTGATCGACCCCGGTCAGCACTTCCGGCGCCAGATAGGGCGAGCCCGGCTCGTCATTGGCCACCTTCATGTTGATATGCGCCCTGGCGCCCTTGCGCAGCGCCTCGGCCTTCTGCTCGCGGATCAGGTCGGCGAAGCGCGCCTGTGCCATCGGCCCCATCGTCGTCGCCTGGTCGAGCGGGTTGCCGACGACGTAGTTCCTGGTTTCAGCGATGAAGCCTTCGACGAATTCGTCATAGACCTTCTCGTGGACATAGACGCGCTCGATGCCGCAGCAGCACTGGCCGGAATTGTAGAAGGCGCCGTCGACCAGGTTGGCGACGGCATGGTCCATCTTGGCATCGGCCAGGACATAGGCCGGATCCTTGCCGCCGAGTTCAAGGCCGAGCGTCATGAAGGTGCCCGCTGCGGCCTTTTCGATGGCGCGGCCGCCGGCAACCGAGCCGGTGAAATTGACATGGTCGATCTTGCCCGAGCCGAGCAGTTTTTCGGTCTGCGCATGGTTCATGACGAGGTTCTGGAACAGACCCTTGGGCAGGCCTGCCTTGTCGAACGCCTGTTGAAAACGTTCCCCGACCAGCAGCGTCTGCGCCGCATGCTTGAGGATGACGGCGCTGCCGGCCATCAGCGCCGGCACGATGGTGTTGACGGCGGTGAGATAGGGATAGTTCCACGGCGCGATCACCAGGACCACGCCGAGCGGCACCTTCTTCACATAGCGGCGAAACCCGTCCTTCGGATTGGAGGCCATCACCGGCTTGAGTGCCGCTTCGGCGATCTCGACCATGTAGCTGGTGCGTTCCCTGACGCCGCCGAACTCGCCGCCAAAGCGCACCGGGCGGCCCATCTGCCAGGCGATCTCCGGCACGATCTCGTCGGTCATGGCGACCAGCGCTTCCAGCATGGCAAGCATGTACTTGCCGCGCTCGACGATCGGCGTCTCAGCCCATTTCTCCTGCGCCGCCTTGGCCCGCTCGACCGCCGCATTGATCGCCTGGTCCGTGGCCACAGGCCGCTCGGCATAGATCGAACCATCGACGGGAGATTTTATCTTGACCGTTTCGGTCATTCCTTGGGTCCTCGCAATTTACGACAATCTCAGTTTTGAGCCGCCCGCCCGTCCGGCAGCAAAGCTGAACGGCGACGCTGGCGTAGTTTAGTACCGCTCAAACCCCCTGTGCAGTTCCCAATCGGTAATGCGGCGGTCGTATTCGAACTGCTCCCAGTGCGCCGTATGGACATAATGCTCGAGCACGCCGTCGCCGAGCGCCTGCTTCAGCATCTCCGATTTTGCCAGCGTCTCGGTGGCGTCACGCAGGGTCTTCGGAATTTCCGGCAGCTGCGAGGCTTGATAGGCATCGCCGACGAAGGGTTTTTGCAGTTCAAGCTTTTCGTCGATGCCGGCCAGGCCGGCCGCGATCAGCGCGGCGAAGGCGAGATAGGGGTTGAGATCGGCGCCGCCGATGCGGCATTCCATGCGGATGCCCTTGGTGCCCTCGCCGCACAGGCGGAAACCGGCGGTGCGGTTGTCCTCGCTCCACATGATCTTGGTCGGCGCGAAGGTGCCGGCCTGGAAGCGCTTGTAGGAGTTGACGTAGGGCGCCAGGAACCAGGTGAATTCCCTGGCATATTTGAGCTGGCCCGCCGCCCATTGCTGGCCGAGCGTCGACAGTGTCCATTCGGCCTTTCTGTCGTAAAAAAGCGGCGTCTCGCCGTCGGCGCTCCACAGCGAATTGTGGATGTGGCTGGAATTGCCGGCCAGCCCGTAATTGTACTTGGCCATGAACGAGACCGCCTTGCCTTCGGACTCGGCGATTTCCTTGGCGCCGTTCTTCAGGATGACGTGGCGGTCGGCCATCTCGAGCGCCTCGGCATAGCGGACATTGATTTCTTCCTGGCCCGGACCCCACTCGCCCTTGGAGTTCTCGATCGGAATGCCGGCCGCCTGCATCTCGTTGCGCAGCCGGCGCATGACGCCTTCTTCCTTGGTGGTGATGCCGATCTGGTAGTCGCCGATATAGGGCGAGGCTGTGTCGAGGCCCTGCCAGTGCTTCTTGCGGGCGGAATCGTAGGTTTCGCTGAACAGATAGAATTCGAGCTCGGAGGCGAAATAGCCGAGATAGCCGCGTTCGCTCAGCCGCTTGACCTGCTTCTTCAGGATGGCGCGCGGCGAATGCGGCAGGTCGTCATGGGTGTGGTGGTCGAGCACGTCGCAGATCACCAGCGCCGTCTTTTCCAGCCATGGAATGCGCCGCAGCGTCGACAGGTCGGGCTTCATGACGAAGTCGCCGTAACCCTTCGACCAGCTCGCCGCCTTGTAGCCGGGCACCGGTTCCATATCGATGTCGGCGGCCAGGAGATAGTTGCAGCCATGCGTCTCGTCATGCGCGGAATCGACGAAATACTGCGCCAGGAATCGCTTTCCCGCCAGCCGCCCCTGCATGTCGACAATGCACGCCAGCACCGTATCGACCTCACCGCTGGAGACCGCCTTTTTCAACTGATCTAACGAGAAATTTCCGGCCATTCTTGCAAGCTCCGCCGCCTTTGTGGCGCTTCGAGAGTTCAACTCTGGACCCGGCCGCAGGAAGCGGCCGGGTGTTTCTTGAGGTCCGAGGCAGGTTAGGCTTTCTGCGCGTGCTCCAGCGCGAACTCTTCTTCCGGCGACAGGATCAGCTTGTGACGGCCGACCAGCCCGAAATAGACGATCGCGATGGCGAACCACAGCGCCACCCAGACCACGCCCTTGGTGAAGTTCGCGTCCTGAATCTGGTAGAGCAGGGTGACCACGCCGATGATGATCGTCAGCACGGCGCCCGGGACGCCGAGCGGGCTGCGATAGGGACGTTCCATGTTCGGCTGGTTCTGGCGCAGCAGGATGAAGGACACCGCCTGCAGGATGTAGGAGAACATCGCGCCGAACACCGCCATGTTCAGCAACACCGAGCCGATGAGCGAACCGGCCGTAGCGCCGCCCAGCGCGAACCACATGATCAGCATGATGCCGAAGCCGACGATGGCGCCCGCAAACATCGCCACATACGGCGTCTTATACGATTTGTGGGTGACCGACAGCGCCGACGGGAAATAGCCGGCGCGGCTCAGCGAATAGACCTGGCGGCCCATGGCGAAGATGATGGTGTGGAAGCTTGCGATCAATCCAATCAGCGCGATGACGCCAAGCAGCACTGCGCCCGAGTCGCCATAAATCGCCCGGAACCCGTCAAGCAGAGGCTCGCCGGAAGTCGCGAGCTTGAACGAACCAACGCCGACGACCGACGGGTTGAGCAGCACGATCATGAAGGCCGAGACCATCAGCGTCAGCATGCCGGCGATAATACCGCGCGGCATGTCGCGCTTGGGATCGACCGATTCTTCCGCCGCCAGCGGAAGCTGCTCGATCGCCAGGAACAGCCAAACCGCAAAAGGCAACGTTGCCAGCACGCCCGAGAAACCGAACGGGAACATCGAGCCATTGCCTTCGGGAAGCTCCATCGCCGCTCCGTCCGGACCGACGCCGATGTTCAACGCCCAGCGCGAAAAGTCCATGCTCGGGATAGCGCTGATCCAGAAGACAATCAGCACGGCCAGCGACAGCAGCGTGACGATCAGCGTGACGCGGAAGGACAGCGCGACGCCGAAAATATTCAACGCCAGGAACACCCCATAGGTCACCAGCCACCAGAGCGGCGGCCAGACGCTGGAGTCGGGAAAGGCGACCGACCAGATGCCTCCCATATAGGAGCCGATGAAGAAGGCGATGACCGCGGGCGTCACCACATACTCGACGTTTTCGCAAAGCCCGGTGATGAAGCCGCCCCACGGCCCCATCGCCGTCCGGGCGAAGGAGTAGGCAGCGCCGGTGTGCGGCAAAGCCGGGCTCATCTCGGCGATCGAGAAGACGAGGCCGACATACATGATGGCGATGATGATGCCGGCCACCAGCATGCCGCCCCAGCCGCCTGTCCCGAATCCGAAATTCCAGCCCGAAAAATGCCCGGATATGACGGCGCCGACGCCGAGCGCCCACAGATGCCAGACATTGGCGTGACGCACCAGTTGCCGGTCCTCGAAATAAGATTTGTCGCGCTTCGCGTATGCGACGCTGCCAACTTGCTTCGTATTACCGCCTGCCATTTGAAAGTCCCCTTCTTCTTGTCAGTTGACCGGTTCCACCGGATGGCCGAGCCCGCGCCGGCCAGATCCCTGGGATCCGGATGACGGCTCGAGATCGGAAAAAATCCCCGTGAGCAGATCCGCCCATTTTCGCTGCCCGGCTTCGTCGGATATTTCGTCGTTGCGGATTTCGATCATCGCGCAGGGTAGCTCCCGCGGGCGCGCGTGCCGTTCCAGCGTGAAATAGACGCGGTCGGCCGGCGAATAGGGCTCGTTGACGCCGACCGTGACGCCGGCGAGCCGCTGCAGCGCGGTGACAAGCGGCGCTGCCAGCCGACGGTCCTCGTCATGGATGACGCCGATGTGCCAGGGCCGGCTCTTGCCGTTGTAGACCGGGTTGAAGGAATGGATTGAAACCAGCCGCGTCTCGAGCCCGCGCGCCAGCCTTTTGTCGATGATGTCAGCGACCGCATCATGGAAGGGTTGCCAGGACAGGGCGATGCGCGCGGCGCGCTGCTTTTGCGACAGGCCGGCATTGCCCGGAATGGTTGTGGTCTCGCTGACCAGGGGCACCAGGTCCGGCGCATCCAGTGGCCGGTTGCAGTCAATGACAAGGCGCGAAATGCAGGTCTCGACCAGGGTCGCGTCAAACGCCGCGGCCATGCGGCGGGCGACCGGCAGCGCGCCGGGATCCCAGGCGATGTGGCGGGAGAGTTCTTCGGCAGCAAGGCCGAGCGTTCCGAATTCCGGCGGCAGGAAATTGGAGGCGTGGTCGCAGGTCAGCACGAAAGGGCTCAATCCGCCGGGGTTCGTCACCCCTACGGTTTCAGGCGATGCAAGGCTGGCGGGCCGTGCTGTCTCCATTTATCCTGTCGTCCCCGGGGAGCGCTGTATCGTATGTTACGTATTTTGCCTCATTGCGTCCCTGTGGATGATTTCATACAGTTTGTCCGGCTTTGTCAAACGCGATTTCGGGTCAAATGCGATTTCGGCAAAACGGCCGGGCATGGGGAAAAGATGATTTCGAGCATTGCCGAACTGATCTCGGACCGCATCGGCACGATGCCGGCGGGCGAGCGCCGCGCAGCGCAGACGCTGATCGCCAGCTATCCGCTGATCGGCCTGAAGACGGTCGCCGAATTCTCAGCTGCCGCTGGCGTCTCCTCGCCGACGATCCTGCGTTTCGTCGCCCGTCTCGGCTTCCAGAACTACCCGGAATTCCAGTCGGCGCTGCAGGACGAACTGGCGGCGCAACTGCAGTCGCCGGCGTCGCGCGCACTCAACCCGCCATCGCCGAACGGCGGCGCGGTGTCGCCGATGCTGGAGGCGACGCTCGACAACATGCGCGAGACGTTCAGGCACCTGTCCGACAAGCAACTTGCCGACATCGTCGCAAAGCTTGCCGACCGGCGCGGCAAAACCTTCCTGATTGGCGGCCGCTTCACCGATCCGCTGGCGCGCTACATGGCCGCTCACCTCGCCATCATCCAGCCCAATGTCTTTCACCTCGCCGGACAGGAAAGCGTCTGGCGCGACCGGCTGATCGACATGGGCAAGCGCGACGTGCTGGTGATCTTCGACATCAGGCGCTACCAGGACAGCCTGGTCCGCTTCGCCGAGACGGCACACCAGCGCGGCGTGCAGATCGTGCTGTTCACCGACCAGTGGCTGTCGCCAATCGCCCGCTTTGCCCGCCATGTCATCGCCGGGCGCACCGCCGTGCCCTCGGCCTGGGATTCTTCGGCGGCCCTTTTCGTCGTGGCCGAAACGCTGATCGGCGCCGTCACCCGGCAGCTCGAGGCCGACGGCGCCAAACGCATCCGCGAGTTGGAAAGCCTGCGGTAGGGAATAGGGACGCGGCCTGAACTCGACCGCATGATCACTTCCATGCCGGAGAAGGCGGCCAGCAGGCTGCAAACGCAAAACGGCCCGCGTGATGCGGGCCGTTTTTGTTTGGTTGCGGGGACAGGATTTGAACCTGTGA
>NZ_JBVVQZ010000014.1:87097-208977 GCF_055811635.1 Mesorhizobium sp. WSM4806 | reverse complement strand
CAGAACGCCATCATCGACGGCGAAGTCGTCGTCTTGAATGAGGCTGGCCTTTCGGATTTTGCCGCGCTGCGCAAGGCAATCACCAGGCGCCAGCACGACCTCTATTTCGTCGCGTTCGATCTGCTGCATCTCAACGGCCACGACTTGCGCGACATGGCACTGGAGGATCGGCGGGAAATCCTGGCCGGCCTTATAGGGTCTGATAGTCGAATCCGGTTCAGCAAGACGATGCCAGGCGAGGCTAATGCGATCTATCATCTGATCGACGCTACCGGCCTGGAGGGGATGGTATCGAAGCGTCGAGACAGCAAATATCGCAGCGGTCCGACCACCAATTGGCTGAAAACCAAGTCCTTCACCGAAAGCGAGTTCGAGCCTCTCGGAGTTGAACGCGAGAGGGGCAGCCGGCGTTTGCTCTGATGGCTGAGCCAGGCACCAGGAACTATGTCGGCAGTGCGTTTGTGAGCGTCAACCGCGAGATGCAGGAGCGGTTGTGGAAGCGCGTGCAGGAACATGCCGGGCCACCGCCCAAGGATATGCCAAAGCGGCCGGCAACGCAGTGGGTCAAGCCGGGCATCAAGGCCCGCGTCAAGCACCTACGCGGCGAGGAAGACTTGCGCCACGCCCTCGCTGCAGGATTTTTGGGATGAAAGCTAGCGGTTGAAAAGCCGTCGGGCGAGCTTGCCGGCGCTAATCTCAGGATTATATTCCTCCCGTTGCGGCGAGCCCTTCAACGGAGAATCGCCATGCCTCAAAAGACCTCGCCGACACTCTGGCCGCCCGCGAAAGCATCTATGTCAATTGCGGACACCCGATGTGCTAAGCTCGACATCCAGGCGCTGATTGACAGGCTTGGCCGCGCCCACGGCTCGATGCATGACGACCTGGTCGGGCTCTTTGTCTGCTCAAATTGCAAGGCTGCCGGCCGTGACCGCCGGCAGGTGTTCTTCACATGCATTCCTGACTACGAAGGCCAGCAGCGGGCACGCAATCGCGATTGGAAGCCAACTTTCGAACGAAGGGGCTGAGGGTGGCCGGCACCTTAGTCAAGTGATGGCTAATATAATGGACCGCTTCATCCAATCGATGGACGAAGCCTATCAAGGGCCGGTGCTATTTTGATGCATGTCGCGAGCTTACTTATCCCCGAGCCACCTTGCTTTCGCTATCCTCGCGATCAGCGTCAGCTATGCCGAAGCCGCGGACCGTAAGGTCGAAACCGCGACGCTCGGTACGTACGCCAATTCGAAGAATCTGCCGGTTTGCACCGCGTCAAGCTCACTCTTCGACGTCCTCGGTGATAAGTGTTTTCTCGTCAAAGGTTCGATGATCTACGGCGACATCGCCGAACTATCCCAGATAGTCACTTTTAGTCGGTAGCCGGCGAAGGTCATGGTTATGCTGCCAGATGGTCCGCGGCACGCCGTCAGGTGCGCACGGGGCGGGCAGTTTGCTCCAGTCCGGAATTCCGATTTGGAGGCCGCCATTGCACAGCTGCCCTGCGACATGCGAGTTTGTCAACCAAATGGCTCATCATGGAGTCTCGTCATGTCCATTCGCCGGATTGCGTTGACCTCGGCAGCGGTCATGCTTGCCTTCACCAACCTCGCCCAGGCCAGGCCGGACACCCGCGCCATGACCTGCCAACAGACGCAGGCGCTAATCCAGAGCCAAGGCTCGGCGGTGCTGACCACCGGACCGAACACCTATGCCCTCTACGTCCGCCGGTACAGCAATGCGTGCGACTGGTCGTTAATCCCAGCGGTAGGGTTTGTGCCGACGCGCGATGGCCAGTGCTTGGTTCATCGATGCGCAGAGCCGCTCTACACTCCTCCCGGCTGACGGTGACGACCATAGCTATTCTGCCGCGCTCTTCGGTAGGAAGCGTAGGAAGCCTTGCCTATGCGAGGTCTGACCTGCACGATTTAGGTGACTTAGTGATTTAGGCGACTTGGGGGAACGTGGGTGGCTAAGATTTGGATGGTGATATTTCTATGCGCCATCGGCGGATGCCAATCCGACGGCAAGTCCAAAACAGTTGCGTGGCTACAGCAGCAGGGCATGGACGAAGGCTCCGCTACATTACTCGCGAGTAACAAGCCGGCGCTTCGCCAATACCTCATGAATAGATCAATGGCTCCTCAGGACGACGCCTATTGCCGATTGCTTGGCGCGCGAGTCGGAACGGATGCCTATGTGCAATGTCGCACGAGCATATCCGCCAATCGGCCGGTAAACGAGCCGCCGCCGCGTCCCAAGCCGGTCACGTGCACGTCGAATGTAGTGCTAGGTGCGGTAAGAACTACATGTCTGTGAGTCCGCGCTTCGATGGAGAGCAGTTGAATGTCCCGACACTACCTTTTTCCCAATGAAGGGGAGCCTCTGCGCATGTCGCTCCGGCTAGTCGAAGGCCTAATATCGGCAAGGATACTCTGCCCCAATATGCCGGCACCAGGCAGCGGGTTCTATCTGCAACTTTAGAATTCGACGAGGCTAAAAAGCCAACACGCATTCTGAGAACCGAACCTTCAGTTTGGGTGTTCGACCAAGATGGTGGCATCCGGCAAGGCTTGCATGAAGCGTTAGCTCTCGCGATGAATATCTTACCAACTCCCGCGCGGGACGGTACGGTTGTTGAACTGCGGCCCCGCACAAAAAAGCAGAAATTGGAGAAAGAGTTTCGCTGGGAGCCGGGCAAGGCATGAGCGCCGGCGTCAAGACAAAGGCGCTGGCTGCATTCGTGCAGCAGTGCCTTGATCCGCTGCCCGATGCCGTCCTCATCGACACCACAATCAGCTCATGCGTCAGGCGCGCCGCCTACCTTGGCGCAAGGCTGATGCTGTCACCAGCCTGGCAAGAGCGGAAACGGCTTACTGGCAAGAGAAAAGCATTCACGCGATGTACGTCCTAGAGGACGAGGATCGATCTAGCGCCTATTCTGACAAACGGATGATCAGCGTCGACAGGAGCCGGCAGGCTGTGGCCGATCAAATCCGAGTTCCAGCGCCCGATCTCCTGGCCGTCCAATGAAAACGAGAAGCCGCAAAGGACCGATACCTGCCGATCAGTGCGGATGAAGTCGCCAAGCTCATCGCGGCGGACGAGGCGTTTCTTGCAGCGCATCCGATTACGAAGCAACCCCGTAGAAAACGCGGGTTGGGCGACCATCACTGAACCCCGGCAAAAACTGCCTAAGCCCGCCGCTGCCTCACGGTGGCGGGCTTTTCATTTAGCGGGATAGCGGCCAAATCTTAGGCTTTTGAACCTTTTGAGTGTTTCCCGTAGGGCCGTTGCAAAAATTCGCCACCTGCACCGCTATCAGAACGGCCCGTTGCTATAGCGTGGTAATCGCGGCCATTACCCCCTATTCGGAATGTAATTTCGCGCATGCTCCCGAGGGGGAGTTAGTTCAAAAAGCTTTATAAGAGCCAATGGCTTAGGCCAATTTAGTTAACAGGTTTCCGGTTAATAGGTCGCTTGGCCGCAGCGCATCGAGGACCACTTCGTAGACACTCCCTGTCTTCCTCGATCTCGACTTCGCCGATACCTACAGCTGCTTACTGCCGGTCCGGGCGATAGACGAGGAAAGCGAGACGGACGGCAGCGCGTAGACTGGGACGCGACCTCTATGCAGAAGACCCGCCGCTACATTTGCGAAGCGACGGGCCTCCGCCCCATTCCCCCATACCTGACCATGCAACTGCCGTGCCAGACTTATTGACCCATCGCGGGACACCTTATGGCTTCTGCGCAGGCCTGGATGTTGCAAACAAGGATATGCCAGTCGGACCAGGCTCGGCTGTGGGAATTCCCACACCGGGGAAAACATTGGAAAAATGCGCTCCCAGTTTTGCTTTCCATGGGCAACCCATCACTCCGTTTCCCTGCCGTGCACGCCGCAGCCTGAATTTCATTCGAGCAGTCGGCCAGACTTTGCCTCGCCCCAAATGTCGAAGCTGGCCAGCGTCGTCTGACCGCCTCATGGAAACTGTCAGGGTGTCTAAAATAGATGGTGAGTAGATGGCTGCTGGACAGAAATCCGCAGTCGCGAGCCGCCCCGCAAGGTCTGGTCGACCAGGGGCTCGCTGTCCGTCGCTTTGGCCAAGGTTTTGGTGATGTCACATCGCCCGCGAAAGGATCTGGACTTTCCGCAAGTCTGCCCGAAAGTCAGGGCCTGGAGCAAAAATATTATTTCGGGGCTGAAAATGCGTCTGGGGGTGCCCCTGCGGTGCCCCGGATGATTTTCGCGGATGCGGGCAAAACCGGCCATCAACTAAGCAATTGATTTTGCGAAGAGAAAACTGGTGCCGCTTAGGTGACTCGAACACCTGACCCCATCATTACGAATGATGTGCTCTACCAACTGAGCTAAAGCGGCCCGGGAAGCCAAGGCCTCCAAGATGCGCTGGGTGATAGACGCAACCCGCCACAAATTCAAGATGGGACTTGGCAATTCGTGCCGGCTCATCCCGGGCCTATAAGCGACCGCCGCACCGATCGGCCATGCGGTTGTGCGAAGCTTCAACGCCAGGTTGTGCGACGTCGCGTTGGCGCTGCATCGGGAAACCGGCGAAAAATGTTGATTCCTTTACCGAAAACCGCCGAAATCGGCTTTGGATGCATCGCCAAGGCAGAATGCGGCCGCTGGCCCGTTGATTGATCGGTCGCCTGCGGCTAACGATCATGACAATGTGACCATTACGTGCAGGGGGTCCCCGTTGGACGCGATCGAAAAAGCGATCCGGAATGCCTTCGAGAAAGGCAATGCCGAAGACCGCGCGTTTCGCGAGCGGGTCTACCGATCGGCCTTCGCCGCACTTGATCGTGCCCTGCAGGCCAACCCGAACGTGACGGTGGAAGTCGCCATCAAGCGCCGCAAGGCGGTGCAGGCCAAGATAACCGAAATCGAATCCGAATTCCTGCCGGCGGTTCCCGCTGTCGGCCGGCCGACCGATGACGACTCTGCAGCACCGGATGTGGAGCAGCCGGCTGGCAGCGACGCCGATGCCGATGCCGAACCCCATGCCGATGCCGAACCGGATGCCGGCGCCGACGCTGAACCGGCGCCGCCGCCCGAGGTCGTTGTCGACGGTCCGGCGGAGCCTCCTGCATCGGTCGCGCCTCTTGCTTCCGACGCCCCCCCAGCTTCCTATGCGCCGCGCTCGCGCGTCTTGCCGGTCGTTCCCGACATCATGCCCGAAGCGGCTTTTCCCGATGCGCCGGAGATCGACTTGTCGTCCCCCCGATCGGCCGGAGACGGCGACGCAGAGGTGATGCCCGACCGCGACGACAGGCGGGTGAGAGGCCCCCGCCTGCCTCTCACCGCGATCTTCCTCGGCGTGACGCTGCTCGCAGCCGCCGGCATCGGCCTCTATTTCGCTGCCCAGACCGGCGTCTTCAAGTCGGCGGCCGAACTCGACACCGCCCCGCCGCAAACGCCACCGACGGTGGAAGACGATGATTTCACGCCGCCAGGCGACACCGCCCCGCCGCTGAACTCCGGCGAGGCGGAGCGCGACTGGATCAATGTGTTTTCACCCAGCGACCCGACGCTTGTCAGCGCGCCTTCGGACGCCAAGGCCGAAGTCATGCAGGACGACAGCGGTTCTTTCCTGCGCATCCGGTCGGGCGCCTCCGGTTCGGCGATCAGCTTCGACGTCGAGCAAGGGGTCTTGGACAAACTCGCCGGCAAGCACGCCACGTTCGACATCATCGCCCGCTCCGAGGAGGGCCAGGAGACGCAGATCTCCGTCGACTGCAATTTCGGCGAACTCGGCGACTGCGGCCGCAAGCGCTACGCGGTCGGCCACGAGCGCAACGAATACCTCTTCGATGTGCGGTTTCCCGACAAGCGTCCGGGCGCTGCCGGCACCATCGCCATCAATTCCGACTTCGACAAGCAGGGCAAGTCGGTCGACATCTACGAGATCCGCGTCGCGATTGTTCCTTGAGCCTCAACGCATCGGCCCGAAAATCGGAATCGATTTTCGGAAAGCACGATGCGTAGATTATAACTGTTAGAGCGTACTTTGTGCGTCCAATTGGACGCACGTCGCTCTAACTATCGAGCAGCGCCTGCAGCGTCTCGATGCGGTCGGCTTCGGCCGCCGGCTTGTCCCAGCGCAGCCGTGAAATGCGCGGAAAGCGCATGGCGACACCGGATTTGTGCCGTGTCGAGCGGTTAAGCCCTTCGAACGCCACCTCCAGCACCAGGCCTTGTCTGCGGTCGGCCCGCACCGAGCGGACCGGGCCGAAGCGCTCGATCGTGTTGTCGCGGACATATTTGTCGATCTGCCTCAGTTCCTCGTCGGTGAAGCCGAAATAGGCTTTCCCCACCGGCACCAGTTCCTCCGATCCTTCCGGGCCGGACCACACGCCAAACGTGTAGTCGGAATAGAAACTCGAACGCTTGCCGTGGCCGCGCTGGGCATACATCAGCACGGCGTCGATTGTGTGCGGATCGCGCTTCCATTTGAACCATGGACCTTTCGGCCGGCCGGTGAGATAGGGCGAATCCCAGCGCTTCAGCATCACGCCTTCGATCACCGGATGCAGCGGCTTGCGGCGCAATTCCTCCAGCGCCTGCCAGTCGGAGAATTCGACAAGCGGCGAAAGATCGAAGCGGCTCGGATCGAGCGTCTGCACGAAGCCTTCGAGGCGGCCGCGCCGCTCGCGGAAAGGGTGCATGCGCAAGTCCTCGTCGCCGATCTGAAGCACGTCGTAGCAGCGCATGAAGGCCGGGTATTGCTGCTGGATCTTCGGTCTCACGCTCTTGCGGTTCAGCCGTTGCTGCAGGTCCGAGAACGTGCCGGTCGCCTGCCGGGGATCGCCGACCAGAAGCTCGCCGTCGAGGGTGGCGGAGAAATCCATCGCCTCTGCGAGGTCAGGAAAAGCCCCGGAAACATCGTCGCCAGTGCGCGAATAGAGCCGGCGAATGCCGCCTTCCGATACCGCCTGGACGCGGATACCGTCCCACTTCCACTCGGCGGCATAGTCGGCCGGGTCGAGCTTTTCGAGGTCGCCGTCACCGATCGGGTTGGACAGCATCACCGGCCGGAACAGCGCCAGCGCTGTCTTTTTGGGTTTTTCCGCGTTGCCTTCCAACCACGCGAACAGCTCGGCATAGGGCGGTGTCAGCCCATGCCAGAGTTCTTCGATCTCGGCGACGTCGACCTTGCCGAGATCGGCCAGCGCCTGCTTGGCCAGACGCGCCGAAACGCCGATGCGCAGGCCGCCGGTGACCAGCTTGATGATGGCGAAGCGCGCCGAGATGCTGGCGCTGTCGAGCAGCCGGGCCAGCACCTTCGGCCCATCGGAACGGCTCGCCGCCTGCAATTTCGCGACGACCTCGGCGAGCGTCGGCTCATGGTTGGCGATATCCGCCGGCGATTGCGGCCAGACCAGCGACACCGTCTCCGCCAGGTCGCCGACATAGTCGTAGGAATAGCCGAACAGCACCGGGTCCATGCGCTCCATGACCAGCGCGTGCAGCATCGCCGGCTTGACCGCCGCGATGGTCAGGTCGCCGGTGATGGCAGCCAGCGCCAGACCGCGATCCGGATCCTCGACCCTGCGGAAATAATCGCTCAACAGCTTCAGCTTGCCGTTGCGCGACGGCGTCAGCACGAGGCGGTCGAGGAGTTCGGCGAAGCGGTTCATAATGCGGGCCGCGCCAATGGGCCAGCCTTGCGTTCTGTCGCGCCGCCGTGAAGCGCTACATCGGCCGTGACCACCATCAATCGCCCTCATCCTCATAGCCGACGAGATGCAGCGGCCTGGCAGCGATGCCTTCGAGTTCGCACCAGCGCACCAGGGCCTCCTCGCGGCCATGCGTCACCCAGATTTCCCCGGCGCCGGTTTCCCTTATCGTGGCGGCCAGTTCGTCCCAGTCGGCATGGTCGGAAACGATCAGCGGCAACTCGACGCCGCCCTGCTTGGCGCGCTGGCGGATGCGCATCCAGCCGGAGGCAAAGCATGAGATCGGATCGGGAAAGCGCCGCGCCCAGCGGTCGGCGAACGCCGATGGCGGGCCGACGACGATGGCGCCGGAGAAATCCTCCTTGCCACTGCTTTCGACGGTCGCCGGCTCCAGCGTCCCGAGCTCGATGCCTTGGCTCTGATAGTAGTCGCTGAGCTTGATCAGCGCGCCGTGGATGTAGATCGGCCTGTCGTAGCCGGCGTCGCGCAGCAAGCGCATGACGCGCTGCGCCTTGCCGAGCGCATAGGCGCCGACCAGATGCGCGCGTTCGGGAAACTGCGCCGTCGATTTCAGCAGGCGGGCGATCTCTTCGGTATCGGGCGGATGACGGAACACCGGCAGGCCGAAAGTCGCCTCGGTGATGAACACGTCGCACTTGACCGGTTCGAACGGCTCGCAAGTCGCGTCCCTCTGGCGCTTGTAGTCGCCCGAAGCGACGATGCATGAGCCCTGATGCACGACCTCGATCTGCGCCGAGCCCAGCACATGGCCGGCCGGATGGAAGGTTATGGTGACGCCGTTCAGCGCAATCGCCTCGCCAAGTGCTGCCGCTTGCGTCGTCCCGGCAAAACCCTCGCCGTAGCGCAGCCGCATGATGTCCAGCGTCTGTTGTGTAGCCAGCACCGAGCGGTGGCCGGAACGGGCATGGTCGGAATGGCCGTGTGTGATCAGCGCCCGGCTGACCGGCCGCACCGGATCGATGAAGAAATCGCCGGGCGGGCAATAAAGGCCCTCGGGCCGAGGGTGAAGCAGGTCGCTGGCGCGCATGGCTCCAAGATAGTTGCTAATTCCGGCGCGGGAAGCCTGTTGCAAGTGACTGCTGACTCGGCATACAGGCAACTGTCGGCGGGATCTCCATCACGAAATCGCATCAGGCCTTGTCCGGCGACCCTTTTCGTTCACCTGCGCCACACGTGGCGGCGGCTGCGAAAAAGTCCGATTCGCATGCCCGAAAGGGCAGGACACCGACAAGGAGGACGTTGCATGCGCTGGAACTTGGTGGTCTTGGCATCTTGCCTGGCAATAGCCGGTTGCGTCGGCACCTCGATCGCCGAGCGACAGGACGCGAATGTCCAGTCCTCGCTGCAATATGACAGCGTGCCTTGCGATCAATTGGTGGCGCAACGAAACCGGCTGGCGCAGCAATACCGCCTTCCGCAGGATGCCAAGCCGTCCTTCTCCGATCCCGGGGTGGGCCTCGGCCCGTTCACGCCGGATGCCCGTTCCAAGGCCCAGCGCGACGTCGAACAGGCAAGTGGCCGGATCGACGCCATGAACCGGTCGATCGCCCGCCGCGAATGTGGCAAGCCGGGTTAATACCCCGCGTTGCGATCGACGACGTTCTCGAGCTTCTCGCCGCGCTCGAAGGCGGCCAT
This sequence comes from Mesorhizobium sp. WSM4806, assembly GCF_055811635.1. Taxonomy (NCBI): domain Bacteria; kingdom Pseudomonadati; phylum Pseudomonadota; class Alphaproteobacteria; order Hyphomicrobiales; family Phyllobacteriaceae; genus Mesorhizobium; species Mesorhizobium sp. WSM4806. The sequence goes on along the minus strand of NZ_JBVVQZ010000014.1, from coordinate 199,623 downwards.
CTGGCGCAGCATGATCGGCACCAGATGCACGGGATCGGAGGTCGCCGCCGCATGCGGCGTCACTAAGACCTTTGGGTGGCTCCATAGCCGGCTGGTCTTCGGCAGCGGCTCGACCTCGAACACGTCGAGGCTTGCTTCCTTGAGTGTGCCGTCCTCTAGCGCACGCAGAATGTCGGCGTCCTTCTGCAACTTGCCGCGCCCGGCATTGATCAGCACCGAGCCGCCTAGGCCGTTGCGTTTCCTCAACTCCTTCAGCACGCCATAGTTGATGATGCCATGCGTCTGCGCAGTGAGTGGCAAAAGCACCACCAGAATGTCGGTGGCGTTGAGGAAGGGGATCAATCCGGCCTCACCCGCATAGGTTGCAACGCCGTCCATCGGCCGCTCGCTGCGCGACCAGCCATTGACCGCAAAGCCGAGCGACAAAAGCACCGACGCTGCCGCGCGGCCAAGCGTGCCGAGCCCCATGATGCCGACGGAGATGTCGCCGGCCGGCCGCTGCGGCGGCTCGTGCCAGATCTTCTTTTGCTGCTGCGACCGGTAGAGCATGCCCTGGCGATGGTGATCGAGCACCCGCCAGACGACATATTCAGTCATGTAGTGGGTCAAATTGTCGGCCACGACCTTGACGATCGGCACGTCGGGCAAGGTGGGATCGGCGAAGATGTGGTCGACGCCGGCGCCGATCGAAAAGACAACGCGCAGATTGGGCAGGGACGACAGAAGGTTCGGCCGCTGCTTCCAAACCACCGCATAGGTGATTGAAGGATCGCTGGCGCCTTCCGGCTCGAGCGCCACCTCGCGTTCGGTCGATAAGAGTTCGCGCCAACGGCCTGGATGGATACCGGTGAGGGCAAGCAGGACGCGGCCTTTTTCCATGGCGGGTTCGTTTTCCTTTATGCGGGTACAGGCTACTCGCTGACGATGCCGACCGGCGCCGTTTCGATCCTGAATGCGGCCGAGATCAGCGCCTTGGTATAGTCGGTCTGCGGCCGTTCGAAAATCTGTTCGGACGGGCCGGCTTCGATGATCCTGCCATTGCGCATGACGATGACGTCGTTGGCAAGCGCACGGATGACCTTCAGATCGTGGCTGATGAACAGATAGGCGAGGTCGTGCTTCGCCTGCAGGCTGCGCAGGAGGTCGACCACCTGCGCCTGGACGCTCATGTCGAGCGCCGAGGTCGGCTCGTCCAGCATGACGAAGCGCGGGTTGAGCACCATGGCGCGGGCGATGGCGATACGCTGGCGTTGGCCGCCGGAAAACTCGTGCGGATAGCGATTGCGCGTGGCGGGATCGAGCCCGACTTCCCCGAGCACATCGACAATGCGCTTGTCGCGCTCATCGGGCGACAGCTTCGGTTCGTGGATCTTCAGCCCTTCCTCGATGATCTCGGACACCGACATGCGCGGGCTCAACGACCCGAACGGATCCTGGAAGACGATCTGCAGTTCGCGCCGCAGCGGCCGCATGGCGTTGAATGACAGCTCGTTGATGTCGCGCCCGTTGAACTGGATGGTCCCGGTCGACGAGATCATCCTGGCCAGCGCCAGGCCGAGCGTCGTCTTGCCCGAGCCGGATTCGCCGACGACGCCGAGCGTCTGGCCGGCGCGCACAGTGACGTCGATGCCGTCGACCGCCTTCACATTGTCGACGGTGCGCCGGAAAAAGCCTTTCTTGATCGGAAACCAGACTTTTATGTCCTGGCCGGTCATCACTGGCCTGGCGGCCGCGTTGGCGGCCGGCGGCTTGCCCTTCGGTTCGGCCGCCAAAAGGTGCCGCGTATAGCTGTGCTGCGGGCTGGCGAAGATTTCTTTCGTTGGCCCGGTCTCGACGATCTTGCCCTTGGTCATCACACAGACTCGGTCGGCGATCTTTCTGACGATGCCGAGATCATGGGTGATGAACAGCATCGACATGCCCTTGCGGCTCTTCAGCTCCGCAAGCAGTTCGAGGATCTGCGCCTGCACGGTGACGTCGAGTGCCGTCGTCGGCTCGTCGGCGATCAGCAGTTCCGGCTCGTTGGCCAGCGCCATGGCGATCATGACGCGCTGGCGCTGACCGCCGGAAAGCTGGTGCGGATAAGCGTCGAGCCGCTTCTCCGGCTCGCGGATGCCGACCTCGTTGAGCAACTCCAGGGTGCGCGCCTTGGCCTGGCGGTCACCCAGGCCCTGGTGCAGCGTCAGCACCTCGACGATCTGCTGCTCGATGGTGTGCAGCGGGTTGAGCGAGGTCATCGGCTCCTGAAAGATCATGGTGATCTTGTTGCCGCGCACGCGGCGCAATGCCTTCTCGTCGGCAGCGAGCAGGTCGGCGCCCTGGAACAGGATCTTTCCCGACGGATGGCTGGCGGCGGGATAGGGCAGCAGCTTCAGCACCGACAGCGCCGAGACCGACTTGCCGGAGCCGGATTCGCCGACCAGCGCCACCGTCTCGCCCTTGGCGATGTCGAAGGAGATGTGGTCGACGGCCATCGACTGGCGGCCTTCCTGCGCGAAGGCGACACTGAGGTCGCGCACCGAAAGGAGAGGGGCTTCGCTCATCTGAACGTCTTGCGCGGATCGAAGGCGTCGCGGGTCGCTTCGCCGACGAAGACCAGCAGCGACAGCATCAGCGAGATGACGACGAAGCCGGAAATGCCCAGCCATGGCGCGTTGAGGTTGCGCTGCGCCTGCTTGAGGAGCTCGCCCAGCGAGGCCGAGCCGGGCGGCAGGCCGAAGCCAAGGTAGTCGAGCGAGGTCAGCGTCGAGATCGAGCCGCTGAGCAGGAAGGGCAGGAAGGTCAGCGTCGCCACCATGGCGTTGGGCAACAGATGCCGAAACATGATAGTACCGTTGGGTACGCCCAGCGCGCGCGCGGCGTTGACATATTCGAAGTTGCGGGCGCGCAGGAACTCGGCCCGCACCACGCCGACCAGCGCCACCCAGGAGAACAGCAGCATCAGCCCGAGCAGGATGAAGAAGCCGGGCGGCAGGATGGCGGCGACGATGAGGAGCAGATAAAGCACCGGGATCGCCGACCAGATTTCTATGAAGCGCTGGAACACAAGGTCGGTCCAGCCGCCGAAATAACCCTGCAATGCGCCGGCCGTGACGCCGATCACCGCCGAGCCGGCGGTGAGGATAAGGCCGAACAGCACCGAGACCCTGAATCCGTAGATGACGCGCGCCAGCACGTCGCGGGCCTGGTCGTCGGTGCCCAGCCAGTTCCAGTTGCCGATGACGCAATTGGGGTCGGCGGCACCTTGCGGATACTGGTTGCAACGTGTCTGGACGTCATAGAGCCAGGACGGCTTGGTCGGCGCCGCCTCCGGGATGGCGTTGTTGACGGTCCGGTAGGAGTAGCGGACCGGTGGCCAGATCATCCAGCCATGGGCATTGATCTCGTCCTGGATGACCGGGTCGCGGTAGTCGGTGACCGCATAAAAGCCGCCGAACTTCTCCTCGGGATAAGCGACCACGACCGGAAACAGGATTTCGCCCTTGTAGGAGACGAGGACCGGCTTGTCGTTGGCGATCCATTCGGAAAACAGCGACAGCACGAAAAGCACGAGGAATATCCACAACGACCAGTAGCCGCGCCGGTTGGCCTTGAAATTCTGCAGCCGCCGCTGGTTGAGCGGCGACAGCCAGGGCCGTGCGATCCGCTCCGGCGCCGTTTCGGCTGCGGCACCGGCCATCAGACGTCCCTCCGCTCGAAGTCGATGCGCGGGTCGACCCAGGTATAGATCAGGTCGGACAGCAGCCCGACGATCAGGCCAAGCAGCGAGAAGATGTAGAGATTGGCGAACACCACCGGATAGTCGCGCTCGACCACCGACCTGAAACCGAGCAGGCCGAGGCCATCGAGCGAAAAGATGTTCTCGATCAGCAGCGAGCCGGTGAAGAAGGCCGAGATGAAGGCGCCGGGAAAGCCGGCGACGACGATCAGCATGGCGTTGCGGAAGACGTGGCCGTAGAGAACCTTCCGTTCCGACAGGCCCTTGGCGCGCGCGGTCACCACATACTGCTTGCGGATTTCCTCGAGGAACGAATTCTTGGTCAGCAGCGTCGTGGTGGCGAAGGCCGACAGCACCAGCGCCGTCAGCGGCAAGGTCATGTGCCAGAGATAGTCGACGATCTTCGCCGGCCAGGACAGCTGGTCCCAATTGTCGGAGGTGATGCCGCGCAGCGGAAACCAGTCGTAGAACGATCCGCCGGCAAACAGCACCATCAGCAGGATGCCGAACAGGAAGCCCGGGATGGCGTAGCCGACAATGACGACGCCGCTGGTCCATACGTCGAATGCCGAGCCATCCTTGACTGCCTTGCGGATGCCGAGCGGGATCGAGATCAGGTATGACAGCAGCGTGATCCACAGCCCGATCGAGATCGACACCGGCATCTTCTCCAGGATCAGATCGATCACCGAGATGTCGCGGAAATAGCTGTCGCCGAAATCGAACCGGATGTAGTTCCACAGCATCATGCCGAAGCGCTCGAGCGGTGGCTTGTCGAAGCCGAACTGCTTTTCCAGCTTGGCGATGAACTCGGGGTCGAGCCCTTGCGCGCCGCGATATCTCGAACCGGCTTCGCCAGCCACGTCGAAATTGCTGGCGCCGGCGTCACCACCGCCGCCGCCAAGGCGATCGCTGCCGCCCTGGTTGGTCAGCCTGGCGATGACCTGTTCGACCGGCCCGCCCGGCGCGAACTGGATGACGGCGAAAGACACCGCCATGATGCCGAACAAGGTCGGGATCATCAGCAGGATGCGGCGCAGGATATAGGCGCCCATCAGGCGTTGTCCTCCTTGAGGAGGAGCACCGCCTCAGACCAATTATCGACGCCAGCGCCGCCCCTCATTGTCCTGCCGGACATTTCTCCCCGTTTAGTGACGGGGAGAAAGAAGCTGGCCGCAGTCTTGGCGCATGTTCTGCAACATTGGATATTCGCGAAATCATCGATGAAGGCACCCCTCTCCCCGTCACTAAACGGGGAGAGGATGCCGGCAGGCAGGTGAGGGGCGGCGCCGACGCCTGCAAGAAAGTCACCCTTTGCCAATCTTTGCCGCCTTGTCCTTGTCGAACCACCACAGCGCCTCGACCGGAAAGCCGAAATCGGGCTTCTGCTCGGGAAAGCCGAACATGTCCCAATAGGCGACTCGGTGATTCGCGAGATAATATGTTGGAATCCAGTCTAGCCGCGCGCGCAAGACCCGATCGAGCGCTTTGAGCGCCGTGATCAGTTCGACCCGGCTCTGCGCCTTGCCGGCTGCCTCGATCAGTGCATCGATGGCCTTGCTTTCCGTGCCGGGATAATTTCGCATCCCCGGCGTTTTCGCCATCCGCGAATCGTAGAGTATCTCCAGGCCGTCGGCAGTCGGCGTCGCCCCGATCGACCAGGCGAGCAGGGTGAAATCGAAATCGAAATTGCTCTGCCGCTGTTCATATTGCGTCGAATCGACCTGCCGGATCGAAGCGTCGATGCCGATCGTTTTCATGTTCTCGGCCCACGGCGACAAAAGCCGAACGATGCCGTCGTCCTCGGCCAGCATTTCCACCCGCAGTGGCTCGCCCTTTTCATTGACAACGAAATTGCCCGCCCGCTTCCAGCCGGCTTCGGCAAGCAGTCTCGAAGCCGCGCGCAGCAGCTTGCGGTCGTGGCCCGAACCGTCGGAGACAGGCTGCATCACCGCCTCGCCGAAGGTTTCCGGCGGCAACTCGGCTCGGAACGGCTCCAGCAGGGCCAATTCCTCGGGCGAGGGCAGGCCCTCGGCCTTGTAATCCGACCGCTCGAAATTCGATTGCGAGCGCTCGTAGGCGCCGTAAAACAGAACCCGCTTGGTCCATTCGAAATCGAAGCAATTGGCGATCGCGCGTCTGACGCGCACATCGCGGAATTGAGCACGACGCTGGTTCAGCGCGACAGCCTGCATGGATGGCGTTTTCTCGCCGGAAAATTCGCGTTTGACGACCCGGCCGTCCTTCAGTGCCGGAAAGTCGTAACCGGTTGCCCATACCCGCGAGGTAAATTCTTCGCGAAAATGCGTGTCCCCCTTCTTCAGGGCTTCAAACGCTGCCTGGCGATTGATGTAAAAATCGATGCGGATGCGGTCGAAATTATAGACGCCGCGGTTCACGGCCAGATCCCTGCCCCAATAGTCGGCGACGCGCTCATATTCGACGGTCTGTCCGGCCGCCACGCGCCCTATTTTGTAGGGTCCGGAGCCGAGCGGCGGTGTCATCGTCGAGGCATCGAAATCATTGACCGTATAAAAGGCTTTGGACACGATCGGCATGGCGACGATCGCAAGGATATTCTGCGCGGATTGTTTGCCGTTGAAGGTGAGGTCCACGGTAACCGGATCGGCCGCAACCGCTTCCGTCATATGCCGCAACGCCTGGGAGAGGTTCGGATGGCCCTTGTCCTTGTAAAACTTCAATGCGAAGGCGACGTCCTCCGCGGTCATTGGCGAGCCGTCGTGGAAGCGTGCTTGCGGTCGCAGGCTGAAGCGGAAGCCATTGCGGTCCGGCGACAAGGTAACCGACTCGGCAAGCCGGCCATAGACCGCATCCGGCTCATCGAGTGCGCTAGCCATCAGCGAATCGAAACAGAGTTCGGTGCGCGGCGGCGATTCCCCTCTCAACACCAGCGAATTCAGCGTGTTGAACGTCAGGAAGCTCTGATTGAAGATGGAGTTCGGCGGTGCGAAATTCATCTGGCCGCCCTTGGGCGCGTCCGGATTGACATAGTCGAAATGCGTGAAACCTGGGGAATATTTGAGGTCGCCGAAGGCCGACAGACCATGCAGCTTGACCCCCGTCGGGATGGCGGCGAAGGCGCGGCCGGGCAACAGCGCTGCCGTCGTGGCCGCGACGCCCAAGGCCAGAAAGTCGCGGCGGGCCAGCGAGACGCGGCGGGGGAGCGCCGCCATCAATTGCCACTCTTGTATTTTGCCGCCAGCGCCTTTTCCTTGTCCGCATCGATCCACCAGGAATTCTGGTCGACGCCGCTATAGGCCGGCTGCTTTTCCGGGATGCCGAACTTATTCCAGTACGCTATCCAGACCGCCGACCGATGGTGTTGCGGCACGACATAGTAATTCCACAGCAGCACCCGGTCGAGCGCATGGGTGGCAGCAACCAGATCGTCACGGTCGGTCGCGAAGATGACGCGGTCGACCAGCGCATCGACGACCGGATTCTTGATGCCGGCATAGTTGCGCGATCCAGGCGTGTCTGCGGACTTGGAACTCCAGAAGTCACGCTGCTCGTTGCCAGGCGAATCCGACTGCCCCAACTGCGATATGGTGACGTCGAAATCGAAATTGTTGACGCGGTTGATGTATTGGGTCTGGTCGATCAGCCGCAGCGTGGCGTCGACGCCGATCTTGCGCAGATTGGCGATATAGGGACTGGAAAGGACCTGGTCGGTATCGTTCCAGCCGAGGATTTCGAACTTGAACGGCTCGCCTGTCTTGGCATTGACCATCTTGCCGCCCTTGATCACCCAGCCCGCCTTGGCGAAGAGATCGACCGCAGTCTTGAGATACTTGCGTTCCGCCTGCGGCGAATCGTAGACCGGCAGCTTGAATTCCTGGGTGAAGACTTCGGGCGGCAGCTTGTCGCGATATTGCTCAAGGATTTCCAGCTCCTTGCCTTGCGGCAGGCCGCTCGATGCCAGTTCGGTGCCTTGGAAGTAACTGCTGGTACGGGTGTTGGAACCGAAGAACAAGGTACGATTCATGGCCTCGAAGTCGAGCGGGTAAGTCAGCGCGGCGCGCACCAGACGATCCCCAAACAGCGGACGCCTCGTGTTGAGCATGAAGGCCTGCATCGGTTCGGGTGAGGCGGTCTTGAATTCCTGCTTGATAACGTCGCCGGCCTGGACCGCCGGGAAATTATAGGCGGTGTTCCAACGCCTCGAACTGTTTTCCGACCTGATGTCATGCAGTCCGCCCTTGGTGAAGGCCTGCCAGGCGGCATTGTCGTCGAGAAAGTAGCTGAAACGCTGCCTGTCGAAATTTTCTCGGCCGATCTTCACCGGCAGCTTGACACCCCAGTAGTCCGGAACCCTCTGCCAGATGATTTCAGAGCCCGGCTTGAAGCTGGCGATCTTGTACGCGGCCGACCCCAGCGGCGGCTCCTGCGTCGGCCTGGTGATGTCGCGCTTCTTGCCGGTGGCGTCGGTACCTTCCCACCAGTGCTTTGGCAGCACGACGAGATCGCCGAGAATCTTGGGCAGTTCCCGGTTGCCCTTCTGGTCGAAATGGAATTCCACCTCGCGGTCGGAAACCGCGACCGCATCGGTGACATTCTCGAAATAGCGGCTGTACATCGGGCTATTGGCCTTCAGCACCTGAAACGACCAGATTACATCGTCGGTGGTGATCGGCTTGCCGTCATGCCATTTGGCCCGCGGATCAAGTCGGTAGGTCGCCGACGAATAGTCGTCGGGATGTTTGTAGGCGTCGGCGATCAGCGGATGGCTGACGCTGCCTTCGTCAGTCGCCTGCTCCATCAGCGTGTCGTAGAGCAATCCGCCGCCGAACGGGGCGAAGCCAGCCGCGGCGGAACCCTGGACGATATAGGGATTGAAGCTGTCGAACGTGCCAAGCACCACCGAATTCAGCGAGCCGCCCTTCGGCGCGTTCGGATTGACGTAATCATAGTGCTGGAAGTTGTCGCCATATTTGGAGTCGCCGATCAGCGACGAGGTGGTGCGCCATTCATCCGCCAAGGCTGCCTGCGGGCCGCCGGCAAAAGCCGCCACAACCAGCATCGATCTGAGAAACGTTCGGCCAACCGTCATGCCTTCTCCTCTGTGCGATAGCTGTTAGCGGACAATCTAGTTCATTTGACGCTCATGAAAACCGCGACAGGCCGGCTTTGTCGCCGCACATGCGCTTTCCCAATTGAAAAAGCCGGGCTGAACCCGGCTTTTCTAAGAGTTTGTCCATGACAATTGCGTTATTGCGCTGGAGCCGGTGCGGGAGCAGCAGGGGCCGGAGCTGGTGCGGCCGGTGCCGCACCCTCTGCCGGCTTGGCCGGCGCCGCGCCTTCGGCGGGCGCGGCTGCATTCTCGGCCGAAGCGCCGGGTGTCGGCAGCGGCTTCGGATTGTCCGACAGCGTGCGCAGATAGGCGATGACGTTGGCGCGGTCCTCGTCCTTCGGCAGGCCGGCGAAGCCCATCGCCGTGCCCTTCACCAGCTTCTTCGGCGAAAGCAGAAAGTTATTGAGGTGGTCGTACGTCCATTTTTCCGCGCCGCCCTTGGAAAACTCTTTCATGCCGGCCGAATAGGCGAAGCCCGCATGCTCGGCGATGGGACGGTCGACGATATCCCAGAGATCAGGGCCGACCTTGTTCGGTCCACCTTTTTCGCCGGTGTGGCAGGCCTGGCACTTCTTGAACACGGACGCACCCGCCTCGACATTGGCGTTGGCCAGGAGGTCGGCGATCGGCTTGGCTTCGGCGGGGGCTGCCGGGCCGCCCTCGGCAGGCTCCTCGGTCGCCTCGATGGCGTAGCCGGGTTTTTCCGGTGCTGGGGAGGCGAACAGCGCGTCGGATATGATGCCGACCGAGAAGACGACGAACACGGTTCCGAGCAGGCCGCCGATCAGCTTGTTGATTTCGAAAGAGTCCATACGCCCCAGGCTCCCTTTTCCGGCGGACCGATCCGTCCACTCCGTCCGTCGGTAATCGTGAACCACCCCGCGAGGCGGTCAAATCGGGCGGAAACTAGGTCTTTTGCTCTGGCGTTGCAACACCTATAAGGGCGCTTCCAGTGAGACCTTTTGCCACTTTTCCCTTCCTCTTTTTCGGATGCTTCATCACCCGATGTCCACGCTGATCCTCATCCCGGCCCGCATGGCCTCAACCCGCCTGCCGGGCAAGCCGCTGGCCGACATCGCCGGCGTTCCGATGATCGTCCATGTCGCCCGCCGCGCCGCCGAGGCCGGGCTCGGCCGGGTGGTGGTCGCTACCGATACTGACAGCGTGGCGGACGCGGTGCGGACGCACGGTTTCGAGGCGGTGATGACGCGCGTCGGCCACGAATCGGGCTCCGACCGCATCTTCGAGGCGCTGGCCACGCTGGATCCCGGGCGCAAGGTCGAAACGATCGTCAATGTGCAGGGCGACCTGCCGACAATCGATCCCGACATCATCAATGCCGCACTGAGGCCTTTCGAGGATGCGACGGTCGACATCGCCACTCTTGGCATCGAGATCGTCCGCGACGAGGAAAAGACCAATCCGAATGTCGTCAAGATCGTCGGCTCGCCGCTGTCGGAGACACGGTTGCGGGCCCTCTATTTCACCCGCGCCACCGCACCCTGGGGCGAGGGGCCGCTCTATCATCACATCGGCCTCTATGCCTATCGCCGCTCGGCGCTCGAGCGCTTCGTCGCGCTGAAGCCGTCGCCGCTGGAACGGCGCGAGAAGCTCGAGCAATTGCGGGCGCTGGAGGCCGGCATGCGCATCGACGCCGAGATCGTGCAGTCGGCGCCGTTCGGCGTCGACACGCCGGACGATCTCGAACGCGCCAGAACCGTCCTTTCAACCTGAGACATCTGGACACCTGAGACATTTGGCATGCCTGAGAAAACCAACAGAATAGCCTTCCAGGGCGAGCCGGGCGCCAATTCCGACACCGCCTGCCGCAACATGTTCCCTGATATGGAGCCGTTGCCGTGTCCGACCTTCGAGGATGCTTTCAACGCGGTCGAGACCGGCAAGGCCGACCTCGCCATGATCCCGATCGAAAACACGATTGCCGGGCGCGTCGCCGACATCCATCATCTCCTGCCGGAATCGAAGCTGCACATCGTCGGCGAATATTTCCTGCCGATCCATTTCCAGCTGATGGTTCTGCCGGGCGTCAGGCGCGACGAGATCAAGACCGTGCACAGCCACATCCACGCGCTCGGCCAGTGCCGCAAATATATCCGCAAGAACGGCTGGAAGCCGGTGGTCGCCGGCGACACGGCGGGCGCAGCCAAGCTGGTCGCCGAGCTGAAGGACCGCACCATGGCCGCGCTGGCGCCGGCTCTGGCCTCGACGCTCTATGGGCTCGACATCATCGAGCAGAATGTCGAGGACACCGACAGCAACGTCACCCGCTTCGTCGTGCTGACCAGGAACAGGCAGTGGGCAGAACGTCCCTCGGCCGAGGCCAGGATGATGACGACGTTCATCTTCCGCGTCCGCAACGTGCCGGCCGCGCTCTACAAGGCGATGGGCGGCTTCGCCACCAACGGCATCAACATGACCAAGCTGGAGAGCTACCAGCTCGGCGCATTCACCGCGACCCTGTTCTACGCCGATATCGAGGGCCATCCCGACGATCCGCTGGTAAAACTGGCGCTCGACGAGCTTGCCTTCTTCTCGCGCGAAATGCGGATTCTGGGCGTCTACCCGGCCAGCCAGTCGCGTGAGCAGTGGAAGGTGGCGGACTAGCTCAGCGCCTTGCCAGGTGACGAGCATCGGGCGACATTGCTGCGATGTGGCTTCTGAAACTGACGCTCGCGGTCGCTGGATTGTATGCGGTGATTGTTGCGGTCGTGTATGTGCTCCAGTCCTGGCTGATCTTTCCGGCCGGCCTTGCGGCTTTCGGACCCGATCTGCCGGCTGGGGCCCGCCATGTCGAACTGGCGACAGAGGATGGCGAGCGCGTCGTTCTGGTCCGCCTGCCGGCAAGGCAGGCGCCGGCCGAGCCACGCCCGCTGCTGCTGGGGTTCGCCGGCAACGCCTGGAACGCCGACGCACTTGCCCTCATGCTGCACCAGTTATTTCCCGAACATGAGGTCGCTGCGCTGCACTACCGCGGCTATGCGCCGAGCAGCGGCAGCCCGTCGGCCGCCGCCCTGTTCGAGGACGCCCGACGCGCCCTTGACCAGCTGGCCAGCGATGCCAAAGCCGGCATCCTCGCGATCGGCCTTAGCATCGGCGCTGCGGTTGCGGCCGATCTGGCGACGTCCCGGCCGTTGCGCGGCATCGTCATGGTGACCCCCTTCGATTCGCTGAGAGAACTCGCCGCTCACCACTATCCCTGGCTGCCGGTGCGCCTCTTGCTGCGGCACCGCATGGAGGCAGCGGAATCTCTGCGCGACCTCGATGTGCCCACGGCCGTCATCACCGCCGAGAACGACACCATCGTACCTGCGGCGCGTTCGGCGCCCCTGCGCGAGGCTGCCCGCGACCTGCGCAGCCACATCGCCATAGCGGCTGGCCACAACGACCTCTATGACCATCCCGACTTCGCCGGAGCGCTACGCGCCTCCGTTGCGGCGGTCATGAGCGATTGAAAAACAATTCGCAGATGTCGGAATTCCGGCGCGACATTCGTCCTTTGCTTGCCGCAATCGAAGAAGGGAGACGACGAGATGAAGGCCTGCCCATGACCCCCACCATCACTGCCTTTGAACGGTCGCCCGATCGCGGCAGGGGACTGGCGCGTGACATGCGCGTTCGCTGGGCGCTTGAAGAAGTCGGCCAGCCCTACAGGGTTCGTCTTGTTTCGTTCAAGGCGATGAAGGAACCCGCGCATCTCGCGCTTCACCCTTTCGGGCAGATTCCGACCTATGAGGAAGGCGATCTTGCGCTGTTCGAGTCGGGGGCGATCGTGTTCCATATCGCTGAGCGCCATGCTGGCCTGCTGCCAGACGATGCGAATGCCAGGGCGCGCGCAATCTCATGGATGTTTGCCGCGCTAAACACCGTGGAGCCGCCGATCCTTGAACGCCAAACCGCCGTGCTCCTGGAGCGCGACGAGACCTGGCACGAACAGCGCCTGCCTATGGTCGATGATCGCATCCGTGACCGGCTGGGCGAGCTTTCCGGTCGCCTTGCCGATGCCGACTGGCTCGATGATGCGTTCAGCGCCGGGGATCTGATGATGGTGCACGTGCTGCTAAGGTTGAGCGGGTCGGGTATGCTGGACGAATATCCGAACCTCTCCGCCTATGTCGTCCGCGGCGAAGCCCGGCCGGCCTACAAGCGTGCTTTCGCCGCTCAACTGGCGGTTTTCACCGGCAAGTCACCGACTTAACTCAATGGCGCGTAGTCGATCTCCAAAAACGCCGCGACTTCCGGGATCCAGCGGTCGCGGACGAAGGCGACGTGGTCGGGATGGTCGTTGTAGCCGGAATAGGCGGCCTGGTCGGCGAACTCCATCGAGAAGCCGAAACGATAATCGTTCTTCGGGCTGACCTGCCGCAACTGCTCGAATTTCTCGACGCCCGGTATCGCCGCCAGTATTTTGGCGTCTGCCAGAAATTTTGCCTCCTCGGTCGAGCTCTCCTTGTGCTTCAGCCTGAACACCACTGTATGTCGGATCATCTTTGCTTCCCCTGCAAGGCTATGCGCTGTCGGCCCAGGCGCGGATGAGGTTGTAGGCGATCGCCCCCTTCGGCGGCGTGACCAGGCCGCCCGTATGTTCACGGGCCAGCATCGACAGCACCTCGTCGCGAAAGAACCAGCGGCAGTCTTCCAACTCGTTGAGGTCGGCCTGGATGTCGTCGTTGAGCGGCTCGCCGAAGCAGCCGATCATCAGCGAATAGGGAAACGGCCAGGGCTGGCTGGCGTGATAGACGACGCGGCCAAGCCGGATACCGGCTTCCTCCAGCGTTTCACGGCGCACCGCCGCCTCGATCGTCTCGCCAGGCTCGATGAAGCCGGCAAGCGCCGAATACATGCCGGGTGCGAAATGCCGGCCGCGGCCGAGGAGGCACTTTTCACGCGTCGCCGTCAGCATGATCGCCACCGGGTCGGTTCGCGGAAAATGCTCGGTGGCGCAGGCCGGGCAAAGCCGCTTGTAGCCGCCGGCCCGCATCGCGGCTTCTGCGCCGCATTTGCTGCAGAAGCGGTGGCTGGCATGCCAGGCGAGCAGCGCTGCTCCTTGCGCCATCGCGCCGGCCGCCGCCTCGTCGATCAGCCCCTGCATGTAGACCGAGCGATAGTCGATGGCCTTGATCGTCTCCGGCAGTTGTTCGGGATCGAGCCCGGCCGGCACGGCGAGCACCGGGCCGCTGTCCGAAAAACCGAGCAGGACGCCACGGTCGAGCGACGCCTCGAGCGGCCGGCTTTCCTCGGCGCCGAACCAGGGGTCGAAGCCGCCACCGCTGAGCTTCAGATAGAGCCGCCCGGCATGCATCAGCAAAAGCCTGGCTGAGGGATCGGCGAGCGCCTTTTCGACGGAATCGTCGGCGCGGTTTTCCGATTGCCGGTCGATCCTATTGCCGGCGAAGCCGACGAACTGGCTCGGCTCGCGCAAAGGCGCGTCAAACAGGCGGAAGCTCATCGGAGACCCAACTTCAGGATGGACACGGGACAGGCTTATAGCGCCGCCTTTATCTTCTGCGCAAACCGGCGGAGGTCCGAGCGCCCGTAGGGCTCGCGCATACCGTGCCCCCACACCGGGCCCGGCCAGCCGGGATCGCCTTCCGAGCGCGCGACGACATGGACATGCAACTGGCGGACGATGTTGCCAAGTGCGCCGCTGTTTATCTTGGTGCAGCCGGTCACGCTTTTCAGCGCCTGTGCCACCATGTTGGTCTCGAAGGTCAGCATCGCCTGGTCGAGCGGCGTCAAATCATGGATTTCCTCCGCGCCCGGCCGCTGCGGCACCAGAAGCAGCCACGGCCAGCGGCGGTCGTTCATCACCCGCAATTCGCACAGGCCGAGCCACATCAACTGCTCGCTGTCGGCCTCCAGACGAGCATCCAGCGTGAATCCGGCCTCGAGGCCCGGCGACATCGGCGTTTCCTTCACTTTTGTCGTATTTTTTTACTCCATGGACGCTAGAGCGGCTGCCGTCAGCCCGCAAGAGGGCGGCAAGCGAATCAAGGGCTATCGTGGCGATGATGGTCCGGCGAAGAACTCAGGGTATGGCCTGCCAAGACTTTGGGCTGGAATGAAGCCACCATCCCGCGCCCCCTCTGGTCTGCCGGCCATGTCTTTCGCTCATCTGTTCTTGCTTTGTACCGGCCGCTATGCCAGTAGTTTCAACATGGTGCTTAATCGCGCCAGCGATCCGCCTCCGAGGCGGTTTTTTATTTTCTGGTTTCACCGCCCGTCACTGCGCCCTTGCATTTCATCGCCGGATTGCCGATATGGGAGCCGGGAGGTTGGTGGTGGACGGTCCACTCGCCAACCGGGTCAGGTCCGGAAGGAAGCAGCCCTAACGAGCCCGGAACGGGTCATTGTTCCAGCCTCCCACCTCTTCGCCTTTCTCCCGCGACATTGACGGCGCCAAGCCCTGCGGGCGAAACTATGCGCAGGAATCGGCCGCCTTGAGCCGCGGCCCCTTGGAGCTTTATGGGCGAATGAGCGAAGCCGGAAATTCGGGAACGGAAAAAGCCGCCGCCTATCGCGTTCTGGCGCGCAAATACCGTCCTGCCAATTTCTCCGAACTGATCGGCCAGGAGCCGATGGTCCGCACCCTCACCAACGCTTTCGCCACCGGCCGCATCGCCCAGGCCTGGATGCTGACCGGCGTGCGCGGTGTCGGCAAGACGACGACGGCGCGCATACTGGCGCGGGCCCTGAACTACAAAACATCGACCGTCGACCAGCCTTCGGTCGATCTTGCCGTGCCGGGCGAGCATTGCCAGGCGATCATGGAAGGCCGCCATGTCGACGTCATCGAGATGGACGCCGCCTCGCACACCGGCATCGACGACATCAGGGACATCATCGAGCGCGTGCGTTACGCGCCGGTGTCGGCGCGCTACAAGGTCTACATCATCGACGAAGTGCACATGCTCTCGACGCAGGCCTTCAACGGCCTGCTGAAGACGCTGGAAGAGCCGCCGCCGCACGTCAAATTCATCTTCGCTACCACCGAAATCAGAAAAGTTCCGATCACCGTTCTGTCGCGCTGCCAGCGCTTCGATCTCAGGCGTATCGATGCCGGCACGTTGGTCGCGCACCTCTCCTCGATCGCCGCAAAAGAAGGCATCGCGGTCGATGACGACGCGCTGGCGATGATCGCCCGCGCGGCCGAGGGCTCGGCGCGCGATTCGCTGTCCATTCTCGACCAAGCGATCGCCCATGGCAGCGGCGCAGTCAGCGCCGAAGCGGTGCGCGCCATGCTCGGGCTGGCCGACCGCGCCCGCATCGTCGACCTGTTCGAACATGTGATGAAGGGCGATGTGGCGGCCGCACTGGCCGAATTCCGCAACCAGTACGACACCGGCGCCGATCCGGCCGCTGTGCTGACCGACCTGGCCGAGTTCAACCATCTCGTCACCCGGCTGCGCTTTGTGCCGACAGCCCTTGAGGACGCCTCGCTGTCAGAGGATGAGCGACGGCGCGGCGCCGATTTCGCCAAGGCGCTGTCGGTCAGGGTGCTGTCGCGGACCTGGCAGATGCTGTTGAAAGGCATTCCCGAGGTGCAGTCCTCCAACCGGCCGGTCAGCGCCGCCGAAATGGTGCTGATCCGGCTGGCGCATGCCGCCGACTTGCCGACACTGGACGAGGCGCTGAAATCGCTGGAGGGCGCAGCGTCGGTGCCGAATGGCGCGCCACGCTCGAATGGTGCACCCGCAACCTCTGCCGCCGCAAATCCCGGCCCGGCAAATCCCGGCCCAGCAAATCCCGGTAATGGCGGCGCCAGCGTGGCGCAGACGCGGATGCCGGCGGCCAATGGCGGCGCCCAGACCATGCGGCTGGTCGAACCCGACCCGATGCCTGCGCCTTTCGTTCCGGCGCCGGAGCCGGTCGCCGATGCGCCGCCGGTGCCGGTGAAATCGCTGGCCGACATCATCGCCCTTGCCGACGCCCAGCGCGACATCGCCTTCAAGGTGCTGGTCAAGCGCTGCGTGCGCCTGGTGCGCATCGAGCCGGGCCGCATCGACGTCAGCCTGACCGATGACGCGCCGAAGATGCTGCTCAACGATCTGACCGCCAAATTGCGCGCCTGGACCGGACGCAGCTGGCTGGTGTCGCTGTCGAAAGAAGCGGGCGGCCAGACGCTGGCCGAGATGGAATCGACCAAGCGCGAAAACGCCCTCCTCGATGCCAAGAGCGACCCGACCGTCGCCGCCATCCTGGCGCGTTTTCCCGGCGCCAAGATCATCGACGTGCGCATTCCCGACGCACCGGAAGCCGATGCGGTGGAGGCCGAGGTTCCGATCGAGCCGGCCACCGACGAAGACGAAACCTAAGCAACCGAAGGTCAGCGAAGCAAAAAATGGGAGCCGGTTTTCGGAGACGATCATGCTTAAAAAAGAAACAAATCAATCGTAGAGGACCACGCGATGAAAGATCTTCTCGGCCTGATGGGCAAGGCGAAAGAAATGCAGGCCAAGTTCCAGGCCATGCAGGACGAGATCGCTACGTTGGAAGCCACCGGACAGGCCGGCGGCGGCCTGGTCAGCGTGACGCTGACCGGCAAATTCGAGATGAAGTCCCTGCAAATCGACCCGTCGCTGTTCAAGGAGGACGAGGTCGAGATTCTGGAGGATCTGCTTTTCGCCGCCCACAATGACGCCAGGGCCAAGGTCGAACAGATGATGCAGGAAAAGACCCAGGCACTGACCGCAGGACTGCCGATTCCGCCGGGAATGAAGCTGCCGTTCTAAGAGGCTGTATGCCGGTCGAGCGAGACCATGGCTTTGGCCCGGCCGGCCGCTGCGAAGCTGCGACACTCGAAGGCCATGCCGTCACATGTGGCCGAAGAGCGCAGCGATCAACGCCACCTGCCCGGCCAGCTGTGTCCATTCGGCAACTCTGCTCCCTTAATAACGCTTTAGCCATCTTTTTGCCCGAAAGTGTCTCATTCTTGCCGCAACCAGGGGCGGGCTGGCGACAGAATGAGGGGATATCTTTGATCGTGACCCGATGGAAGACGCCGTTGCTGCTCGGCGTCATCACCTCTCCGCTGTTTTTGGCCGCCTGCAGTCAGACCACGCACGGCCTGTCCGTGGCCAGCCTGACCGATACCGCTAGGTCCCGGCCCTACAATCACACAGCGAAGGACAAGGAGTGCCTCCAGCGCGCGATGTTCTTCGAATCCAACCGGTCGAGCCGCGACGGCATGATTGCCGTCGGCACGGTGGTGATGAACCGGCTGCGCTCCGGCAAGCACGGCAACACCATCTGCCAGGTGGTCGGCGAACGCGGCCAGTTCGCGCCGGGCGTGATGACACGGCCGATGAATTCGAAGGCGATGCCCGATGTCGAGGAAGCCGCCGAGGCGGTGCTCAAGGGCGAGCGCAAGGCCAAGCTGAAGAACTCGATGTTCTTTCACACCGCCGGCCTGCGTTTCCCCTACAAGAACATGCACTACACCATGGTCGCCGGCGGCAACGCCTTCTACGAAAAGCGCGGCCGCAACTGGAAACCATTGCCGGACGAGCCAACGGTCGCGGTGGCACAGGCGACGCCGCGGCGGTCGCGCGCCGCAGGGGTGACGCTCATGGCCTCTGCTGCGCCGGTCGCCAAGGCGGCGCCCAGCAAGGTGACCTATGTGACGGCGGTCGCATCGCAACCGGCAAAGGCTACTCCAGGGAAGGCAACGCCGGAGAAGGTGACCTTTGTGGCGATGCAGGAGCCGGACGCCGCCCGTTTCGGCAGCACCGCCGGTGCGCAACCAGCTACGTCATTTTCGGCGGCGCCGGCCGAGCCGACGATGTCGTTTGAATCGACACCCGAGAACACCGATGCGATCGGTGCGATGATCGCCGGCCAGGGCAGGCCGCTGGAAGCCTACTGAGGCGATCGACGGTCGACGTCGGCGCCGCCCCTCATCTGCCTGCCGGCACCTTCTCCCCGGATAGTGACGGGGAGAAGGGATCTGGCCACAACCTTGGCACCCTTCCTGCAACGCCGGAAATTGGCGAGATCATTTGAGATGGCGTCTTTCTCCCCGTCACTATACGGGGAGAAATGCCCGGCAGGGCAATGAGGCGCAGCGCAAACCTGAGCGATTGTTCGCAGCAGCCGCGCCGCAGGAGAGTTCCAAAACCAATTGAAAAATCCTAAACCGATGCGATGTCGAAGCGAATCGCCGGTCCCGAGATCGAACGCCTGATCCAACTCCTGGCCAAGGTGCCGGGGCTTGGGCCCCGTTCGGCCAGGCGGGCAGCGCTTCACCTCATCAAGAAGAAGGAGCAGTTGCTGTCGCCGCTCGCCGCCGCCATGAGCGAGGCGGTCGACAAGGTGCGCATCTGCTCGACCTGCGGCAATGTCGATACGTCCGACCCCTGCATGATCTGCACCGATCCGCGCCGCGACGCCGGCACGCTCATCGTCGTCGAGGACGTGGCCGACCTGTGGGCGCTGGAGCGGGCGGCCGCCATGAATGTCCGCTATCACGTGCTCGGCGGCTCGCTGTCGCCGCTCGACGGCATCGGCCCCGAGCAGCTCAACATCCGCTCGCTGGTCGACCGCGTCGCCGGCGGCGAGGTCAAGGAGGTGATCCTTGCCGTCAACGCCACCGTCGAGGGTCAGACCACCGCGCATTATCTCACCGATCAATTGTCCGGCTTCGAT
Source organism: Mesorhizobium sp. WSM4806 (assembly GCF_055811635.1). Taxonomy (NCBI): domain Bacteria; kingdom Pseudomonadati; phylum Pseudomonadota; class Alphaproteobacteria; order Hyphomicrobiales; family Phyllobacteriaceae; genus Mesorhizobium; species Mesorhizobium sp. WSM4806. The sequence continues at coordinate 180,151 of NZ_JBVVQZ010000014.1, read as the reverse complement.
ATCAAGGTGACGCGGCTGGCGCATGGCGTCCCGGTCGGCGGCGAACTCGACTATCTCGACGAAGGCACGCTGGCCGCCGCGCTGCGCTCGCGGACGGCGTTTTGAGGAAGGGGGGGCCTATTGAGATGATTGCATTCCGTCGCGCCCCCCTCTGTCCTGCCGGACATCTCCCCCACGAGGGGGGAGATTGGCTGTCGCGCCTGTTTTCGCCAGTCTTCAATGTTGCAAGATTGGCGACAAAATCAAAGCTGCGAATCTCCCCCCAAGTGGGGGAGATGTCCGGCAGGACAGAGGGGGGCGCGACAGAACGCGGACTTTGCAGATTGGCTGCTTTTTTTCTCGCCGCACTGACTGCATTCCTCCTCGCCACCCCCGCCTCCGCCACAAAACTCGACACCCAGTTCCGTGCCTGGCTCAACAACGACCTCTGGCCCGAAGCCAACGCCAACGGCATCTTGAGAAAAACCTTCGACGCCGCCTTCGACGGCATCAAACCGAACCTCAAACTGCCCGACCTGGTAATGCCGGGCAAAAAGGCGACGACGCCGCAAAAGCAGCATCAGGCGGAGTTCGGTTCGCCCGGCGCCTATTTCGCCGAAAAGACGGTTCGCGCCGTGACCGCTGGTGGGCGCACCCGCAAGGCGGCCAATGCCAGGACCATTGCTGCGATCGAGAAGCGCTACGGCGTGCCGGGCGAGGTGCTGCTGGCAATCTGGGGCCGCGAGAGCGGCTTTGGCGCGGCGAAAATGCCTTACGACGCCTTCGAAGTGCTGGGGACCAAGGCCTTCATGGCGACCAGGAAGGATTTCTTCCGCACCGAGCTTATGGCAGCGCTCGAGATCGTCGAGCGCGGGCTGGCCCCGGTCGGCGCGATGAAATCGTCATGGGCCGGCGCACTCGGCCAGCCGCAGTTCATGCCGAGTTCGTTCCTCAAACATGCCGTCGACTTCGATGGCGACGGTCGGGTCGATATTTGGAACTCGGTGCCGGACACGCTGGCCTCGATCGCCAACTACCTCGTCCATTATGGCTGGGTGAAGGGCCGCGGCTGGGGTTTTGAGGTGACGGTGCCGGAAGCGGTCTCCTGTTCGCTCGAAGGCCCGGACCAGGGCAAGAGGATTTCCCAGTGGGCTGATCTGGGCATCAAGCGCATAGCGGCAAGACCGTTCCCGGCGCGCGAATTGAAGGCCGAAGGCTTTCTTCTGATGCCGGCCGGGCGCAGCGGTCCAGCCTTCATCGTCACGCCCAATTTCTACGTGCTGAAGCAATACAACACCAGCGATCTCTACGCCCTGTTCATCGGCCACGGCGCTGACCGCATCGCCAATGGCGACAGCAATTTTTCGGGGCGCTGGGGTGCGGTCGGCGGGCTCCACAGGTCCGACATCGCCACCTTGCAGCGGGCGCTGGAGGCCGAGGGCTACGATGTCGGCAGCGCCGACGGCCTGCCCGGTTTCAAGACGCGCCGGTCGATCGGCAAATGGCAGGCCAGGAACGGTCGCGCCGCCACCTGTTTTCCCGACGCCGACCTGGTCACCGCGTTGAAATAGGGCGACTGCGGGTGTCGATTCCGGCGGCGGCGTCTGGCTGATCCTGGCCCAACAAACAGCTTTGCAAATGCTCGTTGCCGCGCCTGAAACCGCCGGATATGGTGAGGCGGAACTGGATAAAAATCACCAGGACGACCGGTTCAGGGTCACCGTTCGATTAGAGCGCCGCGCGTCCGTTGGACGCGCAAAGGACGCTCTAAGACTTTGAACTACACATCGTGCTTTCCGAAAATCGATTCCGATTTTCGGGCCGATGTGTCAAGTGAATGCCAAACCCTGAGCCGGGAACTCAGGTCAACAAAAACAGGGAACAGTCAAAAATGATGATGGAAAAGTTTGCTCTACGCTCCCGCGTCCTGCTCGCCGGCGCAGCCATGTCCGCACTGCTTCTGGCCGGTGCGCCTGCCCTTGCGGTCACGCCGGCCGACACGCTGGTCGAGGGTTTCGCCATCGACGACATCATCTCGATGGATCCGGGCGAGGCCTTCGAGCTGTCGACCGCCGAGGTCACCGGCAACACCTACGACCTGCTTGTCCGCCTCGACTTGAGCGACACCTCCAAGGTCAAGGGCGATCTCGCCGAAAGCTGGACTGTCTCCGACGACGGATTGACCTACACTTTCAAGCTCAAGCCCGGCCTGAAATTTGCCTCGGGCAATCCGATCACCGCGGCTGATGTCGCCTATTCGTTCGAGCGCGCCATCAAGCTCGACAAGAGCCCGGCCTTCATCATCGGCCAGTTCGGCATCAATGGCGACAACGTCACCGAGAAGGCCAAGGCCGTCGATGACACGACGTTCCAGTTCACGGTCGACAAGGCCTATGCGCCGAGCTTCGTCCTGAACTGCCTGTCGGCAACGGTCGCGTCGGTCGTCGACGCCAAGCTGGTCAAGGAACATGCTGCCGCGGTGACGCCCAGCGCCGACGACAAATACGACAACGACTTCGGCAACGCCTGGCTGAAGACCGGCTATGCCGGCTCCGGCGCCTTCAAGCTGCGCGAATGGCGGGCCAACGAGGTCGTCGTCATGGAGCGCAACGACAATTACCACGGCGAAAAGGCCAAGCTCGCCCGCGTCATCTATCGCAACATGAAGGAAAGCTCGGGCCAGCGCCTGGCGCTGGAGGCCGGCGACATCGACGTTGCCCGCAATCTTGAGCCGAACGACCTCGACGCCATCGCCAAGAACGCCGATCTCACCACCACCAGCGCGCCGAAGGGCACGGTCTTCTACATCAGCCTCAATCAGAAGAACCCGAACCTCGCCAAGCCGGAGGTTCGCCAGGCCTTCAAATATCTCGTCGACTATGATGCCTTGAGCTCGACCATCCTCAAGGGCATCGGCGAGATCCACCAGACCTTCCTGCCAAAAGGCGTGCTTGGCGAGCTGGACGAAAATCCGTTCAAATTCGACCTCGCCAAGGCCAAGGAACTGCTCGCCAAGGCCGGCATGGCCGACGGCTTCAGCGTCACCATGGACGTACGCAACACCCAGCCGGTGACCGGCATGGCGGAATCGTTCCAGCAGACGCTCGGCCAGGCCGGCGTCAAGCTGGAGATCATTCCCGGCGACGGCAAGCAGACGCTGACCAAATACCGCGCCCGCAATCACGACATCTATATCGGCCAGTGGGGCCAGGATTATTTCGATCCGAACTCCAACGCCCAGACCTTCGCCAGCAACCCCGACAATTCGGATGAAGGCAAGACCAAGACGCTGGCCTGGCGCAACGCATGGGATATTCCGGACTTGACCAAGCAGACCGAAGCGGCCCTGCTCGAGAAGGATCCGGCCAAACGCGCCGCAATGTATCAGGATCTGCAGAGGAAGATTCTCGAAACCAGCCCTTTCATCATCGTTCACCAGCAGCTGGAAGTGGCCGGCCTGCGCAAGAACCTCAAGGGTTTTGCGCTCGGCCCGAGCTTCGACACCAATTTCGTCAGCCAGATCACCAAGGAATGATGCCGGCGGACGCGCCGCATGAGTACTGTTGAAAGCGAAGCGACCGCAGGGCGCGGCAGCGCCCGTGCTGTCGCTGTCGCCTCGTCGATCGCCCGTTTCCTGGTCATCGCGATAACCACCTATCTCGGACTTCTCGCGGTAACCTTCTTCATCGGCCGGGTCATCCCGATCGACCCGGTGCTGGCGGTGCTCGGCGACCGGGCGCCGGCCAATGTCGTCGAGCGCACCCGCCGCGAGATGGGGCTCGACCTGCCCCTGATCGAGCAGTTCTACATCTATGTGAAGAATGCCCTGAACGGCAATTTCGGCACCTCGGTGCTGACCACCAATCCTGTCATGACCGACATCCGCCGCGCCTTTCCGGCGACGATCGAGCTGGCGACGCTGGGAACGCTGATCGGTGCTTTGCTTGGTGTGCCGCTCGGCGTGCTGGCCGCGGTCCGGCGCGGCAGCATCATCGACCAGATCGTGCGGATCATCGGCTTGGTCGGCTACTCCGTGCCGATCTTCTGGCTGGGACTGCTGGCGCTCGTGCTGTTCTACGCCAGGCTGCAATGGGTGGCTTTTCCCGGCCGCCTCGATATCGTCTACGAATACACCTTCACCCCGATCACCGGCTTTTATCTCCTGGATGCGCTGTGGCAGCGACAGTGGGATGTGTTTCGCGATGCCTTCCGCCACATCATCCTGCCGGCCTCGCTGCTTGGCTATTTCTCGCTCGCCTATATCAGCCGGATGACGCGATCGTTCATGCTGAACGAGCTTGCCCAGGAATATATCGTCGCGGCGCGCGCCAAGGGCCTGTCGGAAACACGCATCATCTGGGGCCACGCGCTGCGCAACGCCGCCGTGCCGATGGTCACCGTGATCGCGCTCTCCTATGCCGGTCTGCTCGAAGGCTCGGTGCTCACCGAGACCGTGTTTTCCTGGCCGGGTATCGGCCTCTACATCACCAATTCCCTGCAGAACGCCGACATGAACGCCGTGCTCGGCGGCACCATCATCATCGGCTCGGTGTTCATCGGCATCAATCTCCTGTCCGACCTGCTCTACCGGGTGCTCGACCCAAGGACCAAGGTACGATGAGCGCTGAAGCAATCCAGAGCCGCCGCGACTGGCTGCTCAGCGAGCGGCCGGCGTCGCGCATGCAGGCCAGGCTCGGCCGCGCCTATGTCGCGTGGCGGCGCTTTTCAGCCAACCGGCTGGCGTTTCTCGGCCTGCTCATCATCATCGCTTTGCTGGTGGTCGCCGCCTTTGCCAATGTGCTGGCGCCCTATTCGCCGACATTCGGCGACCTCAAGGGCTCGCGGCTGCTGGCGCCAAGTGCCGAGCACTGGTTTGGCACTGACGACCTTGGCCGCGACATCCTTTCGCGCGTCATCTTCGGCTCGCGATGGACGCTTTACGTCGTCATTCTCGTCGCAGTCATCGCCGCTCCTATCGGCCTGCTGGTCGGCACCGTCGCCGGTTATGCCGGCGGCTGGATCGATGCGATCCTGATGCGTATCACCGACATCTTTCTCGCCTTTCCGAAGCTGATCCTGGCGCTGGCCTTCGTCGCCGCACTCGGCCCCGGCATCGAGAATGCGGTGCTCGCTATCGCCGTCACCTCATGGCCGCCCTACGCCCGTATCGCGCGTGCCGAAACGCTCACCTTGCGCAATTCGGATTACATCAAGGCGGTGCAATTGATGGGCGCCTCGCCGTTCCGCATCGTGCTGCGCCACATCATGCCGCTCTGCATCTCCTCGCTGATCGTCAGGGTGACGCTCGACATGGCCGGCATCATCCTGACCGCCGCCGGTCTCGGCTTCCTCGGCCTCGGCGCGCAACCGCCGCTGCCGGAATGGGGCGCGATGATCGCGTCGGGCCGCCGCTTCGTGCTCGACCAATGGTGGGTGGCCGGTGCACCGGGCTTTGCCATCCTCTTCGTCAGCCTCGGCTTCAACCTGCTCGGCGACGGCCTGCGCGACGCGCTCGACCCCCGCAGTGGTGACCAATGAGCACGCTTCTCGAGGTCGACGATCTGCGCGTCACCTTCCCGACGCGCACCGGCCGGATCGAGGCGGTGCGCGGCGTCTCCTTCTCGCTCGGCCGCGAACGGCTCGGCATCGTCGGCGAGAGCGGTTCCGGCAAGTCGCAGACCGGCCGCGCCATCATGGGCCTGACCCCGCCGCAGGCCGAGGTCACGGCCAGGAAACTTGCCTTCGACGGCACCGACCTGCTCGCGGCCTCGCCCCGCGACCGCCGGGCGCTGCGCGGCAAGCGCATCGCCATGATCCTCCAGGATCCAAAATACTCGCTCGACCCGGTGATGAGCATCGGCCGCCAGATTGTCGAGACGCTGCGCACGCATGAGAAGGTCGGCAAGGCGGAGGCCCGCGACCGGGCGCTCGCCATGCTGGAGGCGGTGCAGATCCGCGATCCCGCCCGTGTCTTCGACCTGCATCCGCACGAGGTGTCGGGCGGCATGGGCCAGCGCGCCATGATCGCCATGATGCTGATTGCCGGGCCGGAGATGATGATCGCCGACGAGCCGACCTCGGCGCTCGACGTCACCGTTCAGCTCGACGTGCTCGGCATCCTCGACAGGCTGGTCAGCGAGCGCGGCATGGGCCTGATCTTCATCTCGCACGATCTGCGCCTGGTCTCGTCGTTCTGCGACCGGGTGATCGTCATGTATGCCGGCAGGGTGGTCGAGCAGCTCAAGGCGTCGGAGCTCGGCCGCGCCCAGCATCCCTACACGCGCGGCCTGCTCAACTGCATGCCCAAGATCGGCGCCGACCGTCACCCGCTGCCGGTGCTCGACCGCAAGCCGGAGTGGGCGGCATGACGGCAGCACTTTCTGTCGACCGGCTGGAGGTGGTCTTCGACCGCTTTCGCGCGCTGAAGGGTGTCAGCCTCGAAGTGCAATCCGGCGAATCCTTCGGCCTGGTCGGCGAATCCGGCTCCGGCAAATCGACGCTGCTGCGGGCGATCGCCGGCCTCGCGCCGGCCGCTTCGGGCAGCATCACCGTCAACGGAAAAAAACTCGGCAAGCGCCGCGACAAGGCCTTCTATCGCGAGGTGCAGATGGTCTTCCAGGACCCCTACGGCTCGCTGCATCCGCGCCAAACCGTCGACCGACTGCTGCAGGAGCCGCTCGCCATCCACGGCTTTGCCGATGGCGAGAAACGCATCCAGCGGGCGCTCGACGAGGTCGGGCTCGGCACCGGCTTCCGCTTCCGCTATTCGCATCAATTGTCGGGTGGCCAGCGCCAGCGGGTGGCGATTGCGCGGGCGCTGATCCTCGAACCGGCGATCCTGCTGCTCGACGAGCCGACCTCGGCGCTCGACGCTTCCGTGCAGGCGGAGGTGCTCAACCTGTTGGAAGACATCCGGCGGCGGCGCAAGCTGACCTTCCTGATGGTCAGCCACGACCTCGCCATCATCACCCATATGTGCGAGCGGCTGATGGTGATGCAGAACGGCGAGGCGGTCGAGCATCTCACCGCTGATGACCTCGTCGAGCGCCGCGTCAGCAAGGATTATACGCGCAATTTGCTCAGGGCGAGCGACGGGTTTGTGCGGACTGCGTGAGTCAAATCAGCTGTCCGCGTCGCGAAGGAATGCGACCTTAGCGGCGGCAGGCCCAATGACCCGGCGACGGTGCCAACTTGAGGAAAACATGAAATAACGCCAGAACAAATCTGAACCACCACCAACCGAGAACGGGCGCCGGCCCGGTGAGGGAACATCATGAAGAACTCAGCCATCTCCGAACGCAAGAACCAGTCGATCTCGCGCGGCGTCGGCATGACCACGCAGATTTATGCCGACCGCGCCGAGAACTCGGAAATCTGGGATGTCGAGGGCCGTCGCTACATCGATTTCTCGTCCGGCATCGCCGTCGTCAACACCGGCCACCGCCATCCCAAGGTGATCGAGGCGGTCAAGGCGCAGCTCGACCGCTTCACCCATACCTGCCACCAGGTGGTGCCCTATGAGAGCTATGTCAGGCTGGCCGAACGGCTGAACGGCTTGCTGCCGGGCAAATTCGACAAGAAGACGATTTTCGTCACCACCGGTGCCGAAGCGGTGGAGAACGCCATCAAGATCGCCCGCAACGCAACCGGCCGTCCGGCGGTCATTGCCTTTGCCGGCGGCTTCCATGGCCGCACCTTCATGGGCATGGCGCTGACCGGCAAGGTTGTGCCCTACAAGGTCGGCTTCGGCGCCATGCCGGCCGATGTTTTCCACGCGCCGTTCCCGGTGGCGCTGCATGGGATCACGGTCGCCGATTCGCTGGCCGCGCTCGACCGGCTGTTCAAGGCCGATGTCGATCCGGCCCGCGTCGCCGCCATCATCGTCGAGCCGGTGCAGGGCGAGGGCGGATTTTACGAGGCGCCGCGCGACTTCATGACGGCGCTGCGCAAGATCTGCGACCAGCACGGCATGCTGTTGATCGCCGACGAGGTGCAGACCGGTTTTGCCCGCACCGGAAAGATGTTCGCCATGGATCATCACGAGGTGGCGCCCGACATCACCACCATGGCCAAAAGCCTTGCCGGCGGCTTCCCGCTGTCGGCGGTCACCGGCCGCGCCGAGATTATGGATGCGCCCAGCCCCGGCGGGCTCGGCGGCACCTATGGCGGCAGCCCGATCGGCGTTGCCGCGGCGCATGCCGTGCTCGACGTGATCGAAGAGGAAAAGCTCTGCGACCGCGCCAACACGCTGGGCAACCGGCTGAAGCAGCGGCTGCAATCGATCCGCGACGACACGCCGGAGATCGTCGATATCAGAGGCCCGGGCTTCATGAACGCTGTCGAGTTCAACGATGTGAAGAAGGGCCTGCCGTCGGCCGAGATCGCCAATGCGGTCCGGCTGAAGGCGCTCGACAAGGGCCTGATCCTGCTCACCTGCGGCGTCTACGGCAACGTCATCCGCTTCCTCGCGCCAATCACCATCCAGGACGGCGTCATGAACGAAGCGCTCGACATCCTGGAAAGCTCGATCCGCGAGGTCCGCGCCGCCTGAGCGGATCTTTCTTCCCTTGTTGTGGGAGAAGGGAAGGATCAGCGCAGAAAACCGCCGTTCGCCGGCATCAACACATCCTTATTCGGCGGCGCGGACGGGCTCTACCTGCTGGAAAGCGGCGAGCGCCGCCTTCAATCCGTCCGGTCCCGTCGCAACCGTCTGCGGCGTCGGCGAAAAGCCGGCGCCGAGCATCTTGCGGCCAAGCATGTGGTCGCCAGGCCGGTTGACCGATTCGATGCCGAGCAGACGATTCCCAGCATAGTGGTAGATGGAGAACCGGTTCTCGTTGACGTCGCCCAGCACGACATGGCTGTCGCCGCCCGAAATCAGGCCGACCATCTGCAGCTTGATGTCACCGATATCGGACCAGAACCACGGCACCGCCGCAAAGGCGTCCGCATGGCCGACAACGGTGCGTGCTGCAAGACGCGCCTGGTCGGTCGCATTCTGCACCGATTCCAGCCGCACATCGCCGCCGGTGAGCCAGTGCCGGTAGGAGGCGGCATCGCCGATGGCGAGGATTTCGGGCACCGACGTGCGCATCTGCTGGTCGACGCGGATGCCGTTGGCGATAGTGATGCCGGCGGCTTGCGCCAGTTCGACATTCGGCACGACGCCGATGCCGATGATGACCATCTGCGCCGGCAGCCGCTCGCCGGATGCGGTGATTGCCGCCGAGACATGGCCGTTCTCGGCTTCGAGCCGTGCAATCGTGGTGCCGCTGAGAATGCGCACGCCGGTCGCTTCCAGCCGCTGCCGCACATGGCGCGCGATGATCGGCGCCACCGCCCGGCCGAGCAGCCGGTCGACCGCCTCGACCACGATGACCTTGCGGCCGGCCGCTGTGAGCGTCGCGGCGATCTCCAGCCCGATGAAGCCGCCGCCGAGGATGACGACATCCTCGCTCTGCGCGCTCAATTCGCGGATCAGGCGCGCGTCGGCGAGTGAGCGCAGCGACACCACGCCCGAAAAATCCGAACCCGGCAGCGACAGCATGCGCGGCCGCGAACCGGTCGCCAGGATCAGCCGGTCGAACGGCAGTGTGCCGCCATCCGATAGCTCCAGCCTGCGGCCGCCGGCATCGATGCGATCGATGCGGACGCCCGGCCGGTAGTCGATCGCGCTGCCGGTATAAAAAGCCTCGCCGCGCAGCGGCTGCGGTCTGGCCTCCTGATCCTTGATGAAGGTCTTCGACAGCGGCGGCTTGTGGTAGGGCAGTTCGTCCTCATCGCTGATGAGGATCACGGGTTCGTCGTAGCCGTCCTCGCGCAGGCTGGCGGCCGCTTGCACGCCCGCATGACCCGCACCGACAATGACCACACCGTTTTTCATCGCAGCCCCAATTCCTCGTCTCTCCTAGGCGTTATCAAAGTCTAGGACGTCTCGCCAAGTGGCGATTGTCTGACGCCGCCGCAAGACCACCCTTGCGGGTCGCACCCGGAATGGCGGTCTGTCAATCGTTCGTTCGACGGCGGCGCGGCAAATACGGCTAAAGTTGATACTTGCAGTTTAGAATAATTCTAAACTGTTGTTTCAATTGGCTTTTCTGTCTGAAATTGGTTGACTTCCGGCACCTTCATCGCTTTATGGAAGCGTGCGCGTCAAGTGCATCCCTTTGATGTCTGGGCCTTGAACCCTTTCGATTGGAGGCATTTCGATGTCTTTCTTCCGCAAACCGCGCTATGCCGCGGCCTGTATCTCGCTCAATGGCATGGACCTGCCTTGGCGCCGATTGCCTGCCGTCGCGCCTTTGGCGCCGGCATTTTCACTGAATTCCCGAGGGAGATGACAATCATGAGAGCGATGATCACGGCGCGATATGGCAGCAGGCTTGCAGCGATCGGCGCCACGGTGGCCTTGACGGCGGCGATATTCGTGCTGCCGGCCAAGGCGGAAACCGATGCCAAGGCGGTCATCAAGACCTATTCCGATATTGCGCTCGCCAAATATGAGGATTCGCTGACCGCGGCGCAGGCGCTCGGCAAGGCCGTCGACGCGCTGCTCGCCAAGCCTTCGGTGGAAACGCTCACCGCCGCCCGCGAGGCCTGGAAAGCGTCGCGCGTTCCCTATCAGCAAACCGAAGTCTATCGCTTCGGCAACGCCATCGTCGACGACTGGGAAGGCAAGGTGAACGCCTGGCCGCTGGACGAAGGCCTGATCGATTATGTCGCCGAGAACTACGGCACCGAGTCGGACGCGAATGCGCTGTATACCGCCAATGTGATCGCCAACAAGTCGATCGAGATCGACGGCAAGAAGATCGACGCCACCAATCTTACTCCCGAGTTCCTCTCCGGCACGCTGCAGGAGGCCGGCCGCATCGAGGCCAATGTGGCGACCGGTTATCACGCCATCGAATTCCTGCTGTGGGGCCAGGACCTGCACGGCACCGGCCCGGGCGCTGGCGAACGGCCCTATACCGACTACGACCTCGCCAACTGCACCGGCGGCAATTGCGATCGTCGCGCGCAGTACCTGAAGTCGGCGAGCGAGCTTCTGGTTTCCGATCTGCAGGACATGGTCAACGACTGGAAGGAAGGCGGCGCCGCGCGCAAGAACCTTGTCGATGGCGAGCCGAAAGCCGGCATCTCGACCATCCTCACCGGCATGGGCTCGCTGTCCTACGGCGAACTCGCCGGCGAGCGCATGAAGCTCGGCCTGCTGCTGCACGACCCGGAAGAGGAGCATGACTGCTTCTCCGACAACACCTACGATTCCCATCTCTACGATGCCGTCGGCATTCACGCCGCCTATAAGGGCAACTACACCCGCCTCGACGGCACCGTCGTCGAAGGACCGTCGGTATCCGACATGGTCAAGGAGGCCGATCCGGCGGTCGACAAGGAACTGTCGGACAAGCTGGATGTCACCGTCGCCAAGATGGAAGCCATCAAGGCGCGAGCGCTTGGCGGCGAGGCCTATGACCAGCAGATCGGCGAAGGCAATACGCAAGGCAACGCCACCGTGCAGGCGGCGATCGACGCGCTGGTCGACCAGACCAAGTCGATCGAACGCGCCGTCGGCACCCTGAAACTCAATGCCATAGCCTTCGAGGGCTCGGACAGCCTCGATGCGCCGGACAAGGTGTTTCAGTAAGGCGTCGATGCCCGGAGCCCGAACCGAAAGTCCAGGCTCCACCAAGAAAATAAGCCACATGGCGCCGAGCACGCGCCGTCAGCCACACAGAGCAAATAATGCTGATCTGCCATTGCAACATCATCACCGAGAAGGAGATTGAGCAGACGATCGTCGGGCTGCTGGATCAGGATCCCTGGCAGCTTATCGTGCCGGCGAAGATCTATCATGCCATGCAGAAGCGTGGTCGCTGTTGCGGCTGCTTCCCAAATGTGGTCGAAACGATCATTCGGGTAACCGAAACTTACCACGCCCGCTCGGAGGCGAGCGGCGTGGACGTCGTTTCACACCTGGATCGCGTCAGAGGCCTGCGCGTCCAATACGGGAGCAGAACCCATGAAAGGCGAACAACAGATCATAGAGCGGCTTAACGAAGCTCTGTTTCTGGAACTTGGAGCAGTCAATCAGTACTGGGTGCATTTCCGGCTGCTGGAGGACTGGGGATACGCCAAGCTGGCAAAGAAGGAACGCGCGGAATCGATCGAGGAGATGCACCATGCCGACCGGCTCGTGGCCCGCATCATCTTCCTTGAAGGCCATCCGAACCTGCAGTCGGTAGCGCCGCTGCGCATCGGACAGAATGTCAAGGAAGTGCTCGAATCGGATCTTGCCGGCGAGTATGACGCGCGCACTGCCTACAAACGGTCGCGCGAGATTTGTGACGAAGCAGGTGACTATGTGACGATGAAGCTGTTCGAGGATTTGTTGTCCGACGAGGAAGGTCACATCGACTTCCTCGAGACGCAACTCGACCTGCTCGCCTCGATCGGCGAGGAAAAATACGGCCAGCTCAACGCCGCATCGGCCGACGAGGCGGATTAGGGACATGCGGGAATGCGGCGCCGCTTAGACTACTTGCGCCGCTTGCGGCGGGCCGAGGATTGCGGCCTGCCGTCCCAGCACAACCCGCGATACGGCTGGCTTCGCCGGCTTTCGCCTGCCGTAGTGGTCGCGCTGACCGCCTCGGCGCTGGCCGGCGCGCCCGAACCGGCGGGTCTCGCCACCAGCCGTTCCGATCTGACGCCGAAGGATCTGGCGCGCGTCATTGCCATCGCCAGGCCGACCAGGGATTTCTCCAAGCCCGAGCAGTTCGAGCCGATGCAGGGCGGCGCCGGCACGTCGCGGAAAGGCGCCAACAAGGACGCTTTCTCGCAATCTTCCGCCAATATCACTTTCGAGGAACAAGGCACCTTCAAGCTCGGCAATGCTCTTTTCCGCAAGAACTGGGTGTCGTCGCCCTCGTCGACGCAGGCATCGGACGGGCTTGGTCCGCTGTTCAACGAGCGGGCGTGCCAGAATTGCCATCTGAAGGACGGTCGCGGTCATCCGCCGCAAGCCGACAGCGGCACCACCTCGATGTTCCTGCGGCTGGCGCGGCAGGCGAGCACCGAGGAGGAGAAAGCAGCGCTCGCCGCCCGCAAGGTGCTCAACTTCCCTGATCCGGTCTACGGCTCGCAATTGCAGGAACTGGCCGTTCCGGGCCTTCGCGGCGAAGGCAGGATGCGCGTCGTCTACCAGGAGCAAAAAGTCACGCTGCCGGACGGCACCGTGGTTTGGCTGCGCAAGCCGAGCTATTCGGTCGATGATCTTGCCAACGGGCCGCTCGATCCGCACACCACGCTTTCGCCGCGCTTGACGCCGCCGATGATCGGCCTCGGCCTGGTCGAGCAAATCGCGCCGGCCGACATTCTCGCCAGTGCCGATCCGGACGATCGCAACAGTGACGGCATCTCCGGAAAGCCCAATATTGTGCGCGACGGCCACAGAGGCGAGCCGACGCTCGGCCGCTTTGGCTGGAAGGCGCAGACCCCTTCGATCCGCCAGCAAGCGGCGGACGCATTTGCCGGCGACATCGGCATTTCGACGCCGGAAGTGCCGAACCACTGGGGCGATTGCACCGCGGCCGAAAAGAACTGCCTTGCCATGGCCAACGGCGTCCAGAAGCGCCTCGGCCCGGTCGAGGCGCCGCCGCCGGTCATGGACCTGGTCACCTTCTATTCGCAAAACCTCGCCGTGCCGGCGCGGCGCGATCTCGACAAGCCCGATGTGCTGGCCGGCAAGAAGCTGTTCTACGACATGGGCTGCATTTCCTGCCATACGCCGAAATTCGTCACCCGCCGCGGCACGCCCAACAAGGCACAGGCCTTCCAGCTGATCTGGCCCTATTCCGATTTTCTGCTGCACGACTTGGGGCCGGGCCTCGCCGACGGGCAAGCGGTGGGCGATGCCAGCGGGAGCGAATGGCGCACGCCGCCGCTGTGGGGCATCGGTCTTACCCAGACCGTCAACGGCAACAACTTCTTCCTGCACGACGGGCGGGCGCGCACGCTGACTGAGGCGATCCTGTGGCATGGCGGCGAGGGGCAGAAGGCGCGCGACCGCTTTGCCGCCGCCGCCGCGCCCGATCGCGCCGCATTGGTCAAATTCCTGGAGTCGTTGTGATGTCGAAGCGTCTGGCGTTTGTCCTGGTTCTCCCGCTGGTCCTCGCCGGCGCATTGCCGGCGTCCGCAGCGGTGAAGGCTTCCGACGTGATCCAGCGAGCAATCGACGGCTTTGTCCGCCCGGCCTATGCACGCCTGCAAGACCATGCCGACAGCCTGAGCAAGGCAGTGCGCACGCTGTGCGACGCGCCTTCGCAGGACCATCTCGATGCGGCGCGCGCCGAATTCTCCGGCACCGTGGATGCCTGGTCGGTCGTCGAGATCATCCGCATCGGACCGATCACGCAGAACAACCGGCTGGAACGCATGCTGTTTTGGCCGGACCGCAAGAGCATCGGCCTGAGGCAGGTGCAGGCGGCGTTGGCCAGTAAAGACCGGACCGCCGCCGATCCGGCCCATCTGGCGACAAAGAGCGTTGCCATGCAAGGGCTCGGCGCGCTGGAATTCGTGCTTTACGGCGATGGCGCCGAGCGGCTCGCCGGCAAGGACGATCCCTATCGCTGCGCTTACGGCGCGGCCGTCGCCGGCAACATCGAAACGATTGTCGCCGAGGTCAGCGACGCCTGGAACAAGCCGGACGGCTTTGCAGCACTTTGGGCCAATCCGGGGCCGCAAAACGCACTCTACCGCGACGGCACGGAAGCGGTGACCGAATTGGTCGGCGTCTTCATCAACGAACTGGAGATGGTCCGTGACGTGCGCCTGAAAGGTTTTCTGGGCAGTAGCCCGCAGGCCGACAAGCCGAAACAGGCGATCTACTGGCGTTCACAAAACACCGCGCGTTCGCTGACCGGAAATCTTTCGGGCATGGACGCTCTGTTCCAGGCTTCGCAGCTTGGCGACGCGCTGTCGCCCGATGCGCGCTGGATGGCGGAATCGATCCACATCCAACTCGTCAACGGCGCCGCCGACGCCACCGCCATCAGAGGCCCGATCGACAAGGCGCTTGCCGATCCGGCGCTGCGCCAGAAGCTCGACCACTTCTCGCTTGTGACATCCAGCCTGTCGACCCTCATCGGCACCAGGCTAACCGCCGAATTCGGCCTGACCGCCGGGTTCTCGTCGCTCGACGGAGACTGATTCTGAAAACGTCGCTGATCGACCGCCGCGACTTCCTGAGGGCTGCCGGGGCAGGCTTTGTTGCCGCGATGGCGCCGTCGGCATGGGCGAAGACGCTTGCCGCCGACGCCGTCTTCGCCACCGCTTTCGTCAAGCGCGACGGCAGCTATGGCGCGGCGATCCTGTCCGAGGCCGGCAAGGTGCTGCATGCCATCGACCTGCCCGCCCGCGGTCACGACGTCACCTTCGATCCGCTGTCGAAACGCTCGGTGGTCTTTGCCAGGCAGCCCGGCACTTTCGCGGTCGTGTTCGACCATACCGGCCGCGACGAGCCGCTGACCATTGCCAGCATCAGTGGCCGGCATTTCTTCGGCCACGGCGTGTTTTCGACCGACGGTGCGCTGCTCTACGCCACCGAGAACGATTTCGACAATGCCGCCGGCGTGGTCGGCGTCTATGACGCGCGTGCGAAATTCAAGCGCGTTGGCGAGTTCCCGACCTATGGCATGGGTCCGCACGAGCTGCTGCTGCTCGGCGATGGCAGGACGATTGCCGTCGCCAATGGTGGCATCGAGACGCATCCCGATTATGGCCGCGCCGAGCTCAACATCGCGACGATGAAGCCATCTTATGTGCTGGTCGACCGCCTTACCGGCGACCTTGTCGAAAAGCACGAATTGCCGCCGGCGCTGCACCAGCTTTCGATCCGGCATATGGATACCGACAAATCCGGCGCGGTCTGGTTCGGCTGCCAGTACAGGGGGCCGGGCGGCGATCGTCCGTTGCTGGTCGGCCGCGCCGCGCGCGGCAAGGCTCTGCAACTGCTCGACATGCCGCAGGACGTGCTGTCCGGCTTCAGGAATTACATCGGCTCGGTCGCCGCCAACCCTGCTGCCGGTACCGTCGCGGTGTCCTCGCCGGAAGGCAACTCGCTTGCCATCATCGATGCGGCCAGCGGCCAGATCGTCGCCACCAGCGCACTGGCCGAGGTCTGCGGCGTGGCGCCCGACGGGGCGAGCTTCATGGCGACGACCGGCACGGGGCAGATAGCCCAAGCCGGCGGCGCGACACGGTCCGAGCCGGACTATGTCTGGGACAATCACATGCTGCGCATCGACCAGGCCGCATAGTGCGGCACTGGTTCATTGACGGTTTTGGTCGCCGAGAGTTACCTCCTTTTGGGCGAGGTCGAAGCGAAGCCGCCAAACGATTTATGCATTATCCCCTTGCAGGGACGAGCCATGGCAGGCACAGGGAAATTGTCTTTCGAACCCCCTGTGCCCCAAGCGGGCGCTGCCAACCGGCCGTCTCATGAAGTTGCTTGCCATCGATTGTGCCGCCAATCTCTGCGCCGCCTGTGTCTACGACGCGGCGGCCGGGAAGGAACTCGGCCGCTCGGTGCTCGATCTCGGCAAGGGCCATGCCGAACATCTGATGGCTGTGATCGAAGAGGCGTTGACGACCGGCGGCACCGACTATGCCGGTCTTGGCGCCATCGCTGTCTCCACCGGCCCGGGCTCCTTCACCGGCCTGCGCGTCGGCGTCTCGGCGGCGCGGGGCCTGGCGCTGGCGCTGAAAATCCCGGCAATCGGGGTGACGACGCTGGAAGCGCTGGCGGCGCAGGCGAAAGAGACATTTCCCGGCCGCGCCGTGCTGGCCGCGCTCGACGCCGGCCGCGAGGAGATCCATGCAGCGCTTTACGACGAAGCATCCGTTTTGATTTATGGTCCCGCGGTGGCCACGCTTTCGCAAGCCGCCGCCATGGCGGTTGACGGGTTTCCGGTTCTGGCCGGCACCGCGGCCACGCAAATTGCTGCATCGGCCGGGCGCGCCTTCGACGTCGGCCCGACAAGCGCCACTACGGATATCGCAATCTATGCCCGGCTGGCCGCTACCAAGGGTGAAGGCGAAAAGCCGAAACCGCTTTATCTGCGCGGAGCTGACGCCAAGCCGCAGGCCGGGTTTATCCTGTCCAGGAAGAAAGCCGGGAAGAAAAACTGATGCGCATTCCTTTCCTCCAGCCGCGCCGCAGGGACTTTGCGCTCGAGCCGCTGACGGTCGCCGACAGTGCGGCCCTGTCGGTGCTGCATCGCGAGGATTTCGTCCGGCCGTGGAGTGATGACGAATTCGCCGCGCTGATCGAGCAGGACACGGTGTTCGGCTATGCCGCGCGCGAGACCGGCCAGGGTGCCAAGCCGCCGGTCGGTTTCGTGCTGGCGCGCCTGGCGGCCGGCGAAGGCGAGGTCCTGACTGTCGCGGTGGCGCGCTCCCATCGCCGCCAGGGCCTTGGCTGGCAACTGATGGATGCGGTGCTGCGCGAACTGCATGCGCAACGCGCCGAGGCGCTTTTCCTCGAGGTCGACGAGACCAACGTCGCCGCGATCGCGCTCTATCGGCGGCTGGGATTCCGCGAGGTCGGCAAACGTGCCAACTACTACAGATCGCCCGAGCACGGCCCGACCGGAGCGCTTGTCATGCGCCGCGATCTTCGCTAGCGCATCGGCCCGCAAATCGGAACCGATTCTCGGAAAGCACGATGCGCAGGTTGAGATGCGCAGATTAAAAAGCGCTAGAGCGTGCTTGGACGTCCAGTTGGACGCGTCGCTCTAGCCAGAACTCGGGACAGGGCCAAGAGCGAATGATCGGAAAAATCAGGATTTTCCTGGCGCTGGGCCTCGTTGTCGCAGGCTCGTTGATCCTCGTGCCGTTGCAGATCCTGTCGATGAAGACCGGCCTGTGGCGCGAGACGTTCATCCTGAAGATCTGGCACCGGCTCATCATCCGGGCGCTCGGCATGCGCATCCACGTCAAGGGGACCTTGTCCAATCAGCGCCCGTTACTGGTTGCGTCGAACCA
Source organism: Mesorhizobium sp. WSM4806 (assembly GCF_055811635.1). Lineage (NCBI taxonomy): Bacteria > Pseudomonadati > Pseudomonadota > Alphaproteobacteria > Hyphomicrobiales > Phyllobacteriaceae > Mesorhizobium > Mesorhizobium sp. WSM4806. The sequence continues at coordinate 162,130 of NZ_JBVVQZ010000014.1, read as the reverse complement.
CGTTTCATGGACCGACATCATGGTGCTGGGGTCGATGGCCGACGTGACGTTCATCGCCAGGGCCGACATGGCCGGCTGGCCGTTGATCGGCATGTTGTCGAAGCTGCAGCGCACCGTTTTCATCGAGCGCGAGCGCAAACGTTCGTCGGGCGACCAGGCGAGCGAGATTGCCAGCCGCATGGCCAAGGGCGACGCCATGGTGCTGTTTGCCGAAGGTTCGACCAGCGACGGCAACATGATCTTGCCGTTCAAGAGCACGCTGTTCGGCGCCGCCTCGATGGCGATTTCGGAAGGGGCGGCCGAAACGGTCTTCATCCAGCCGGTGGCGATCGTCTATACGCGCCTGCACGGCGTGCCGCTCGGCCGCAGGCACCGGCCGATTGCCGCCTGGATCGGCGACGAGGATTTGATGCCGCATCTCAAGGTGCTGATGGCGGAGGGCGGGCTCGACGTCGAAGTGCATTTCGGCGAGCCGGTCGCCTTCTCCAAGGGCTCCAGGCGCAAGGAAACGGCCAGGCTGATGGAAAGTCAGGTGCGTGATATGGTGCAGGCGGCGCTCGCCGATCCGCGCCCGAGCCGGTAAGCCGGAAAAGCTCCAGCGCTTTGCGCGTCCAAAGGAGGCGCGGCGCTGTAAGGCAGAATCGTCTGTTTTTTGTCGGGGAAAGGCGTTAGAAGCCGCCAGATGGAATTGAACGCGATCGAACGGGACGACATCGATACTGCGACCGAAACTGCGGTCGCGCCGCCTGCCGCGAGCCGGAAGGTCTTCGTCAAGACCTATGGCTGCCAGATGAACGTCTACGATTCGCAGCGCATGACCGACGCGCTGGCCGCCAACGGCTATACTGCGACGGATGCGATCGGCGAGGCCGATCTGGTGCTGCTCAACACCTGCCATATCCGCGAGAAAGCCGCCGAAAAGGTCTATTCCGAACTCGGCCGCATTCGTGAGATGAAGGCCGAACGGGCTCGGGCCGGCCGCGAGATGCTGGTCGGCGTCGCCGGCTGCGTGGCGCAGGCCGAGGGCTCCGAGATCATCCGCCGCTCGCCTTGTGTCGATCTGGTCATCGGCCCGCAGACCTATCATCGGCTGCCCGACGTGCTGGCACGGGTGCGCGGCGGCGAAAAGATCGTCGAGACGGACTACGCCATCGAAGACAAGTTCGAGCATCTGCCGCAGCCGAAGCGCGCCGAGATCATCAGGCGCGGCGTCACCGCGTTCCTGACGGTGCAGGAAGGCTGCGACAAGTTCTGCACCTTCTGCGTGGTGCCCTATACCAGAGGCTCGGAAGTGTCGCGGCCGGTGGCGCAGATCGTCGCCGAGGCCGAGCGGCTTGCGCAAGCCGGCGTGCGCGAGGTGACGCTGCTTGGACAGAACGTCAATGCCTGGCACGGCGAAGGCGAAGCCAAAGGGGGCAAGACCGAGGAATGGGGTCTTGGCCGCCTGCTGTTCCGGCTGGCCGAGATTCCCGGGCTGGCGCGGTTGCGCTACACCACCAGCCACCCGCGCGACATGGACGACGAATTGATCGCCGCTCACCGTGACTTGCCGGCGCTGATGCCCTATCTGCATTTGCCTGTGCAATCCGGCTCCGACCGCATCCTCAAGGCGATGAACCGCAGGCATACGGCAAAAGATTATTTGACGCTGCTCGACCGGATCCGCGCCGCACGGAGCGATATCGCGCTTTCGGGCGACTTCATTGTCGGCTTCCCCGGCGAGACGGATGCGGATTTCGAGGCGACGATGGACCTTGTCCACCAGGTGAACTATGCCTCGGCCTTCTCGTTCAAATATTCGCCGCGCCCCGGCACGCCGGGCGCGGAAATGGCCGATCATGTGCCGGAAGCGGTCAAGGACGAGCGCCTGCAGCGACTGCAGGCGCTGTTGCTGACCCAGCAGCAGGAGTTCGGCGCCAGCCTGGTCGGCAGCACCATCGACACGCTGATCGAGAAGCCGGGCCGCCAGGCTGGCCAGAAGGTCGGCCGCTCACCGTGGCTGCAGCCGGTTATTGTTGATGAAAAGTCCGGCGAAATCGGTGAGATTATCCAGGTACGAATCACGAAGACGGGTTACAACAGCCTGTTCGCCGAATTGGCCTGAAGGTCTCGGCAGATGAGGAGAGACGGTTGAGCGCTGCGGAAGTGAAGAACCTGCCCCAGAACCTACCATCGGGGGCTTCGGATATGGCGCACATCGTTCTGACTTTCGACAACAACAAGCTTGCCAGCGCCCTTTATGGCCAGTTCGACGAGAATCTGGCCAGGCTCGAGCAGAAGCTTGGCGTCGATATCCGCTCGCGCGGCAACCAGCTGACCATCAAGGGCTCCGCCTCGGCCGCCGAGCAGGCGCGCCGCGCCCTGGATAATCTCTACGGCATTCTCCAGAAAGGCGCTGACATCGGCCAGTCGGACGTCGACGGCGCCGTGCGCATGGCGATCGCCGCCGACGACCAGCTGACGCTGCCGACGCTGGAGCGCAAGGGCAAGGTGTCAGCCGCCCAGATATCGACGCGCAAGAAGACGATCTATGCCCGCTCGCTCAACCAGGACGCCTATATGCGCGCGCTGGAGCGATCCGAGCTCGTCTTCGGCATCGGCCCGGCTGGCACTGGAAAAACCTTCCTGGCGGTGGCGCATGCGGCGATGCTGCTCGAACGTGGCATGGTCGAGCGCATCGTGCTGTCGCGGCCTGCCGTCGAGGCCGGCGAGCGGCTCGGCTTCCTGCCCGGCGACATGAAGGAGAAGGTCGATCCCTATCTGCGGCCGCTCTATGACGCGCTTTACGAGATGATGCCGGCCGACAAGGTCGAGCGGGCGATTGCCGCCGAGGTGATCGAGATCGCGCCGCTGGCCTTCATGCGCGGCCGCACGCTGGCGCACTCCGCCGTCATCCTCGACGAGGCGCAGAACACCACGCCGATGCAGATGAAGATGTTCCTGACCCGTCTCGGCGAGAATTCGCGCATGATCGTCACCGGCGATCCGACCCAGATCGACCTGCCGCAAAACACCAAATCCGGTCTGGTCGAGGCGCTCAGGATCCTCGACGGCGTCACCGGCATGGTGACGGTGCGCTTCAACGAAGGCGACGTCGTCAGGCATCCGCTGGTCGCCGAGATCGTCAAGGCCTACGACCGCGACGGCAAGCTGGCCCGGGGCCTGGGCGCCGAAGGCTGAAGATGCAGCCTTATGGCTGAGGACAAAAAATCTGTAGGCGGGGATCTTCCGGTCCCCGTCGACATCGATATAGCAGTCGAAGCGGGCGACTGGCCCGATGAGGCCGCGCTGACGCGGCTGGTCGATCGCGCCGTTGCCGCCGCGTTTGCCGAAACCGGCGCGGCCGGCCGTTCCGAGCTCAGCATCGTTTTTTCTGACGATGCCCACATCCGCAGTCTAAATGCGGGATGGCGCGGCAAGGACAAACCGACCAACGTCCTGTCTTTCCCGGCTTTTCCGCTCGCCAAGGGCCGTCCGCTGCCGCCCATGCTCGGCGACATTGTGCTGGCCGCCGAGACGGTCGCGCGGGAAGCCGCACTGGAAGACAAGCCTGTCGACAACCATATCACCCATCTCGTCATCCATGGCCTGCTGCATTTGCTGGGCTACGATCACGAGACCGACGCCGAGGCCGAAGAAATGGAAGCCGTCGAACGCGCAGCACTTGCAAGGCTTGCCATTCCCGATCCCTACGCGTAACTAAAAAGATCAAATGACCGGACGACGATGAACGACAAACCAGAGACTGCCGCCCACCCAGACGCCGGCAGTGCGACCAAGCCATCCGAACAGACGGAAGAGGACTCTAGTCCGAGTACCACGACCGGCAGCTTCGCCAGCGAGCCATCGCCTGCCGGTCCTTCCCTGTTCGATCGCGTGCTCGGCCTGTTCAGGCAGCGCAACGGCACCAGCCTGCGCGAGGAGATCGCCGACGCGCTTGCCGAAACGGCGAGCGATGCCGGCGCCTTTTCGCCCGGCGAACGGGCCATGCTCAACAACATTCTGCGCCTGCGCGAGGTTCGCGTCGAGGATGTCATGGTGCCGCGCGCCGACATCGAGGCGGTCGAGATCACGACGAACCTGGGCGATCTTCTGGGACTGTTCGAGCAGTCCGGCCATTCCCGCATGCCGGTCTATTCGGAGACGCTCGACGACCCGCGTGGCATGGTCCACATCCGGGACGTGCTCGCTCACATCACCAAGCTGGCCCGCGTCAGAAAGAGCAGGACGACCAGGAAAGCCGCCCCTGCCACGCTTCTCGATCTCGCCAAGGTCGATCTCACGCGCACCATCGGCGACCTGACCCTGATCCGCCCGGTGCTTTTCGTGCCGCCGTCGATGCTCGCCTCCGACCTGATGGGGCGCATGCAGGCGATGCGCACCCAGATGGCGCTGGTCATCGACGAATATGGCGGCACCGATGGTCTGGTCTCGCTCGAGGATATCGTCGAGATGGTGGTCGGCGACATCGAGGACGAGCACGACGAGGACGAGCCGATGATCACCCAGACCGGCGAGGGCGTGTTCGTTGTCGACGGCAAGGCCGAGATCGACGATGTCGCCAAGATGATCGGCGAGGATTTTGCCGCCGGCGAGCATGGCGAATATGTCGACACGATCGGCGGCATGATCTTCAACACGCTTGGCCGGGTCCCTGCACGCGGCGAAGTGGTGCAGGCCATCCCCGGCTTCGAATTCCATGTGCTCGACGCCGATCCACGCCGCGTCAAGCGTGTGCGCATCGTGGAGACCCAGAAAAGCGAGCGCCGGCGGCGCGCCGTCCGCGCCGAGCAGGCTTGAAAGACGCCGCTCGCCCGATGATGGTCGACGATCCGTTCAAGCGCTCAACCTTGGGCTCCGGCATATTCTACAGGAATCCGCGCGCCGCCTTGATCTGGCTTGAAAAGGCTTTCGGCTTCGAGCCGAGCATGGTGGTCAGCGACGCTGATGACAGGCTCGTCCATTCCGAGATGCGGTTCGGTGACGGCTATATGATCGTCGATTCCGAATGGGCCGACCATGTAGCCAGTCCCGCGTCGGTCGCCGGCAAGAACACGCAGTCGGTTTATGTGCGCCTCAAGGACGGCCTACGGCGGGAGCCGAGATCGTCCAGGAGCCGGCTGACCAGTTTTACGGTGAACGGCAGTACAGGGCGCGCGATCCTGAAGGTCACGTCTGGACATTTTCCCAGACCGCACGCTTTGTTCCACGCGAGGAGGCTGAACGGCTGGGCGATCTGCAGATTGAAGGCTGGCACCGACTAGAATCCTCGGGCTGAATTTCAGCAATGGGTCGGAAGCGGTCTCGAACTACATGGTTTGCGAACCAATTCGGACGCTGTCCTGAGTACTAGGAGAATGTCTGATGTCGTGGAAACTCGAGGAGACCGTGGAAACATCCGCGGGCGCTGTGGCAGCGGGTCAATTTGGTCGTGGACCCGCGCTTGTGCTGGCTCACGGCTGGCCGTGGTCTTCGTTCTCATGGCATCGGATTATTCCAGATCTTGCAAGGCGGTATCGTGTCCACTGGTACGATATGCCCGGATACGGGCGATCCGACAAAGGCGCGGAGCAGCGCACCTCACTCGATGTGCAAGGAGAAGTATTCGCCGAGATGCTCGCGCATTGGGACCTTGAGCAGCCCACCGTTGTTGCCCATGATTTCGGCGGAGCGACGACGCTACGGGCGCATTTGCTGCATGGCTGCGACTTCGAGCGGTATGTCCTGATGAATGTCGTTGCCATGCGCCCTTGGGGATCGGAGTTCTTCGATCATGTCGGCCGCCATGTGGATGCCTTTCTGGGCCTGCCGCCGCATATCCACAGAGCGCTCGTGGAAGCATACATCAAGGGGGCGATCGTAAATGACATCGCGCCCGGAGATTTCGAGAAACTTGTCGAGCCGTGGCTTGCCGAGGAGGGACGAGGAAGCTTCTATCGGCAATTCGCGCAAGCCGACGAAAAATATACCGCCGAAGTCGAGCCGCTGTTCGGTGATATCAGGTGTCCGGTAAAGATAATTTGGGGCAACGACGATCCATGGATCCCGCTGGAGCGAGGCCAAGCGCTTCATGCGCTGATCCCGCAGGCATCGTTCGAAACATTACCTGGCGTCGGTCACTTGCCTCAGCTCGAAGCCCCGGATCTCGTGCTGGAGCGGCTGAACGCATTTCTATCACGCGCATTATAGTGATACACCGGCACGTGCGGTCTGCGCGACAATTCACATGCGACACTTATCTTGCCGGCGTCAGTCGCCCCACCTATCCAGCAGACCTAATCCGGCAGTCTGGCTGAAGCATGGCCGTTTGGAGCGTGGACTGCGGCCTGATAAATCTTCTGCCGTGATTCGCACGACTCGGAAGCATCGATGAAGCGCCTGGCCGGCCGGATAATTCTGCTGTGGGGCTGGCGCCGCGCGCTTGTGGCGTTTCTTGCCGGTGCGCTGGCGGTTCTTGCCCAGGCGCCTTATGATTTCTTCGCCGTCTGTTTCGTTTCGTTTCCGCTGCTGGTCTGGCTCCTCGACGGCGCAACCGGCGAAGCCTCCGATGGCTGGTTCCGGCATTTGCGGCCGGCCTTCGCCGTCGGCTGGTGGTTCGGCTTCGGCTATTTTCTCGCCGGATTGTGGTGGATCGGCTCAGCACTCCTAGTCGAGGCCGACAGTTTCGCCTGGGCGCTTCCCTTCGCAGTGGTCGGAATTCCGCTGGCGCTCGCCTTTTTCTATGGCTTCGCGACAGCGGTTGCCCGGCTGCTGTGGAGCAACGACATCGGCCGCATCGCCGCCCTTGCCTTCGGCTTCGGCTTGGCGGAATGGCTGCGCGACTTTCTGTTCACCGGCTTTCCCTGGAATGCCGTCGGCTACGCGGCGATGCCGGTGCCCTTGCTTATGCAGAGCGTGTCGGTGACCGGCATGGTCGGCATCAACGCGCTGGCGGTCTTCGTCTTTGCCTTGCCGGCCCTGCTTGCGGCGCGCCGGCATGTCCGCCTGGGGGGTGCACTGGCTGCCGTTCTCGTCGCGGCCCATGTCGGCTTCGGCTCTGTCAGGCTTGCTGCCAAGGTCGAACCCGCAACCCGCGCAATCGACGTCCGCATCGTGCAGCCGGCCGTCGACCTCAGCGAAAAGTGGGACCCTTCAGTGCCCGACCGGATCTTCGCTACACTGATGGGGCTTTCGGCCAAGGCGCCAGAGAATGGTCATGCCAAGCCGCAATTGATCCTGTGGCCGGAAACCTCCGTGCCGTTTTTTTTCGCCGAACGTCCCGATGCGCTGACCGCGCTGGGAGAGATGCTTGGCGACGGCCAGACGCTGATCGCCGGCGTCGTCCGGGAGGAAGGCGGGTCGGCGGAAGATGCCGACAGGCGGTACTACAATTCGGTGGTGGCAATCGACGACAAGGGTCAAATCGCCGATGCAGTCGACAAGGTTCATCTGGTGCCCTTTGGCGAATATCTGCCTTTTGCCGACCTGCTTGGCCGCTTGGGGCTCAAACAACTCGTCGCCGGGCCGACAACCTACGCGGCGGGCAATGAGCGGCACCCGATCGCGTTGCCCGGCGGCATCCGTGTGCTTCCGTTCATTTGCTACGAAGTCATCTTTCCCGATCTGGTGGCGGTTGACGCAACGTCAGCTGAGCTTATTGTGAATGTCACGAACGACGCGTGGTTCGGTGACACGCCGGGTCCGTACCAGCATTTCAGGCAGGCGCAGATTCGTGCGGTGGAGAACGGGGTGCCATTGTTGCGTGCAGCCAATAACGGCATTTCCGCTGTCGTCGATCCGCGCGGACACATCCTTGACGCGCTGGCAATCGACGCCCGCGGAGCCATCGATGTCCACGTGCCGATTTCCAATCGAGCCATCGTTTCTTCCAGCCAAAGACGCATTAATGGACTGATGATCATGTTGCTGTTCGCTCTCGCCGCTTTCACAATGAATGTAAGGCAACGGCTACGGGCGAATTGACAGTCGACACATTAGAAACTCATACTGTAACCGCCTGAAATTTCTCGAAGTCAGCACGTCGGTTCTGTTGGGGCACTGGCCGCCGGCTTCGTTTTGGGCAGAAAAAACACAAAAAGCCGGAAAAATTCGGCGAGGAAAAAATGGCAGAAGAAAACAAGAAGAAGCCGAATCCTATCGACATCCATGTGGGAAGTCGCATCAGGCTTCGTCGCAATATGTTGGGAATGAGCCAGGAAAAGCTGGGCGAGAACCTCGGTATAACGTTTCAGCAGATACAGAAATACGAAAAGGGTACCAATCGCGTTGGCGCCAGCCGTTTGCAGGCAATCGCCTCGATACTGGGTGTGCCCGTCGCTTTCTTTTTCGAGGACGCGCCGGGCCAGGAGGCCGTGGGCAACCGCGGATTTGCCGAGGATGCATCAATGGCTTCTGCCGTCGAATTCTGCGGCAGTCCTGAAGGTCTTCAACTCAACCGGGCCTTCGTCAAGATCACCGACGTGAAGATACGCCGCAAGGTTATCGAGCTTGTGAAGGCCCTTTCCTCCGACGCAGTCGATTGATTACGCAGATTGGTCTGGGTCGATTGATTGGGTAGCGGTTGAAAAGTCGAAGATAGCGAAGCCGTCATTGCGGGCAGGCAATTTCTTGCGATCTCGCGCATCGTGGAATTTACATCCCGCAGGCGTGCAGGAGGGCGGATCGATTTTGCTCGACAGCCATGCTCAAAGTCTTTCTCCATCAACGTGTTGAAGCTAAAGCACGTGCTGGAGCCAAGCAGGCTGGCGGCCTCCTGCCGGCGGTCAAAGTGGTACAACATAATGGTGCCCACCGCTTGACGAGCGCTGCTCGACACAGCTAACACGTGGCGCGCCAATCGGCAGCGTGCCGATGATTTTTCAAGAGGGGACACCCGTGACGCGGCAAAACTATCTATTCACCTCGGAATCCGTTGCCGAGGGTCATCCCGACAAGGTCTGCGACCGTATCTCCGACGAGATCGTCGATCTGGTCTATCGCGAGGCCAGAAAGACCGGCATGGACCCCTGGAAGGTCCGCGTCGCCTGCGAAACGCTGGCGACCACGAATCGCGTCGTCATCGCCGGCGAGGTGCGCGTCCCCGAGACCCTGCTCAAGAAGGACAAGGGCGGCAACATCCTGATGGATGCCGCCGGTCATCCGCTCGTCAATCCGGCCAAGTTCAAGTCGGCCGCCCGCAAGGCGATCCGCGAAATCGGCTATGAACAGGCTGGTTTCCACTGGAAGACGGCAAAGATCGAGGTTCTGCTGCATGGCCAGTCGCCGGATATCGGCCAGGGCGTCGACAATGCCTCCGACCGGCAAGGCGAGGAAGGGGCCGGCGACCAGGGTATCATGTTCGGCTATGCCTGCCGCGAGACCCCGGATCTGATGCCGGCGCCGATCTACTACAGCCACAAGATCCTCGAACTGCTGGCCGCCGCGCGCCATGAAGGCAACGGCGATGCCGGCCGGCTCGGGCCGGACGCCAAGAGCCAGGTCACCGTCCGCTATATCGACGGCAAGGCGGCGGAAGTGACGCAGATCGTGCTGTCCACCCAGCATCTCGACGCCAACTGGGATTCGAAGAAGGTTCGCAACGTCGTCGAACCCTATATTCGCGAGGCGCTGGGCAACCTGAAGATCGCCGACAGCTGCAACTGGTACATCAACCCGACAGGCAAGTTCGTCATCGGCGGGCCCGACGGCGACGCCGGCCTGACCGGGCGCAAGATCATCGTCGACACTTACGGCGGTGCTGCGCCTCATGGCGGCGGGGCTTTTTCCGGCAAGGACACCACCAAGGTCGACCGTTCCGCGGCCTATGCGGCCCGCTACCTCGCCAAGAACGTGGTGGCGGCGAAGCTCGCCGATCGCTGCACCATCCAGCTTTCCTACGCCATAGGCGTGGCCCAGCCGCTGTCGGTCTATGTCGACCTGCACGGCACCGGCAGGGTCGATGAGGCAAAGCTCGAGCAGGCGCTGCGCACCGTGATGGATCTGTCGCCGTCCGGCATCCGCCGCCATCTCGATCTCAATAAGCCGATTTATGCCAAGACGTCGTCTTATGGTCATTTCGGCCGCAAGGCCGGCCGCGACGGGTCCTTCTCCTGGGAAAAGACCGACCTCGCCAAGGCTCTGAAGGACGCACTCGCCGAAGCGCCTGCCGAAGCAGTCGCGGCCTAGCCGCGGCGTCCATAGATCCGGAAGACATGGATCCGAAAGACCGGCCAAGCCGTGCGACCGAAGCATTTTTCGGTCGCCGGCGCGGCAAGGCCATCCGTCCGCAGCAGGCAGCGGCACTGGAAAGCGGTTTTAGCACTTACCGGCTTGATCTGACGGCCGGACCGCCGGCCGACTTGCGCAGCCTGTTCGAAGCCGATGTCCGCGCCATTCATCTCGAAATTGGTTTTGGTGGCGGCGAGCACCTGCTGCATCGGGCGACGGCGGTTCCTGAGACCGGTTTTGTCGGCGTCGAGCCTTTCGTCAACGGCATGGCCAAGATGATGATGGCGGTCAGGGAACGGCCGCTTGCCAATCTTCGGGTCTATGACGACGACGCCACGCGCCTGCTCGACTGGCTCCCGCAAGCCTCGCTCGACGGCATCGACCTTCTCTATCCCGATCCCTGGCCGAAGAAGAAACACTGGAAGCGCCGCTTCGTCAGTCCGGTCAATCTCGACCGTTTCGCGCGCGTGCTGAAGTCAGGCGGAACATTCCGCTTTGCGTCCGATATCGATAGCTATGTGAACTGGACGCTGCTGCACTGCCGGGCACATGAAGCGTTTGCGTGGCAGGCTGAAGAGGCAGCCGACTGGCAGCGGCCCTATAAGGGTTGGCCGGGTACACGCTACGAGGCGAAGGCCGTTCGCGAAGGCCGGCGGCCAGCCTACCTCACCTTCGTCCGAAGATAGTCCTATTCAAAGCGCGCCTAGCGCACTTTGCCGTCGACGAGGACCAGAGATGTCCTCGTCCCTGCGTCGCCGGACTTAGACTTAGAAGCGGCCGATCTTGTTGAAGGCGGCCGGATCCATGCCGAGATTGCGCAGATCGCGTGCGCGCGGCTTGCGGCCGGCTTCGACGGCGTGCGAAGCGGCGACGGCGCTGCCGAAGACGGTGAAGAAATCGCCGATGGCCGAGAAAACCTTGCGGTTGGTCATGATTATGCCCTTTCGCCTGCTGCAATGCGTGATTGATTTTGTGCAACGCAACATAGATAGGCGCGTACTGCCTGATATCACAGGGACGTTGGCGCATGGCCGCCATGCGCCCTGTGCAACGCTGCCGCCCCCGACAGTTTCGCCCACCCTGCATGCGGACGATTCATCTGCTTACCGACACGGACTGCATGCGGGCTTGAAACGACGGCTGCGATCGTCTATATCAGGCTCAAATTCTTGGTCGGTATGGCGAAGAGTGGGTCCACCCGGTCCCGCTCTTTTTTGTTACCTTCCGGCCGCCGACGAAGCGACAGGAATAGAATGACGGCAACGGTACCCGACAGCGACGACCGCATCATCCGCGAAAGCGGCATCGATGCGCGCATCGCGCTGATCGTGCAGCCGGTTCTGCGTGCCATTGGCTTCCGCCTTGTCAGGGTGCATCTGACGGGCCAGAACGGGCTGACGCTGCAGATCATGGCCGAACGCGAGGACGGCACCATGACCGTCGAGGATTGCGAAGAGGTCAGCCGGGCGGTGTCGCCGGCGCTCGATGTCGATGATCCGATCGAAAAGGCGTATCATCTCGAAGTGTCGTCGCCGGGAATCGACCGGCCGCTGGTCCGCAAGTCGGATTTCGCGACCTGGACGGGCCATCTGGTGAAGATGGAAACCTCGGTCCTCGTCGCCGACCGCAAGCGCTTCAAAGGCAAGATCGCCGAGAGCGACGCGGACGGCGTGCTGATCGAGCGCGACAAGGCGGCCTATGGCGAACAGCCGACGGTGCGTGTGCCCTACGATTCGATTGCCGAAGCACGGCTGATCCTGACCGACGACCTTATCCGCGACGCACTGTCGAAGGACAACAGGGCGCGCAAGGAAGCCAAGAAGCGCCGCGGCGAGCCCGAAGACGCGCCAGAGAGCGTAGAAGCGGGCGTAGAAGATGAAACCGAACAGGAAATGTGATTGGGCTGCCGGGCGCAAAGGCTCGGCAACAAGCTCGGGAGAAAAAAGATGGTTGTAAGCGCAAACAGGCTTGAACTGCTGCAGATCGCCGATGCGGTCGCGCGTGAGAAGTCGATCGACAAGTCGATCGTCATCGCCGCCATGGCCGATGCGATCCAGAAGGCGGCGCGCTCGCGCTATGGCCAGGAAACCAACATCCGTGCCGACATCAATCCGAATACCGGCGAGATGAAGCTGCAGCGGCTGATGGAAGTGGTGGAGAAGGTCGACGACTATGCGACGCAGATCGCCATATCCTCGGCGCGTGAGCGCAATCCCGACGCCCAGCTCGGCGACTTCATTGCCGAACAGCTGCCGCCGATGGATTTCGGCCGCATCGCCGCGCAGTCGGCCAAGCAGGTCATCGTGCAGAAGGTGCGCGAGGCCGAGCGTGACCGCCAGTACGACGAGTACAAGGACCGTATCGGCGAGATCGTCAACGGTACTGTCAAACGCGTCGAATACGGCAACGTCATCGTCGATCTCGGCCGCGGTGAGGCGATAATCCGTCGCGACGAGCTGATCCCGCGCGAAAATTACAAATATGGCGATCGCGTCCGCGCCTATGTCTATGACGTGCGCCGCGAGCAGCGCGGTCCGCAGATATTCCTGTCGCGCACCCATCCGCAGTTCATGGCGAAGCTGTTCACCATGGAAGTGCCGGAAATCTACGACGGCATTATCGAGATCAAGTCGGTCGCCCGCGATCCGGGTTCGCGCGCCAAGATCGCCGTCATCTCGCGTGACAGTTCCATCGATCCGGTCGGCGCCTGTGTCGGCATGCGCGGCAGCCGCGTTCAGGCGGTGGTCGGCGAATTGCAGGGCGAGAAGATCGACATCATTCCGTGGTCGCCTTCGGCCGCTTCCTTCATCGTCAACGCGCTGCAGCCGGCGGAAGTCGCCAAGGTCGTGCTCGACGAGGACGCCGAACGCATCGAGGTCGTGGTGCCGGACGACCAGCTGTCGCTGGCCATCGGCCGCCGCGGCCAGAACGTCCGGCTCGCCTCGCAGCTCACCGGCTGGGATATCGACATCCTGACCGAGCAGGAAGAGAGCGAGCGACGCCAGAAGGAGTTCGTCGAACGCTCGGCTCTGTTCATGGATGCGCTCAACGTCGACGAGATGGTCGGCCAGGTGCTCGCCTCCGAAGGCTTCACCAGCGTCGAGGAAGTCGCCTATGTCGATGCCGACGAGATCGCGTCGATCGATGGCTTCGACGAGGACACCGCCTCGGAAATCCAGGCTCGCGCCCGCGAATATCTGGAGAAGATCGAAGCCGAGCATGACGAGAAGCGTAAGGCGCTCGGCGTCAAGGACGAGTTGCGTGAGATTCCAGGCGTGACCACCGCCATGATGGTGACGCTCGGCGAGGATGGCGTGAAGACGATCGAGGATTTCGCCGGCTATGCAGCCGATGATCTGACCGGCTGGAAGGAACGCAAGGACGGCGAGACGAAGGTATTCCCGGGCGTGCTCGCCAATCACGGCGTGTCGCGGGCCGATGCTGAACAGATGGTTCTGGCTGCTCGCCTCAAGGCCGGCTGGATCACCGAAGACGAGCTTGCAGCCGAAGACGTGCCGGCTGACGAAGCCGTTGGTGCGTGAGGTGAAACCGCATCGCACACAAGCCGCCCTTGGACGAGATGAACGATCGCACTTGCATCGTCACGCGCAGACAGGCCGAACCGGATGAACTGATCCGTTTCGTCGTCGGCCCGGATTCGGCCGTCGTTCCGGATATCAAGAAAAACCTGCCCGGACGCGGTTGCTGGGTGACTGCCGACCGCCTACATATCGACAAGGCGGCAGCGAAAAACCTGTTCGCTCGCGCCTTCAAGGCGCAGGTGACCGTGCCGACCGATCTCGGCGACATGGTCGACGGGCTGCTTTCCAGATACGCTCTGGGCATGCTCGGTCTTGCCCGCAAGGCAGGCGCGATCGCGCTCGGCGCCACCAAGGTCGAGAGCGCGGTGCGTGGCGGGCTGGCGCTTTTCGTGTTGCATGCGACCGAGGCGTCAGATGACGGCGTCCGCAAGATCAGCCAGGCGCGACGGGCAACCGTCCACCTCGGTGGCCCCGCCATCCTTGCCTACAAACTTTTCTCCGAGGCCGAGTTGAGCTTGGCATTGGGGGGTACAAATGTGATACATGCTGCCGTTCTCGCGGGAGACGCGGGCAGGGCGGTCCAGAAGCGCATGGTTGCGCTCGACCGGTATCGGGGCGGTTCCCCGGACGATCTGGCAATGCTTGCGGCCGTTGCTGACGAAGATGATGCCGCAGAGGATATGGAATGAGCGATACGAAATCGGGCGACGACAAGACGTTGAGTGTTACGCCGAAGAAGACTTTGACGCTGAAGCGCCCCGGTACGGAACAGGGCACCGTGCGCCAGAGCTTCTCGCATGGCCGCACCAAGGCGGTCGTGGTCGAGACCAAGAAGCGCAAGTTCTCGCTGCCCGGTGACAAGCCGGAGCCGGCTGCTGCCCCTGTGTCCGTCTTCACCCCGAAGCCACCGGTCGCGGCAGCGCCGGTTGTGCAGGAAGCCCCCAAGGCGCCGCCGCCTCCGCCGCCGGTCGAACGTGGCGGCATGGTGCTGAACCAATTGTCGCGCGATGAAATGGAGGCGCGCCGCCGGGCTCTTGAGGGTTCGAAGGTGCGCGACGTCGAGGATCGCCAGCGCGCCATCGACGAGGCCAAGCGCCGCGCCGAGGATGAAGAGCGCCGCCGTCGCGAGCGCGAGGAATCCGCGCGCCGCCAAGCCGAGGAAGAAGCCCGGCTGCAGGCCGAGGCCGAGTCCCGCCGGCGTGCCGAGGAAGAGGCGCGCCGCCGCGCGCCGCTGACTGCCGAACTGGCGACAGTCGACGACGAGGACATCAAGCCGAAGCGGACCGGCGCCGGCGCCCCGGTGCGCCGTCCGGTCACGCCGGAAGTGGCGCGTCCGGCCAAGCCGACCAAGGGCGAGGAAGATCGCCGCCGCGGCAAGCTGACGCTGAATGCCGCACTTTCCGATGAGGATGCGCGTGCGCGTTCGCTGTCGTCGATGCGTCGGCGCCAGGAGAAATTCAAGCGCGCGCTGCATAACGAACCGCGCGAGAAAGTCATGCGCGAAGTGATACTTCCCGAAACCATCACCATCCAGGAACTGGCGCAGCGCATGTCCGAGCGCGCCGTCGATGTGGTCAAGTTTTTCATGAAACAGGGCCAGATCCTGAAGCCGGGCGACGTCATCGACGCCGACACGGCCGAACTGGTCGCTACCGAATTCGGCCACACGGTTCGCCGCGTCGCCGAGTCCGACATCGAGGAAGGCCTCTTCAACATCGCCGATCGTCCCGAGGATCTCGAGCCGCGTCCGCCGGTGGTGACCATCATGGGCCATGTCGATCACGGCAAGACGTCGCTGCTCGATGCCATCCGCAATGCCAATGTTGTGTCCGGCGAGGCCGGCGGCATCACCCAGCATATCGGCGCCTATCAGGTCGAGAAGAACGGTAACAAGATCACCTTCATCGATACGCCCGGCCACGCCGCCTTCACGGCAATGCGCGCCCGTGGCGCTCAGGCGACCGACATCGCCATCCTGGTAGTGGCGGCCGACGACAGCGTGATGCCGCAGACGATCGAATCGATCAGCCATGCCAAGGCGGCCGGCGTTCCGATCATTGTGGCGATCAACAAGATCGACAAGCATGACGCCGACCCGCAGAAGGTGCGCTCGGAACTACTGCGCCACGAAGTCTTCGTCGAATCGATGGGCGGCGAGGTGCTGGACGTCGAAGTGTCGGCGACCAAGGGCACCAATCTCGACAAGCTGCTCGAAGCGATCCTGCTGCAGGCCGAAATCCTCGACCTGAAGGCCAATCCGGACCGCACCGCCGAGGGCGTCGTCATCGAAGCTCAGCTCGACAAGGGCCGCGGCCCCGTCGCCACGGTGCTGGTCCAGACCGGCACGCTGATGCCTGGCGACATCCTCGTTGCCGGTAACGAATGGGGCCGGGTGCGCGCGCTGGTCAACGACCGTGGCGGGCAGATCAAGGAAGCGCCGCCGGCGATGCCCGTGGAAGTGCTCGGTCTGCAGGGAACCCCGCAGGCCGGCGACCGCTTCGCCGTCGTCAACAACGAGGCCCGCGCCCGCGAGATCACCGAATATCGCCAGCGTCTGGCGCGTGAGAAGGCGGTGGCCAAGCATGCCGGCCAGCGTGGTTCGCTCGAACAGATGATGTCGCAACTGCAGACGAGCGGGCTGAAGGAATTCCCGCTGGTCATCAAGGGCGACGTGCAGGGCTCGATCGAGGCGATCAGCGCAGCGCTGGACAAGCTCGGCACCGACGAGGTGCGTGCGCGCATCGTTCATGCGGGCGCCGGCGGCATCACCGAAAGCGATGTCTCGCTGGCGGAAACCTCGGGCGCCGCAATCATCGGCTTCAACGTTCGCGCCAATGTGCAGGCGCGTGCGGCGGCTGCGGCCGCAGGCATCGAGATCCGCTATTACTCGATCATCTACAACCTCGTGGATGACGTGAAGGCGGCGCTGTCCGGCCTGCTGTCGCCGGAGCGTCGCGAGACCTTCATCGGCAATGCCGAGATCCTCGAGATCTTCGACATCACCAAGGTCGGCAAGATCGCCGGCTGCCGTGTCACCGAAGGCAAGGTCGAGCGCGGTGCGGGCGTTCGCCTGATCCGCGACAACGTCGTCATCCACGAAGGCACGCTGAAGACGCTGAAGCGCTTCAAGGACGAAGTTGCGGAGGTTCCGGGTGGCCAGGAATGCGGCATGGCCTTCCAGAACTACGAAGACATGCGCGTCGGCGACGTCATCGAGTGCTTCCGCGTCGAGATGGTGACCAGGACGCTCTGAGCTGAGTTCGAGCAACTTGAGTTCGAGCATTTACAGACCGGGCGGTGGTCGAAAGGCTGCCGCCTAAACCATGATCCCGAAAAGTGGTATCCGGTTTTCGGAGAAGATCATGGTCAACAAAAAATAGAGCCTGATCCATTCCGATTTCTATCGGGATGGATCAGGCTTTAAAGCATATGAGACATGCGGCGCGGTCCCATCCCGTGCCTCACGATTTCAGGATAGAGAAAAATGCCCCGTTCAACCACGTCAGGTCCATCCCAGCGCATGCTTCGCGTCGGCGAGCAGGTGCGGCATGCGCTGTCGGAAACCTTGCAACGTGGCGAGATCCTCGATCCGCTGATCGAGAATTCGGTGGTTTCGGTCTCGGAGGTGCGCATGTCGCCCGATCTGAAGATCGCCACCGCTTTCGTCTCGCCGCTTGGCGCCAGTGATGCCGATGCGGTGGTCGAGGCGCTCAACAAGCATGCGAAATTCGTGCGCGGCCGCGTTTCCGGCGCGCTCCGGCAGATGAAGTACATGCCGGAATTCCGCTTCCGGCTCGACACCAGCTACGACAATTTCCAGAAGATCAACGAATTGTTGCACTCGCCCGAAGTGGCGCGCGATCTCGGCCCAGACGCCCAGATCGGCGACCAGAACAAAGACAACGACAAGGACGAAAAATAGTGGCGCGTCGCGGCAAGAAGAAGGGTCGGCCGATCTCCGGCTGGCTGGTGCTGGACAAACCCGTCGGCATGGGTTCGACCGAAGCCGTCTCCAAGATCAAATGGCTGTTCCAGGCGGAAAAGGCCGGCCATGCCGGCACGCTCGACCCGCTCGCTTCCGGCATGCTGCCGATCGCGCTCGGCGAAGCGACCAAGACCGTCCCCTATGTCCAGGATGGCGCCAAGGTCTACCGCTTCACGGTTGCCTGGGGTGAGGAGCGTTCGACCGATGACCTCGAAGGGCCGGTGACGAAAAGCTCCGACCAGCGTCCGGCTGAAGCCGATGTGCTTTTGCTGATGCCGAAATACACCGGCGTCATCATGCAGACGCCGCCGCAATTTTCGGCCATCAAGATCGCCGGCGAGCGCGCCTATGATCTTGCCCGCGACGGCGCGACGGTCGACATTCCGGCGCGGGAAGTCGAGATCGGCCGCCTCGACCTGATCGAGCACAGTGCTGACAGCACCATTTTCGAGGTCGAATGCGGCAAGGGCACCTATGTCCGCTCGCTGGCCCGCGACATGGGCCGCGATCTCGGCTGTTTCGGTCACATCGCCGAACTGCGCCGGATCGAGGTCGAGCCGTTCACGCAGGAAGACTTCGTCACCATCGCCGAGCTGGAAGCCGCCCGCTTCGGCGAACAGCCCGATGAGGGTTCGGATTCAGCGGACACGGTGCCGGTCGACTTCGACGCCATCGACGCGTTTCTGGTCGACACGTCAGCCGCGCTCGACTGCCTGCCGCAGATCGCGATCAGCGACGACGCGGCAACAAAAATCCGCCTCGGCAACCCGGTCATTATCCGTGGCCGCGACGCGCCGGTGGAAGCCGAGGAAGCCTGCGCCACGGCGCGCGGCAAGCTGGTCGCCATCGGCGCCATCGAGCAAGGCATGTTCAAGCCGAAGCGGGTCTTTGCCGGCTGAGCCCCCTCGTCTAATCTCGATCAGAGGTACATTCGAGGGGCACATGGCAAAGGCCGAGACGATCAGGAAGCGGGCGCCGGTGACAGCACGGCGGCCGCCGATCGGCGCATCACCAGGCACACTGATCGCCGACCCTGCGGCGCGGCGCAGCGAACTGCGACTGACACTGATGTCGCCCGACAAATTCGAGACAATCGAAGATGCCAGCATCAACGACCTGAATGCTCATTGCAACGCATGGCCGGTCATCTGGCTCGATTGCACTGGTCTCGCCAACATCCCGCTGATCGAGGAGATCGGCCGGATTTTCAGCCTGCATCCGCTGGCGCTGGAAGACGTCGTCAACACCGGCCAGCGGCCGAAGGTGGACTTCTTCGAGGACCATGCCTTCGTCGTCGTCAGGATGATCGACGACGTCACCGCGCATCGCTACGAGCAGATCGCGGTCTTCTTCGGCAGGAACTTCGTCGTCACCTTCCAGGAGCGCGAAGGCGATCCGTTCGATCCCGTGCGCAAGCGCATCGAAAGCTCGATGCCCAACCGGCTGCGCTCACGCGGCGCCGACTATCTCGCCTATGCGCTGATCGACGCCATCGTCGACAGTTATTTCCCGCCGATCGAGTCCGCCGGCGATTTGGTCGACAGCATCGAGGACCAGATGCTGCGCGCGGCGGACAAGCACCAGATGCGGCGGCTTCACGAGTTGCGGCGCGACGCCAATGTGCTGAAGGGGGTGCTTTGGCCGATGCGCGACGCGCTGGCGACGCTGATCCGCAACGACGTGCCCTACGTCAAGCCCGAGACCAAGATCTTCCTGAACGACACGCTCGATCACTCGCTTCGGCTCATCGAACTGGTCGAAACCCAGCGCGACATGCTGACCGGTCTGATCGAGATGCATCTGTCGCTGAGTCAGGCACGCACCAGCGACGTCATCAGCTATCTGACGATCGTCTCGGTGATCTTCATCCCGCTCACCTTTCTCGCTGGCGTGTGGGGCATGAACTTCGACCCCGAAGCCTCGCCATGGAACATGCCGGAGCTGAAGGCCCAATACGGCTATCCGGCAGCGCTGGTGTTCATGGCCGTTGTCGCGCTCGGGCTTGTCGCCTTCTTCAGATGGAAGAAGTGGCTTTAGCCGAGGCGAAATCTTCGTTTGTGCAGCAAAAAGCCGGCTTGTGAATTGGGCTGGTGTTTTTGCCTGAATTGCCCTATATGCGCCGCAGCATCGTGCAATGCCACGTTGCTTGTACCGGCCCCTGCTGGACGACATCCCGGCCGAGGGCGTCCCGTTTCCTCAAACAGATAAGGAAAAACACGATGTCGATTACTGCCGAGCGCAAGAAGGAATTGATGGGTGAATTCGCAACCGCCAAGGGCGATACCGGGTCTCCGGAAGTCCAGGTGGCCATCCTTTCCGAGCGCATCAAGAACCTGACCGACCATTTCAAGGACCACAAGAAGGATAACCATTCCCGCCGTGGTCTGCTCGCTCTCGTCTCCCAGCGCCGCAGCCTGCTTGATTATCTCAAGCGCAAGGACGACGCGCGCTATCAGACGCTGATCGAGAAGCTCGGTCTGCGCCGTTGACGAATTGACCGGCGGGTTCTTTCGAGAGCCCGCCGGTCGCGCATTGGAGCAGTCCATTGCTCCAATGAAGGAAGTAGAGCGCCGCGCTTCGATTTGGACGCGCACATGGGACGCTCTGAAACTTTGAATTTGCGCAAGGCATTTCCGAGAGCCGCGGTTCTCGGGTCGTGCGCAAGGCCAGTCGGATCGATTGGCCAGACCCGGTTTCGAGATAGCACAGGGCCATTCGAAACCGCCCATGGACGGTCATGGGGCAGGATTGCAGGACGCTCGCGCGGCACCCGCGCCGGATTTACCCGAGCTTCCCGTTGTCTTGCCCGTGGCTGCCCGAGAACGAAGCCAAGGGAAAGGGGCATTCGCGCACGGTGAAATGGCGCGGCCCTTTCCGCATATGAAGGACAAGACATGTTCAATCACCACAAAGTGGAAATCGAATGGGGCGGCCGTCCGCTCATCCTCGAAACCGGCAAGATTGCGCGCCAGGCTGACGGCGCGGTGCTCGCCACCTACGGCGAAACCAAGGTTCTCGCCACCGTCGTTTCGATGAAGGAACCAAAACCCGGCCTCGACTTCTTCCCGCTGACCGTCAACTACCAGGAAAAGACCTATGCCGCCGGCAAGATCCCGGGCGGCTATTTCAAGCGCGAAGGCCGTCCGAGCGAAAAGGAAACGCTGGTTTCCCGTCTCATCGACCGGCCGATCCGCCCACTCTTCGCTGACGGTTACAAGAACGACACGCAGATCGTTGTCACCGTGGTCCAGCATGATCTCGAAAACGACCCGGACATCCTGTCGATCGTCGCCACCTCGGCGGCTTTGACGCTGTCCGGCGTCCCTTTCATGGGTCCGATCGGCGGCGCCCGCGTCGGCTACATCAACGGCGAATATGTGCTCAATCCGCATGTCGACGAGATGCAGGAATCCAAGCTTGACCTGATCGTCGCCGGCACCTCCGACGCCGTGCTGATGGTCGAGTCCGAAGCCAAGGAACTCGGCGAGGATCTGATGCTCGGCGCCGTCATGTTCGGCCATCGCGGCTTCCAGCCGGTGATCGACGCCATCATCAAGCTGGCAGAAGTCGCCGCCAAGGATCCGCGTGACTTCACCGCGCCGGATTATTCGGCGCTTGAAGCCGAGATGCTGAAGATCGTCGAAAGCGAGCTTCGCGATGCCTACAAGATCACCGACAAGCAGAAGCGCTATGCCGCCGTCGACGCCGTCAAGGCGAAGGTCAAGGCTGCGTTCGCACCCGCCGAAGGCGAAGAAGCCAAGTATACGTCCGAGCAGATTGGCACCGTGTTCAAGGAGCTCCAGGCCAAGGTCGTGCGCTGGAACATCCTCGACACCGGTTCGCGCATCGACGGCCGCGATCTGAAGACGGTTCGCAAGATCGTCTCCGAAGTCGGCGTCCTGCCGCGCACCCACGGCTCGGCGCTGTTCACCCGCGGCGAGACCCAGGCGCTGGTCGTCGCCACGCTCGGCACCGGCGAGGACGAGCAGTATGTCGATTCGCTGACCGGCATGTACAAGGAAAAGTTCCTCCTTCACTACAACTTCCCTCCCTATTCGGTCGGTGAAACCGGTCGCATGGGGTCGCCCGGCCGCCGCGAGATCGGCCACGGCAAGCTCGCCTGGCGCGCGATCCGCCCGATGCTGCCGACATCGGACCAGTTCCCCTACACGCTGCGCGTCGTTTCGGAGATCACCGAGTCCAACGGCTCGTCGTCGATGGCTACCGTCTGCGGCACCTCGCTGGCGCTGATGGATGCCGGTGTGCCGCTGGCCAAGCCGGTCGCCGGCATCGCCATGGGCCTGATCAAGGAAGGCGAGCGCTTCGCGGTGCTCTCCGACATCCTCGGCGACGAGGACCATCTCGGCGACATGGACTTCAAGGTTGCCGGCACCGCCAACGGCATTACCTCGCTGCAGATGGACATCAAGATCGAGGGCATCACCGAGGAGATCATGAAGATCGCGCTGGATCAGGCCAAGGACGGCCGCCAGCATATCCTCGGCGAAATGGGCCATGCGCTGTCCGGCGCGCGCTCCGAACTCGGCGAATTCGCGCCGCGCATCGAGGTCATGCACATCCCGACCGACAAGATCCGCGACGTGATCGGCTCGGGCGGCAAGGTCATCCGCGAGATCGTCGAAAAGACCGGCGCCAAGATCAACATCGAGGACGACGGCACGGTCAAGATCGCTTCGTCCAACGCCAAGGAGATCGAGGCGGCGAAGAAGTGGATCCACACCATCGTCGCCGAGCCGGAAGTCGGCGAAATCTACGAGGGCACGGTCGTCAAGACCGCCGACTTCGGCGCTTTCGTCAACTTCTTCGGTCCGCGTGACGGCCTCGTCCACATCTCGCAGCTCGCCAATGATCGCGTCGCCAAGACTTCGGACGTCGTCAAGGAAGGCGACAAGGTCTGGGTCAAGCTGATGGGCTTCGATGAGCGCGGCAAGGTCCGCCTGTCGATGAAGGTTGTCGACCAGGCCACCGGCAAGGAAATCGCCCGCGACAAGAAGGCCGACGGCGAAGAAGACGCCGCCTGAGCGATCTGACCGTACAATCGAAACGGGCGCGCCGACAGGTCGCGCCCGCTTTCATTTTCTGGTCAAGCCAGCTGCACTTCGAGATCGAAAAATGTCCGCCGAGCCGCTGAAGACACTGTTCCATCCGTTCGAGGCCGAGGCTGTTGCCTTGCCGCGTAAGGGCGAGCGTGTCCTCTTTCTGGGCGCTGAGCCGGGCTTCCGCCTGCCCGAAGGTTTTGATGCAGCACTGCATCTGGTGCAAGGCTTCCGGCCGCACTTTCGCGCGCTGCAGGCGGCCGGTTTCACCGTCACGCCGCGCCTGGAGGGCGAAGGTTTCGATGCGGCATTGGTGCTTGCCGGCCGCCATCGCGGGCAGAACGAATTGCGCATCGCCGAGGCGATTGAGCGTGTGCGGCCGGGCGGATCGATTGTCGTTGCCGGCGCCAAGGACGATGGCATTGCCAGCCTGCGCAAGCGCATCGACGAGCTTGTGCCGCTCGACGGCCATTTGCCGAAACATCACGGCATCGCCTTCTGGTTTCATCAACCTGCCGATGCCGCGGTCGCAGCGGCACTTCGCGCCGCCAATCCAGCCCTTCTGGTCGAGGATCGGTTCCGCACCGCACCAGGCATGTTTTCTTTCGACAAGATCGATGCAGGTTCGAGATTGCTGGTCGACAATCTGCCCGGCGACCTGCGTGGCAGCGTTGCCGATTTCTGCGCCGGCTGGGGCTATGTGGCGGCCGAGGTCGCCGCCCGCTCACCTGGCATATCGGCGCTCGATCTCTACGAGGCCGAGTTCGATGCGCTGGAGGCGGCGAAATTCAATATCGGCAACACAGCGGCGGAACCCGGTTTCTTCTGGATCGATCTTTTGAGCGAGCCGGTCGAGCGGCGCTATGACGCCGTCGCCTTGAACCCGCCCTTCCATCGCAGCCGGGCGGCCGAGCCCGAGATCGGCGCCGGCATGATCCGCGCCGCGGCAAAGGCGCTGAAGCCGGGCGGTCGGCTGTTCATGGTGGCGAACCGCCAGCTTCCCTACGAGCCGGTGCTGGCGGCCGCCTTCTCCAGCCATGCCGAGATCGCCCGCGACGGCATGTTCAAGATTTTCGCGGCGCGCCGCTGAAGGCTGGTTCACGGGGACCAATGCATGTCGCGCAAAAGTGCGCAGCGGTTTTGCGATAACGACATGCATAAACAAGAACTTAAAGCGCATGAATCCATTCAAACGCGACGCGCTTTAAGGCATCTTCTGCGGCCGAATTACTCTCGTCCGCTGTCGGTCCGCTTCAGCTCGTCGAGCGCCGGCATCGAGACGATGTGGTAGCCGGAATCGACATAGTGGATTTCGCCGGTGACGCCCGACGACAGGTCGGACAGCAGATAGAGCGCGGAACCACCGACTTCGTCGATGGTCACTGTGCGGCGCAGCGGCGAATTGCGCTGCTGGTAGGAAAACATGTGGCGTGCGTCGGAAATCCCGGCGCCGGCCAGTGTCCGCACCGGTCCGGCGGATATGCCGTTCACCCTGATGCCGCGCGGGCCGTAGTCGTTGGCGAGATAGCGGACGCTGGCTTCAAGCCCGGCCTTGGCGACGCCCATGACGTTGTAGTTCGGCATGACGCGGACCGAACCGGCATAGGTCAGTGTGATCATCGAGCCGCCGTCCTTCATCAGCGCGGCCGCATGACGGGCGACCTCGGTGAAGGAATAGCAGGAGATGACCATGGTGCGGACGAAATTGTCGCGGCTGGTGTCGGCGTAAAGGCCTTTCAGCTCGTTCTTGTCGGAAAAGCCGATGGCGTGGACGACGAAGTCCAGGCCGCCCCAGGCCTCGCCCAAGGTCTCGAAGGTAGCGGCAACCGATGCGCTGTCCTCGACGTCGCAAGGCACGACCAGCGAGGAGCCGAGCTTGTCGGCGAGCGGCTTGACCCGGCGCCCGAAGGCTTCGCCCTGATAGGTGAAGGCGAGTTCCGCCCCATGTTCGGACAGTTTCCGGGCGATGCCCCAGGCGATCGAATGGTCGTTGGCGACACCCATGACAAGCCCGCGCTTGCCCTTCATCAATCCGTCCATGGCGGCAGTCCTTATGCGGAATAGCGCTGGAAAATCAGCGTTGCGTTGGTGCCGCCGAAACCGAACGAGTTGGACAAGACGGTGTCGATCCTGGCATCGTCGATGCGCTCTCGCACGATCGGCATACCCTCGAATTCCGGATCGAGCTGCTCGATATGGGCGCTCTCGCCGATGAAGCCGCCTTGCATCATCAGGATCGAGTAGATCGATTCCTGCACGCCGGCCGCACCCAGCGAGTGGCCGGTCAGTGATTTCGTCGAGGTGATGAACGGCATGTTTTCGCCGAACACCTCGCGGATCGCGCCCATTTCCCTGGAATCGCCGACCGGCGTCGAGGTGCCGTGCGTGTTGATGTAGTCGACCGGCGAAGAGACGGTCGCCAGCGCCTGCCGCATGCAGCGCACCGCGCCTTCGCCCGAGGGCGCCACCATGTCGAAGCCGTCCGAGGTCGCGCCATAGCCGACGACCTCGGCGTAGATCTTGGCGCCGCGCGCCTTGGCGTGCTCGAGCTCTTCCAGGACCAGCACGCCGGCGCCGCCGGCAATGACGAAGCCGTCGCGATCGACGTCATAGGCGCGCGAGGCAGCCGATGCCCGGTCGTTGAACTTGGAGGACATGGCGCCCATCGCGTCGAACAGGTCCGACATCGTCCAGTCGAGATCCTCATGGCCGCCGGCGAAGATCATGTCCTGCTTGCCCCACTGGATCAGTTCGTAGCCATTGCCGATGCAATGCGCCGAGGTCGAGCAGGCCGAAGAGATCGAATAATTGACGCCGTGGATCTTGAACCAGGTGGCGAGCGTCGCCGAAGCGGTCGACGACATCGCCTTCGGCACCGCGAACGGGCCGATTCGCTTGGGGCTGCCGTTCTTGAGCGTGGTTTCAGCGGCTTCGACGATGGTTCTGGTCGATGGTCCGCCCGATCCCATGACGATACCTGTGCGCTCATTGGTGATGTCGCTCTCGCCAAGTCCAGCGTCCACGATAGCCTGGTCCATGGCGACATGGTTCCAGGCCGCACCTTGCGACAGGAAGCGCATGGCGCGGCGATCGATCAGCGCCGAGGGGTCGAGCGTCGGCGCTCCCCAGACCTGGCAGCGGAAGCCGTGTTCGGCGAAGGAATCGGAGAAGCTGATGCCGGATCTGGCATCATGCAGCGAGGCCTGCACCTCGTTGGCATTGTTGCCGATCGACGACACGATGCCGAGGCCTGTCACTACGACCCGTCTCATTCGCAACTCCTTCCAGCGCATGAACCCGAAACCTGCCGGACAAGGATGCGCAAATTAAGTTCTACAGCTTCCTTTGCGCCTCCCGCGGGCTCGCCGCGCTGCGCAGGCGCCGGTCAGGCGGCGGCCGATTGCTTGGACAGACCCACCTTGAGATCCGTTGCTGCGTATATGGGTTCGCCATCCGCCTTCAGCCAGCCGTCAGCGATACCCAGCACCAGCCGGCCGCGCATCACGCGCTTGAAATCCACGCCATATTCTACCTTCTTGACCGACGGCGTCACCATGCCTTTGAATTTCACTTCGCCGGTCGACAGCGCCATGCCCTTGCCCGGCTCGCCGAGCCAGCCGAGGTAGAATCCCGTCAATTGCCACATGGCGTCGAGGCCCAGGCATCCCGGCATGATCGGGTTGCCGATGAAGTGGCAGGCGAAAAACCACAGGTCCGGCTTGATGTCGAACTCGGCGCGGATGAAGCCCTTGTCGAAGGCGCCGCCAGTCTCGCTGATTTCGGTGATGCGGTCGAACATCAGCATCGGCGGATAGGGGAGCTGGGCGTTTCCAGGTCCGAACAGCTCGCCGCGGGCGCAGGCAAGCAGTTCCTCGTAATCGTAGCTGGATTTCGAAACCGCCATCAGTCTCCGTCCCCAATAATCGTCCGGGCGGTAGCGCGCCCTTGTCGTTGGTTCCTAGCACAATCTATTTCCGGCCGGAAACCGGCGTTTGCGCTTAACCTGCCCGCCTGCCACGGTCAATGCGCGCTATTGATCGTATTCGGCCGACAGAATATATGTCGGGGGATGTCCAGGTTCGGTCAATGTTCGTTTTTTGCCGTTCTGGGCAGCTCTTGAGGCGAAACTTGAGCTTGGACGGATAGATGGATCTGGGCTGCCGGAAGGAAAA
The DNA here is from genome assembly GCF_055811635.1 of Mesorhizobium sp. WSM4806. Classification (NCBI taxonomy): domain Bacteria; kingdom Pseudomonadati; phylum Pseudomonadota; class Alphaproteobacteria; order Hyphomicrobiales; family Phyllobacteriaceae; genus Mesorhizobium; species Mesorhizobium sp. WSM4806. Next base: position 135,168 of record NZ_JBVVQZ010000014.1, on the reverse strand, counting down.
TGTCGCTGTGGACAAGCGGGTTCGCGAAGCTGGCCTGAGGCCGACGCGTCAGCGCATTGCGCTGGCCGATCTGCTTTTTGCCAAAGGCGACCGCCATCTGTCGGCCGAGGAACTGCACGAGGAGGCGATCGCCGCCGGCGTGCCGGTATCGCTCGCCACCGTCTACAACGCCCTTCATCAATTCACCCAGGCGGGCCTTCTGCGCATCCTGGCCGTCGAGGGGTCGAAGACCTACTTCGACACCAACACCTCCGATCACCATCATTTCTACATTGAGGGCGAAAACAGGATTTTCGACATCGCCAGCGGTCCTGTCACGGTTTCCAACCTGCCGGAGCCACCGGAGGGGATGGAGATCGCCAATGTCGATATCGTCGTGAGGCTGCGCCCCAAACGCTGCGAGTGATCGGCTCGTCATAAGGCCGCGAGATACCGTTTCGCCGGTATCGGCCTCCGGACTCGATCGGCAAGAAGAGTCAGTCCTTGACGCGTTCGCCGGGATAGGCGCCCCAGACCAGCGACTGGGCGAGCCAGCCGGTGTGGCCATTGAAGGTCATTTCGCACCACTCGCCGTCACAGGACTTGATCGTGCCCATGGCGCCCGGCTCGACGATTGCGACGATGCCGGCATCCTTTTGCGGGTCGTCGAGAAGGTTGATTCGGGCATCCTTGCCGCGCTGCCAGGGTGCTACGATCGCCGTGCGGCGACCGGAAAGCAGCGACTGGTTGATCCAGCCTTCCGAGCCGTCGGCATCGCGCACCCGACGCCAGGTGTCGAATTCCTGAATGATCTCCATCGGCAGGCCGGGCTTCATATACATCCAGTCGACGGAATAGTTGACGCCTGGTCCGACGCGGGAGTTGACGCGGCCGGCTTTCAGGCTGACGAAGCGCGGCAGCGGCAGGCCGCTCGGCCCGAGCGTGACGCTCTGGGTCGGTGCTGCCGCATTCTGTGCCACCACATCCGGGGAATAAAGCAGAGCGCCGAGAAATGCTGCGCTGAGGGCCAGGCGGAGCGACGCGAAACCAGACACTTTCGTTCCCTTTCGGCGCCGGCTCATCGGCCTTGGCGCCCCCTTTTTCTTTGTCTTCGGCGGAACCTCTTGTTACATGGAGAACTGGCACCGCGACCGGCCTGCAGTTTCGCCTGTCTTGGTTAAAGAGGTCTCAACGAGGTCGGGTTCGAGGAAACAATGGTAGGCAGAAAAAGGCCCCTCGTCGTCATCACGCGCAAGCTGCCCGACCCGGTCGAGACCCGCATGCGTGAGCTGTTCGACGCCCGGCTGAATGTCGAAGACCGGCCGATGACGCAGCCGGAACTGGTCGCGGCGGTCAAGGAAGCCGACGTGCTGGTGCCGACCATAACCGATCAAATCGACGCGGCGCTGATCGCTCAGGCCGGCGACAACCTCAAGCTGATCGCCAATTTCGGCAACGGCGTCGACAAGATCGACGTGTCAGCAGCAGCGAAGAAGGGCATTACCGTCACCAACACGCCGAACGTGCTGACCGAAGATACCGCCGACATGACCATGGCGCTGATGCTGGCGGTGCCGCGGCGGCTGGCGGAAGGCGCCAATGTGCTGACCGGCGACAAGAAATGGGCCGGCTGGTCGCCGACCTGGATGCTCGGCCGGCGTATCTGGGGCAAACGCCTCGGCATTGTCGGCATGGGCCGCATCGGCACCGCCGTCGCCCGGCGGGCCAAGGCGTTTGGCCTGTCGATCCACTATCACAACCGCCATCGCGTGCTTGCCGCGGTCGAGGATGAGCTGGAGGCGACCTATTGGGAAAGCCTCGACCAGATGCTTGCCCGCATGGACATCATTTCGGTCAATTGTCCGTCGACGCCGGCGACCTTCCATCTGCTTTCGGCGCGGCGGCTGGCGCTTCTGCAACCGTCCGCTTACATCGTCAACACGGCGCGCGGCGACATTATCGACGAGGACTCTCTGGTCAAGCTGATCCAGGACGGCAAGATTGCCGGCGCCGGGCTCGACGTCTACGAGCATGAGCCGGCGCTGAACAGCAAATTGCTGAAGCTCGCCGCCAAGGGCAAGGTCGTGCTGTTGCCGCATATGGGGTCGGCGACGCTCGAAGGCCGGATCGACATGGGCGAGAAGGTGATCATCAACATCCGCGCCTTCTTCGATGGCCATCGGCCGCCGGATCGCGTACTGCCGCTGCGGACGTGACCGGCTGCCATCTTAAATTAGCGTATACTTACAAAAGCACCTTGCGCATGGTGATCGAGGTCGGTCGGTCATAGCCACTGTGCGCCGTCCGTTTCGTTTCGCGAAAGCCAAGGCGGGCAAAGGCCGCGTGATTCCCGGTCAATTCGATCCGCGTCTGAAGCTCGATCGCAGGCTTGCCGCGGTCGCGGGCAAGGTCCTCGACAGCTTGCATCAGCCGCCTGGCAATGCCTTGTCCCTGAAAGTCCGGTTCGACCGCGAGCTTTCCGACATAGAAATCGTTGGCCCGCTCGAGGACAAAAACGCAGCCGACAATCCTGCCGTCGTTCAGCGCCGCAAAGCCCGTCTCCTGCCGGGCCTTGTCGCGGAGATTCTCGACCGTAAGCCGATGCGCTGACGATGGCGGATCGATGACGCCGTCCATGGCAGCGAAGGCGCGCATGATCAGCGCCAGCACCTCGTCCCAACGCTCGAAATCGGCCGGAAGCTGCGCGACGGAAACCAGGCTGCCCAAAATCTAGCTGCTCTTGTAGCGGATCGTGTCGAAGCGCGCGGCCAACGCATCGTAAAGCAGCAGCCGGCCGACCAGCGGCTCGCCGATGCCGGCGATCAGCTTGATCGCCTCCATGGCCTGCAGCGTGCCGACGACGCCGGTCAGCACGCCGAGCACGCCGGCCACGGCGCAGGATGGCACCAAGCCGGCCGGCGGTGGTTCCGGGAAAAGATCGCGATAACTCGGATTCGGCCTGCCGTCGGTGCCGGTCTCGAACGGTTTCAGCACGGTCACCGAGCCGTCGAAGCGGCCGACGGCGGCATGGACCAGCGGCCGCTTTTCCGCGGCGCAGGCGTCGGCCACCGCATAACGGGTTTCGAAATTGTCGGAGCCGTCGACGACGATGTCATAACCGGCGACTAGGGCAGGGGCGTTGTCCGCCGTCAGCCTGAGATTGTGTAGTTCCACGGCGACGTTGGGGTTGATGCTGGCGATCGCCGCCTTGGCACTGTCGGTCTTCGCCATGCCGACAGCGCCGGTGCCGTGGATCACCTGCCTTTGCAGGTTCGACAGCGAGACGCTGTCGTCGTCGACGATGCCGAGCGTGCCGACGCCGGCTGCGGCAAGATATTCAAGCACCGGCGCTCCCAGCCCGCCGGCGCCGACGACCAGGACCCGAGCCCGCTTCAGTCGCTGCTGGCCGGCGCCACCGATCTCGGGCAGCACGATGTGGCGGGCGTAGCGTTCGAGTTCTTCGTCGGTGAGCGCGGTGGTGATCATCGCCGGACCATATAGCGGGAGAAAAACCTTGTCAGGCGGTAATGCACGTTGCCAAAGCCTGCCATCGGCTTGGCCATCGGGGTGCGCAGCGGTTGAATGGTGAATAGTGAATAGTGAATAGTAAACAGTGAATAGTGAATAGTGAATAGTGAATAGTGAATAGTGAATAGTGAATAGTGAATAGTGAATAGTGAATAGTGAATAGCGACCACTCAGTAGTGATTAGTGATTAGTGATTAGTGAAATAATGGCGCTCTCACCACCCTTCACCCTTCACCCTTCACCCTTCACCCTTCACCCTTCACCATTCACCGAACCGTGCCATGATCGACGGTCAAAAACTGCGCGCGTCCGTCGAGACTGGAAAACAGCGCCGCATCGGTCCCGGTCATGAAAGCCTGGCAATTCAGCTCTTCGAGGATCGAGAACAGCGCGGCGCGTCGGCCCGCGTCGAGATGGGCGGCGATTTCGTCGAGCAGCAGGATCGGCGTCATGCCAGACATCTCGCCGGTCAGCCGGGCGTGCGACAGGACCATGCCGACCAGCAGCGCCTTCTGCTCGCCCGTCGAACAGAGTTCGGCCGGCATCGCCTTGGGCCGGTGCCGCACCACGAGGTCCGACCGGTGCGGGCCGTCGAGCGTGCGCCCGGCGGCGCGGTCGCGATCGCGAACTTCGGCAAGCGCGCGGCGGAACCGCTCCTCGACATCGACAGCCGCGCTGGTTGTGACCTCGCTTTCCAGCGAGCCGGACAGGCCGATGTCGGCTTGCGGAAATGGACCGGAGCTTGGCAGCCTGTCGATCATGGCGGTGAGCAGGCGCACCAGTTCGGCACGCGCCGCGGCAATCGCCACACCGGTTTCGGCCATTTGCGTCTCGATCGCATCGAACCAGGCGCCATCGCGCGAGCCTTCGGCGAGCAGTCGATTGCGGCCGCGCATCGCTTTTTCGTAATCGAGCGCGCGCTGGCCGTGGCCCGGATCGATCGCCAGCACCTGCCGGTCGAGAAAGCGCCGCCGATCTGCGGCCGGCCCGGTGAACAATGCATCCATCGCCGGTGTCAGCCAGGCGACGCGCAACCATTCCAGCATGTCCTCCGCCGAGCGCGCCGCCGCGCCGTTGATCCGCACCCGCCGGCCGCCTTCGGCGGCGTCGCCGCCCGCGATGCCGGTGCCGATCTCGGCCGGGCCGACCGGCCCATCGAGCCGGGCATGAATGGCAAAGCCGCCGTCGCCGCCTTCGCGCGCCACGTCGGCATAAGGCGCACGGCGCAGGCCGCGCCCCGGCGTCAACAGGGAAATCGCCTCCAGCAGATTGGTTTTGCCGGCACCATTGTCACCGGAAAAAACCACCGGGCCGGGATCGAGATCGATCGAAAGTGTTGTGTAATTGCGGAAATTGGTAAGCGAAAGCTTACTTATATGAGTCTGCTGATCGCGCTCAGGCTGCTTCGCAACTCCGGTCATGACAGCAAGATGGCCTCGTTCGGGCCTAAAGCGCGCCGCGTTTGACCGGCCTCATGGGACGCGCTTTAGGTTTGTTGTTTTATGCATGTCGTTATCGCAAAACCGCTGCACACTTTTGCGCGACATGCATCAGACCCGCATCGGCATCAGCACGTAGAGGGTGGTTTCGTCGGCCATGTCGTGGATCAGCGTTGGCGAGCCGGCATCCGCCAGCATGAATTTTGCCTCGGTGCCGGTCAACTGGGCGGCGACGTCGAGCAGATATTTGGCGTTGAAGCCGATTTCGATCGCGTCGGACGAATAATCCGCGGCCAGTTCCTCGGTGGCGCTGCCCGAATCCGGATTGTTGACTGCAAGCGTGACCTGGCCTTCTCCAATCGAAAGCTTCACCGCCCGGCCGCGTTCGGACGAAATGGTCGAGACGCGGTCGACGGCGGCGGCGAAACTCTGGCGGTCGATGATCAGCTTCTTGTCGTTGCCGGTCGGGATCACCCGCTGATAGTCCGGGAAGGTGCCGTCGATCAGCTTCGAGGTCAAAACGACGCTGCCGATGGTGAAACGGATCTTGGTGTCGGACAATTCGGTGGTCACCGCGATATCAGGGTCGTCGACGAGCTTTTGCAATTCGCTCACCGTCTTGCGCGGAATGATGATGCCCGGCATCCCTTCCGATCCTGCCGGCGCGTCGATCTCGGCGCGCGCCAGCCGATGGCCGTCGGTCGCTACCGAGCGCAGCTTCAGCTTGCCGTCGGCGTCATGCGTGTGCAGGTAGATGCCGTTCAGGTAATAGCGCGTCTCTTCGGTGGAGATGGCGAATTGGGTCTTCTCGATCAGGCCCTTGAGCGCGACCGAATCGAGCCGGAAGATATGCGAGAACGATCCGGCCGAAAGCTCCGGGAAATCGGATTGCGGCAGGCACTGCAGGCGGAAGCTCGAGCGGCCCGAGGTCACCGTCATGGCGTTGCCGTCCTCGTCGGTCTTCAGCATGACCTCCGCGCCGTCGGCGAGCTTGCGCACGATGTCGTAGAGCAGGTGCGCCGGGACCGTCGTCGCGCCGCCGCGCTCGACCTTGGCGGGCGTGGCTTCGGTCACCTCCAGGTCGAGGTCGGTCGCCTTCATTTCAAGGGTGGCGCCTTCGGCGCTCAGCAGCACGTTCGACAGGATCGGTATAGTGTTGCGCCGTTCGACCACGCGATGAACGTGGTTGAGCGACTTCAGGAGATTTGACCGTTCCAGGATAACACGCATGACGAAACAGGCTCGCTTGAATGAATGAGCGGGTCTCCGGCAAGCGGCAACCCGCGAAAGGTCTGAACAGGCTCAGAATCTGCACAAACTGACAGGAAAAAACCCGTGAACGCAAGCCCGTGCTGACGGTTCGGGCCGGTTACGCGGGCTTTCTTGGGTTAAAACCGGCGAAGCCCGCAAGCCATGCCTGTCGCCCAAAAGCATGCCCTCGGGTCAGGCCCGAGAGTGTGCATGGGCTTTGCGGCAACGACGTGCATAAAGACAGAGATTTCAAGCGCGTTGCAGCCATCCAGACGCGACACGCTTCTGTTTTTTCGGGCCGGTCAGGCCTGGTCGTTGATCAGTCTTCTCAGCAATTCGAGCTCCTGCGCCAGCGTGTTGTCGACGCCTGAAAGATCCTCGATCTTGCGCACGGCGTGCAGCACCGTCGTATGGTCGCGGCCACCGAAACGCCGCCCGATCTCCGGCAAGGAGCGCGGTGTCATCACCTTCGACAGGTACATCGCGACTTGCCGCGGCTTGACGATGGTGCGGGTGCGCCGGTTGGACAGAAGTTCCGTCTTCGACACATTGTAGTGGCGCGCGACGATGCGCTGGATGTCCTCGATGCGCACCCGCTTCGGCTCGCCCGAACGATAGATGTGGCCGAGGATCTCATCGATGCGGTCGATGGTGATCTGCGGTTCGAACGACTGGCGGAACAGAAGCTGGTTGAACGCACCTTCGAGTTCACGCCCGCTGCCGGTCACCGTGCGGGCGACATGGTTGAGGATCTCCTCCGAGATGTCGAGCGATTGATCGTCGGCCTTGGCGGTGGCAAGGCGCAGCTTGAGCATGCCGATCCGCATGGCGAAATCCGGCGCCGACATTTCGAGCGCGACGCCGCCGTTGAGGCGCGAGCGGACGCGGGGCTCCAGTGATTCCAGTTCCGACGGCGGCCGGTCGGCGGCGACCACCACCTGCTTGGCGCTGTCGAGCAGCATGTTGATCAGATGGCAGAATTCATGCTGGATCGACTTGCCCTGCAGGAACTGCATGTCGTCGATGATGAGGAGGTCGATGTCGCGCAACTGTTCCTTCAGCGTCAGCGCGTTGTTATCGCGGATCGCGGTGGCAAACCGCCACATGAAATATTCGGCCGTGAGATAGACGACGCGCGACTTCGGATTCTGCTTCAGCGATTCCGCCGCGATCGCCTGCAGCAGGTGCGTCTTGCCCAGCCCCACCGTCGCGTGCAGAAACAGCGGATTGAAGCGCACCGCGCTCGACTGCGATTCCGCCACCGCCTTGGCGGCGGCGAAGGCCACCCGGTTCGACGGTCCTTCGATGAAGGAGCCGAACGTGTAGCGCGGGTCAAGCGGCGAACCGAGCACATTGTGCCGGAACTCGGTCTCGGCAGGCATTCCCGGGCGAGGTGCCGGTACCCGCTCCACCCTGCCGGGGGCCGCTGTTCCCGCGGCCAGCGCCGTTTGCGCTTGCCTGGTCATCTTGCGCGCCGGGGCCACTTCGGGCTCGACGCCGTTGCGCCCCGGGCGGGTAGCGGTGCGCACGACGATCTCGATCTTGAGGATTTCAGGATCCTCGTGTTTCCACAGCTCGGCGATGAGGTCGAGGTAGTGGCCGTTGATCCACGAGCGCAGGAAGGCGGTGGGCACCGAGATGCGGACAATGCCCCGGGACGCCTCGGCGACCTTCATGCGCCCGAACCAGCTCGAATAGACTTCGGTTCCCAGACGCGCCTTCAACTGGGCCTTGACCCGGTCGAACTTTTGTTCCGCGTCGATGGAAGCCGACATAGCGTCCCCTCCGGTTAAGGTCCCAGGGAATGGGAGGTCGCCCGTAAGCTCCCTTTCGATGCCGCTCTGCATGATCGAGTTCCTTGTCCTTTTGTACCTTTTTCCGCCGGGAATGCGCCTCCTGCATCCATGTTTCCGGCGACCGTGTCCTCACAGCGACACCATCGCCGCCGCCGGCAGCTGATGTCGCCTCATTGTCGGGGAACCGGCGCCGGCTCCTCGGAGCCAGCCCGCTTTGGTCATGTCAGGGCAATGCAATTCCGCCCGGCGAAACGCCGGCGCGTCATTGATCTGCCATGTACAATTACGCCATTCCCCTACCGTATCGAAAAGGCAAACCAAACCCGTACGCGGAGATGATCCGCGTCATGAATTCTGCCACTTTTTTGCTGGCCGATTCAGGCTGGGTTAAGGGCCAACGGCCCGTCCCTCTCGATAGACAGACCTTAGCGAAATCGCTGTGGATAGGGCAAGGCCACGACTAACGGATTTTTAAGGAATGTGGTTAGCGCAAACGGGTTCGGAGCCTGCGTTGCACTGGCTTGTTTTGACAAACCCATTGTGATTCAAACCCTTTTCCGGCGAATGTAAAAAAGGCCGCGTCGCGCGAAATTTTATCAAATAATTTTCTTGACAGGCAATTGTCCCCCATCCCTCGCACCCGATGTGAACAAGCTGTGGATGACCGTCCGCAACCGTTTGAAAAATAAAGGTCATTTTCGACAGTTGATATTTTCGCCGTGAACGCTTTCAGCGGCTGCGCCTGTCAGCCGGCATGTATATGCCGGCAAAGCAATTCGAACTTCGAAATCGTGCGGGGTGTTGCTTGCGGGCTTTCTTTTTAAGTACTTGCCGGCAAACGAAAAAACCCGGCACGAGCGGCCGGGTCTGAAAAGGACAAGTTTAGTAAAGGTATATCAGCCCGGATATCCGGGTTAGGCCGACAACACCTTGAGGCGCTGGGCCAGGCGCGACACCTTGCGGGATGCCGTATTCTTGTGCACCACGCCCTTGCTCGCGGCGCGCATCAATTCCGGCTCAGCCACCTTGAAAGCAGCCTGGGCGGCCGCCTTGTCGCCCGAGGCGAGCGCCTCTTCGACCTGGCGGATGTAGGTCCGCACGCGCGAGCGGCGGTTCTTGTTGATCGCCGTGCGGCGGGCGATCTTGCGCGTTGCCTTTTTGGCCGAGGAGGTATTGGCCATGATGCCTCTCTTCTGATCTGGTGGGCGCATGCGGGATGCCGCAAGGCGCAAAAAACAAACGGGCAGCCACAGGGCCGCCTCGGTTGGTGCGGCTTATAGTTCAGCTTTTCCGGCGCGTCAACGCTGCTTCGCCTTCTTTTTGGGCCGCTGCTGTCGCTCGCTCCCGGCTGATGTCGTCCCCATCTACCAGTTCGATAAATTTGGCTACCTGTTCGAGAAATTTGGCTTCCGCTTCTCGACAAAGGCCGCCATGCCTTCCTTCTGGTCATCGAGCGCAAACAGTGAGTGAAACAGCCGGCGCTCGAACCGCAGCCCCTCGGCCAGTGTCGTTTCATAGGCGCGGTTGACGGCCTCTTTCGCCATCATCACCGACGGCAGCGAAAAATCGGCTATCTTGGCCGCCGCCTTCAACGCCTCCTCGAGCAATTCGCCGGCGGGCACGACACGCGACACCAGGCCGCAACGCTCGGCTTCCGCCGCATCCATCATCCGTCCGGTCAGGCACATGTCCATCGCCTTCGACTTGCCGACGAAACGGGTCAGGCGCTGCGATCCGCCCATGCCCGGCATGACGCCGAGCGTGATCTCGGGCTGGCCGAACCTGGCGTTGTCGGCGGCGATGATGAAATCGCACATCATCGCCAGTTCGCAGCCGCCGCCGAGCGCATAGCCGGCCACCGCCGCGATGACAGGCTTGCGCGCCCGGGTGAGCTCTTCCCAGCCGATAAAGAAATCCTGCACATAGGCGTCGACAAAAGAGATCGCCTGCATTTCCTTGATGTCGGCACCTGCCGCGAAGGCTTTTTCGGAGCCGGTGATGACCATCGCGCCGATGTCGGCATTCGCGCAGAAGCCGTTCACGGCCGCGACCACGTCCGCCAGGACCTGCGAGTTCAGCGCATTGAGCGCCTTCGGCCGGTTCAGCGTGATCAGCCCGACCTTGCCGCGGGTTTCGACGATAATCGTTTCATAGGCCATGACTGTATCTCCTCACTCGGTCATCTCCTTGCATCAGGCGTCCAACTCACACCCGGCACCTGGCTTACACCCCCACCTAAGTCACAACTGACAGGTCCGGCAATAGAAGCTGGAACGCCCGCTTTGCACGATGCGTTCTATATGGCCGCTGCAGCCGTGCTTGGAGCAGGGCTCGCCCTCGCGATCATAGACGGCGAACGAATGCTGGAAATAGCCCAGGGACCCGTCGGTCTGCACGTAGTCGCGCAGCGACGATCCACCGGCGGCGATCGCATCGGCGATCACTTCGCGGATTGCTTCGGCCAGGGCGTCGCGCTGCTGTTTGGCCTTCTTTCCAGGCTTTGCGATGGTGCCCGCCTCGCGCAACGGCGACAGGCCGGCGCGCCACAGCGCCTCCGACACATAGATATTGCCGAGCCCGGCGATCAGCCGCTGATCGAGAAGTGCTGCCTTTAGCGGCGACTTCCGGCCTTTCAGCAGCGAGGCGAGCAGCTCGCCGTCCAACGCATTGCCTGTCGGCTCGACGCCAAGCCCCGCCAGCATCGGATGCGTGTCAGGCGTCCCTTCGGAAAACAGCATGAAGCCGAAACGGCGCGGATCGTTGAAGGTCACCCGGGACCGGGCGCCTTGGGGAGAGACGATATGGAAGACGACATGGTCGTGCGCCGCGCTCTTCGGGCGCTCGTGATAAAACGCGCCCAACATTTCGTTGCTGTCGGGTATTTCGCCGCCATCGGAGGTTTCGATGCGGAACGAACCCGACATGCCGAGATGGCAGATCAGCACCGGACCGCCTTCCAGGTGCATCGTCAGGTATTTGGCCCGGCGGCCGAGCGCCGTAATCGTCTTGCCGGTCAGCCTCTCCAAAAATTTCTCGGGAAACGGAAAGCGCAGGTCGGGCCGGCGCGCCTCGACACGGGCGATGCGGGCACCTTCCAGAACCGGCTGCAGGCCCCGCCGCACCGTTTCGACCTCAGGCAACTCAGGCATGGCCGCCTATCGCTGTGTAGAAGGAGGTGCCGTGACGGCCGCGTGCCAACCCAAGATGTTCGGCGACGGTTTCACCGATGTCGGCGAACGTCGCTCTCAACCCGATGTCGCCACCAAAGCCTGGTCCGGTGCCGATCACCGGAATGCGTTCGCGCGTATGATCGGTACCGTGCCAGGTCGGGTCGTTGCCATGGTCGGCCGTCAGGATGAGAAGGTCGCCTTCCCTGAGCCGTGCAAGCGCCTCCGGCAGCCGCCGGTCGAAGGCCTCGAGCGCGGCGGCATAGCCGGCAACGTCGCGCCGATGGCCGAACTCGGTGTCGAAATCGACGAAATTGGCGAAGACGAGATCGCCGTCGCCTGCGTTATCCATCGCGCCGAGCGCCTTGTCGAACATCGCCATGTTGCCGGCGGCCTTGCGGACTTCCGAAATGCCGCGATGCGCGAAGATGTCGCCGATCTTGCCGACAGCGATGACCCGGCTGCCGCGCGCCGTCAGCCGGTCGAGCAGGGTCGGTTCGGGCGGCGGCACCGAATAGTCCCGGCGGTTGTGCGTCCGTTCGAAGCTGGCGCCAGTTTCCCCAATGAAAGGCCGCGCGATCACCCGTCCGATGTTCAGCGGATCGACCAGCCTGCGCACCACCTTGCAGAATTCGTAGAGCCGCTCCAGGCCGAAGTGAACTTCATGCGCGGCGATCTGCAGGACGGAGTCGACCGACGTGTAGCAGATCGGCTTGCCGGTGCGGACATGCTCCTCGCCGTACCGCTCGATGATCTCGGTGCCCGGAGCATGGCAATTGCCGAGAATGCCCGGCACCTCTCCTTCGCGAATGATCGCTTCGGTCAGGTCGGCTGGAAAGGCGGGAACCGTGTCCGGGAAATAGCCCCAGTCGAAGCGGACCGGCAAGGCGGCGATTTCCCAATGGCCTGACGGCGTGTCCTTGCCGCTGGAAATCTCCTGCGCCGCGCCGTGGAAGGCGGAGGCAAGCAGGCCGCCGCTGTCGAAGCAGAATCCTGTCGCGGTTTTCGCCGCGTGCGCCAGGCCGAGCGAGAGCATGTTGGGCACGAAAAGCGGGCCTTTGCGCAGCCCCTCGCGATCCGCCCGGCCTTCCGCGCAGGCTCGAGCGATGTGTCCGAACGTGTTGGAACCGGTGTCGCCATAGCGCTCGGCGTCGGCCGCGCCGCCGATGCCGAAGGAATCGAGAACAAAAAGGAAGGCGCGCGCCATGCAGGGGATCATTATTATCGTTTGTCTGTCAGCCCAGACATAGGCGGCCGCGCCGCCATTGGCAATTCGGAACCAGACGGCTGTGTGCTCGTCCGGGCGCGATGGTAGAATTGTCGCCGGCATCGGCGTGGATCGACGAAAACGAGAGGGAACTCACATGCGACATGCAAGGCATCCGCGGCTATCGTGCGCCTGGTGTCAGGCCGATAGCAATGGCGATCGGGCGCCGTCGTTCAGCAGGTGTCGCAGGTAATCGTCGGGCTCCTGCGGGGCCTGAGATAATAAGTTTCGCCCATCGATATCGAGTTGAAAGCCGAACTGAAGCCAAGCCGCTTTTCACTATCCGCCGACCAGGTGATGATCGGCTCGTATGCCAGATTGCTTTCGACGCGAACGAGAAACGTGCCCTTGACCTCGAGCTGCGGTGCAACCGTGGTGACGGAGTTCTTGGCGGCGCCGGCGCTGAAGGCATCGCCGACCATCTTGCGTGACCAAGCGACCAGCACCCGCGGCGTCGGCTGGTTCGTGACCTCTATTGCGGTGATGGTGATTTCCGGGGTCGATCGGTTGTACGGCTGAAGGGTGGAGTTGCCGATCTGCATGATCGCATCGAGTTCGGCCGGCGTGACGGTCTGCTGCTGGGTGACGAGATCCGCCACCATGCTGCCGATGCGACTGACCTTCTTGTTGGTCTCGATGGCTTGCGAGGCTTCCATGGTCAAGAAGTACATCATCAGCAGGACGGGCACGATGAAGGCAAACTCAACCGCCGCGACACCGCGGCGATCACGGCAGAACCGTATGGCTTTCGCGCAGATCCCAGCGGTCCTCATATGTGCCCCCGCACGCCCCATGCTATCGTCCTTTTCCCACGCAGCGGTTTGCATTTTCAGTCGTCGAACGGCTCGTTCTTCCAGGTCATCGATGCGAAATGCAGCGTGTTGCCGTCTTTCAGATTGGCCATCGACTTGGCCATGAAATCGGTCATGACGGGCCATTTGTAAAAAACCCGCAGCATGTTTATCGATTCAGCCAAGCCCGGGGATACCGTAAAAGTCGAGGGGGTCGTCCCGGTCAAGGCGATTTCGCCGTCTTGGATATTGAAGCCCGCCTGGGCCGCAGCGGCGAAGCTCGGATACCCGCGCAGATCCACTTCCAATCCCGGGCAGTCCTTGACGACCATGATCTCCAGCCGGCTGCAGATCATGGACTTCAGCGTCGCCTCGGTCACGTTGGCCTGCCTTATCTGGCCAGTCCGCAGCTGGCGCGCGACATCGTCGGTGATATTGGCCATCACCTCTTGCCCGGCAAATGAAATGCAGCTCTCCAGTATGGCAAAGACGAGGAGCGCAAATGGCACCGCAAGCATCGCGAACTCCAAAGCGGTGCTGCCGCGCCGGTCGCCAACGAAGCGCGCCGAAAAGCCTGATCGTCCTGCTTTGCTCATGTCCCGTGCCTGCCGATCCCTTAGGGGTGTCGGAGCAACATTAGCGCAAACCCATTGAAGTGCGGTTTGGATGATCGTTAAATTCGGCTGGAGGGTTTTAACAGGCCGATAACCGAAGCGGCTTTTTCAGCGAGACGAAACGGTCGGGTCGCTTACTGGCCGGCGCTCATCTCGGCTTCCGAGGCCTTTTCCGCCTCGCTTTTATATGAGCTTTCGCAATACGGCGTGCACGACATGGTCTGTATTTCGGCGCGTCGATAGATGCGCACCGAGGACGCGTCCTGTCGCACGACGGTGATCTGCTCGTCGACGATCGGACGGCCCTCCTGATCGAGGACGACGAGATTGGTGACGCCGAAGCCCTTGCCCGTCAGCACGATCGTCGAAGCATCCTGCACCGAGGCGTCGGCGATCGCCGGATTGCCGACGACGATCGTATCGGCAGCGCGCGACAATTTGACGATCTTCGCCTGGTTCATGGTGACCTCGATGCCGGCGCCGGCCTTGGCCGTCACCACGAAGGCGGTGGCGGCAAGCAGCGCGGCAATTGGAAAGGACGATCTCGGCCCGGTCATTGAAGCGCTCCACGGCGGCAATTTGCTCAACGGAACATGAACGAGATTGGTGAAGCAAGGGTTAAGCGGAGGGGAGCCGTGATGATGTCGGGCTCGGCCCTTTGATCGCCTGGAGCTGGGATCGCCAGGAGCGGCCCGCCCCTTTCTCAGGTCGCTAAATTGCGCCTTTCGCAGCCTGCTGCGCCTGTCGGGTCCATAGGCGTCACTTAGTCTACGGTTAACCACGCAATGTCATCGAAGCCGGAAAGGAATCGGTAAGGCTGTTTATTAAGCCGATTGAAAGAGCTTCTCGATAGATTGGCAGTATCCGATCAGCCAACAGAGAAGTTGACGGAATTGCTGTAACACCTGGAGTAGGAGCTCTCGAATGTCTAATCTCATTGCACGTTTTGTGAAGGACGAATCCGGCGCGACCGCCATCGAATACGGTCTGATCGCCGCTCTCATCGCGCTCGCCATCATGGTCGGCGCCGGCCAGCTCGGCACTGCCCTGGACACCAAGTTCAAGGCTATCGGAACCGCGGTGACCAACGCCCCCAACGCCCCCGCCACCCCAACCCCCTAAGGCAGCTAACGGCGCTCAGCTGTTTCCAGATAGGGCCGCCGCACTGGCGGCCCTTATCCATTCATGCCGCATGATTTGAATTTTCGGCCTCATCAATCGTTAATCGGACATGCCTAGGCTGAGACCAGCACAGTTCGACCACAGGCGCCACGCCCATGCTTGAAGCCCTGATCTTCGTTGTCTTTCCGTTCTGCATGCTTTTCGCCGCGATCTCCGACATGCTGTCGATGACGATCGCCAATCGCGTGCCGGTGCTGCTTGTCGCCGTCTTCGCCCTGGTCGCGCCGCTGACCGGCATGGACTGGGCAAGCTATGGCTGGCATTTTGCCGCCGGCGGCCTGGTCCTCGCCGTGACCTTCGGGCTGTTCGCGCTCGGCGGCATGGGCGGCGGCGACGCCAAGCTGCTGGCCGCCAGCGCCGTCTGGATGGGGCTGAACATCCACCTCGTCGAATACCTCCTGGTCTCGACCGTCCTCGGCGGCCTGCTGACGCTCGCCATCCTCGTCTATCGGAAATCACCGCTTGCGGCCGTTACCAGCCATAGCCGGTTTTTACGCCATTTCGCCGACGAGACATCAGGCGTTCCCTATGGCATTGCGCTTGGCATTGGCGGCCTGCTCACCTTTCCGGCTTCGCCGTTGATGGCATGGGCGCTCGCAAGCCTGGCAGGCTGATTCTTCCCGCGTCAGGCCAGCCTACCACATTCGATTTGGCGTTGGAGCAGGCGGCTTGGCCGCCTTTATTGCTGGCCGGACCGGATGCTTCAAACTTATATAAACCTTAAATTAATCACGATCGTAAGTATTAAATTAACCTTGTTTTGACGATTGCCGCTGCAAGGTCCGGCTTGGCTAGGTTGTTTGCCAAGGCGAGGTTCGGACAGATGCCAGCATCCCGACTGATCATTCTAGGCGTGGCGGTGGCCGCGGCGGGTGGCGCAGGATATGTCGCAAAAAACATGGTGGCGGCGCCGCCGCCTCAAATTGTCGATTCCGGCCCCGAGGCGCCGGCAATCGCGTTGCAGGACGTGCTTGTCCTGTCGGGCGACGTTCCGATGGGCAGTCCGCTGGAGAACAACATCAGTTGGCAGTCCTGGCCGGCCGACGGCATCAACGCGAATTTCATAACCCGCGCCGCGGAGCCCGATGCGTTGGAGAAGCTGAAAGGCGGCGTCGCCCGTGTGGCGATGTATGCCGGTGAGCCGTTGCGGCGCTCCAAGCTGATCGGCGAGGGACAGAGCTTCATGTCGTCGATCCTGCCCTCCGGCATGCGGGCCGTCGCCACAGCCGTATCGGCCGACACGTCGGCCGGCGGCTTCATTCTTCCCAACGATTTCGTCGACGTCATCATGACCCGCAGAGCCGATCCGGCGGCCGGCGGCAGCGGTTTTACCACCGAGACCATCCTCAAGAACATTCGCGTCCTGGCGATCGACCAGACCATCCAGGAGGACGAGGAAGGCAAGCGGACCAGGGTCGGCCAGACCGCCACCCTGGAACTGACACCGCAGCAGGCGGAAATCATCACCGTCGCCCAGCAGATGGCGGATCGCCTGACGTTGGCGCTGCGGTCGATCACCGACACCCAGGAGAAGAACCTGGGCGAGGCCGACTATCTCGTTTCCGGCAATGGCCGGCGCGGGACAGTGCGCCTGATCAAGTC
Source organism: Mesorhizobium sp. WSM4806 (assembly GCF_055811635.1). Classification (NCBI taxonomy): domain Bacteria; kingdom Pseudomonadati; phylum Pseudomonadota; class Alphaproteobacteria; order Hyphomicrobiales; family Phyllobacteriaceae; genus Mesorhizobium; species Mesorhizobium sp. WSM4806. The sequence continues at coordinate 118,552 of NZ_JBVVQZ010000014.1, read as the reverse complement.
GGGCGAAGTTTCAGAAGTGGGAGCAAGGCAATGAGGTTAAACGCTCCGGTCGCACTGGCTGCGGCAATCGGCCTGTTCCTGCTTGCATCGAATGCGCATGGCCCCCTCGAGGCGAATGCGGCAGGCGCCGAGGTGTCGGCTTCGACCGCCACCCAGCGCGTCAAGCTCGGTCTCAACAAGTCGGTGGTCATCGACCTGCCGAGCGATGCCTATGATATTCTCGTCGCCAACCCGGCTGTCGCCGATGCGGTGACCCGCACCGCGAGGCGCATCTATCTCTTCGGAAAGGCGGTCGGCGACACCAACATCTTCGTCTTCGGCCCTAATGGCGAACAGATCGTCAGCCTGGATCTGGCGGTCGAACGCGACGTCGCCGGACTGGAAGACTATATCAGGCGCTTCATACCGTCTTCGAGCATCACGGTCGAATTGCTGAACGACAACGTCGTCCTGACCGGAACCGTGGACACTCCGCTGGATGCCAAGCGCGCGGTCGATCTGGCCACCATCTTCGTGTCCGGCGGTGAAGCGACCACGGGGCAGTATTCGCAGACCGCCTCCGGCGGCTCGGCCGAAGCCGGTGTCGACATCGACAATCCGGATTCCGAGCGTCGCGTCAGCCAGATCGTCAACCTGCTGCAGATCATCGGCGACGACCAGGTGACGCTGAAAGTGACGGTGGCCGAGGTCAGCCGCTCGGTGATGAAGCAGCTCGGCGTCAACCTGATCGGCAGCGGCAGCAGCAACGGCATCAGTTGGGCCGCGGTAAGCGACAATTTCACCGGCCTGGGCAAGTCGCTGTCGAACTCTGGCCTGGCTATCGGCACCTCGACGCTCGACGCCTACATCAACGCCATGGAACAGTCAGGCGTCATGAAAACCCTGGCCGAGCCGACGTTGACGGCCGTATCCGGCGAGAAGGCGACCTTCAAGGTCGGCGGCGAGTACAATATGGTGACCGGCGTTTCCCAAGCTGTGTCCGACGATAACCAGACCGGTGTGAAGACGTATGACATCGAGAAGCTCGAATACGGCATTGGCCTGGAATTCCAGCCGGTGGTGCTGTCTCCCGGCCGCATCAGCCTGAAGGTCAGGACTTCGGTTTCCGAGCCGACGACGGAGGGATCGGTATCCTTGTCCGAGGGTGTAACCAGCCCCGGCACGAACGTCCTGTCGCTCCGCAAACGCTTGGCCGACACGACAGTGGAGCTGCCTTCCGGCGGCTCGATGATGATCGCCGGCCTGGTACGGGATGACATCAGGCAAGCCGTCAACGGCCTGCCCGGGCTGACCAAAATCCCGGTGCTTGGCACGCTGTTCCGCAGCCGTGACTTCGTCCGCAACGAGACCGAGCTGGTCATCATCATCACGCCCTATCTGGTCAAGCCAGTGACGCGCAACGCCCTTGCCAAGCCGGACGACAATTTCAACGCGGCCAGCGATGGCGCCGGCATGTTCCTTGGCCGTGTCAATCGCGTCTACGGCACCATGCAGACCGACAAGCCCAACGGCCGTTACCACGGCGTCGTCGGCTTCATCTACAAGTAAGCGGGGAAGCGGACATGTCTCAGTCAGCGTTGAAGCCAAGCACGATCACCGCAGCGACGCGGTCCGGCCGTTCGCGGATCTGCCGGCCGGTCCTGGCGATTGCGGTCGCGGCATTGTTGGCGGGCTGCGCCAACCGGGACAGCATCACGGTCGGCGCTGTTCCGGACGACTATCGCACCAACCATCCGATCGTCATTACGGAGAAAAACCAGAAGATCGACCTTCCGGTCGGCGCCGGCGATCGCGGCATGACCGGGTCCCAGCGCGACACGCTTCTCGGCTTCCTGGATGGCTATGACAAGAGCGCCGCTCCGACCCTGACGATCTCGATCCCGAGCGGTTCGGCCAACGAGATCGCCGCGACCGCGGCCGGTCGCGATTTCGCCAGGCTTGCGATTGCCAGCGGCATCAGCCGCAACCGGATCGTCATCACCACCTACCAGTCGGTTTCGGCCGAAGCGTCCGCCCCGATCCGCGTCGCCTATGTCTCGGTGAAGGCACAGACCGACAGGTGCGGACGCTGGCCCGAAGACCTGATGCAGACCTCGGAAAACAAGCACTATGCCGATTTCGGCTGCTCGTATCAGAACAATCTTGCCGCCCAGATCGCAAATCCGACCGATCTGCTCGGGCCGCGCAAGCAATCCGATATCGACGCGGAAAATCGCGGCGCGGTAGTCGACGTCTACCGCCAGAGAGGCATTTCGGACGAATTCCTCGGCAATTCGGAAGTCGAGTATTGAGCTCGAGCCGCCCAAGTCACGGGAAGACAAGTCACGGAAAGAAATGACAATGAGCAATCTTGCCTACGACACGGCGATAGATGGCGGCGATACCTCTCAGCAGGATGTCGCCGCCATGCAGGCGTTGCGGCCGATCCCGCGCATCTCGATCCAGGCATTTTGCGAGACCGAGGGCGTTGCCAATCCGGTCGAGCGCGCCGGCGAGGATCGCCGCATGGCGAAGGCCCATCTGAAGGTCCATATGGGTGGTGTCGCCACCGCCATCGAATTCTACCAGTCGGCGCCGACACCGAACCTGATCCTGCTGGAATCGCGCAGCGAGCCGAAGCAATTGCTCGAGCAGCTCACGCAGCTCTCCGAATACTGCGATCCGACCTCGAAGGTCGTGGTCATCGGCCACTACAACGATGTCGGGCTCTATCGCGAGCTCATCCGCTCCGGCATTTCCGAATATGTCATCGCGCCGGTATCGATGGCCGATATCGTCAGCGTGATATCGACGATCTTCGTTGATCCGGAAGCCGAGCCGATCGGCCGCTCGATCGCCTTCATTGGCGCCAAGGGTGGCGTCGGCTCCTCGACCATTGCCCATAATGTGGCTTGGGCGATGTCGTCGCTGTTCAAGTCCGAAGTGGTTGTCGCCGATCTCGACCTGGCTTTCGGAACGGCCAACATCAATTTCGATCAGGATCCGGCGCAAGGCATTGCCGAAGCTGTTTTCTCACCGGAGCGCCTCGACGAGGTCTATCTCGATCGGCTGCTTGCCCAGTGCGCCGAGCATCTGTCGCTGCTTGCAGCGCCTTCAACGCTCGATCGGGTCTACGATTTCGACCCGGAGGCTTTCACCCAGCTTATCGACACGGCGCAGCGCAGCGTGCCGCTGCTGGTGCTCGATGTTCCGCACGTCTGGACGGGCTGGACCAAGAACATACTGGTCAAAGCCGACGAGATCGTGATCACGGCGACGCCGGAGCTGGCCAATTTGCGCAACACCAAGAATCTGGCCGACATGTTCAAGCGGCTTCGCCCGAACGATCCGCCGCCGAAGCTGATCATCAATCAGGCCGGCGTGCCGAAGCGCCCGGAGATTTCGTCGTCCGACTTCGCCGACTCGCTCGGCCTGTCGCCGATGTCGGTCATTGCTTTCGAGCCGCTGCTGTTCGGAAACGCCGCCAACAACGGGCGCATGCTCGGCGAAATGGATGCCAGGAACCCGGTTGTCGGCATTATCAACGAGATTGCGCATGTGCTGACCGGGCGCAGCGAAATCAAGGCAAGAAAGAAAGCGGGCCTCGGCAATCTCCTTGGCAAGCTCTCGCGCGGCAAGAAGTGATGCTTCCGGAGCGGAATTGGTAATCGATCATGTTTGGTAAAAAAGGCAGCGACGACGGCAGCCGATTCACCCCGGAATTCCGTCAGCCGGCACCTGCGCCTGCCGCGCCGGCGGCAAAACCTGCGGAAACGGCGGTTCTTGCCAAGCCCGCACCGCCGCCATCTGGCACACCTGGCGCGTCTGCTGCGCCGCCGCCCGTGCGCCGTGCGGTCGAGGCGCCGCCATTGACCCCTGAGCCGAAAAAGCTCCAGCGCCAGAAGAGCGAAACCTATTACGACACCAAGAGCCAGGTCTTTGCCGCGCTCATCGACACCATCGACCTGTCGCAGCTCGCCAAGCTCGATCCCGAAAGCGCGCGCGAGGAAATCCGCGACATCGTCAACGACATCATCGCGATCAAGAATTTCGCGATGTCGATCGCCGAGCAGGAAGAACTGCTCGAGGACATCTGCAATGACGTGCTCGGTTACGGGCCACTGGAGCCGTTGCTCGCTCGCGACGACATCGCCGACATCATGGTCAACGGCTCCAAGGACGTCTATATCGAGGTCAACGGCAAGGTCGAGCAGACCGGCATCCGTTTTCGCGATAACCAGCAGCTCCTCAACATCTGTCAGCGCATCGTCAGCCAAGTTGGCCGCCGCGTCGATGAATCGAGCCCGATCTGCGACGCGCGCCTTCCCGACGGCTCCCGCGTCAACGTCATCGCGCCGCCGCTCGCCATCGACGGCGCCGCTCTCACCATCCGCAAGTTCAAGAAGGACAAGCTGACACTCGACCAGCTGGTCAAGTTCGGCGCCATTTCGCCGCCCGGCGCCGAGATTCTCAAGATCATTGGCCGCGTCCGCTGCAACATCGTCATTTCAGGCGGTACCGGTTCGGGCAAGACGACGCTGCTCAATTGCCTGACCAACTATATCGACCGCGATGAGCGCGTCATCACCTGCGAGGACTCGGCCGAGCTGCAACTGCAGCAGCCGCATGTCGTGCGTCTGGAAACCCGCCCGCCCAACCTCGAGGGCGAGGGTGAGGTGACCATGCGCGATCTGGTCAAGAACTGCCTGCGCATGCGGCCCGAGCGCATCATCGTCGGCGAAGTGCGCGGACCTGAAGTGTTCGATCTTCTGCAGGCGATGAACACCGGCCATGACGGCTCGATGGGCACGATCCACTCGAACAGCCCGCGCGAATGCCTGAACCGTATCGAATCGATGATCGCGATGGGCGGTTACACGCTGCCGCAGAAAACCGTGCGTGAAATCGTGGTCGGTTCCGTCGATGTGATCATCCAGGCCGCACGCCTGCGCGATGGATCGCGGCGCATCACCCACATCACCGAGGTGATCGGAATGGAGGGCGACGTCATCATCACGCAGGACATCGTTCTCTACAACATCAAAGGCGAGGACGCGAACGGCAGGCTGCTGGGCGAGCACGTTTCGACAGGCATCGGTCGTCCGCATTTCTGGGAGCGCGCCCGCTACTATGGCGAGGAACAGCGCCTCGCCAATGCGCTCGAGGCGATGGAGAAACGCGCTGACTGATTCATTTGGAGGCGTAGGGGCCAGGGCCGATGTTTGGAATTGACGGCACCGTGCTGGCATTCGTCGTGCTCGCCGGCTTCAGCGCCGGCGCGGTCGCCTATGCTTTTCTGTTCAACCGGATCAGTACCGAAAAGCAGGTCGGCAGGCGGCTTGAAACGATCAAGACCGCCGAGACGGATGGTGCCGTCGTCAAGGCTTCTCGCGATCGCGTGGCGGAAGCGGCCAAGCGGCGCAAATCGGTTCAGGATTCACTGAAGGACCTCGAACAGAAGCACAAAACCAGCCAGAGCCTTGCCAAAAAGCCGCCTCTGAAGGCCCAGATCCGTCAGGCGGGCATGAAGGTCTCGCTCGAGCGCTTCTATCTCTACTCGGCGGTTTGCGGCGTCGTCCTGACGTTTCTCGCCTATTTCGCCGGTGCGCCTTTGTATGTCTTGCCGGGTGCGCTGCTGGTCGGTGGCCTCGGGCTGCCACGCTGGTTCGTTTCGTTTAGCCGCGCCCGCCGGGTCAAGGCGTTCCTCAACGAATTTCCGAACGCGCTCGACATCATCGTGCGTGCGGTCAAATCCGGCCTGCCGCTGAACGACGCCGTCCGCCTGATCGCCAATGAATCCCCCGAACCGGTCAAGACCGAGTTCCGCCGCATCATCGATTCGCAGCAGATGGGCCTGTCGATCCCCGACGCCAGCATGCGCATGGCCGAGACGATGCCGTGCACCGAGGCGAGCTTCTTCGGCATCGTCATCCAGATCCAGTCCCAGGCCGGGGGCAATCTTTCCGAGGCTCTGGGCAATCTTTCGCGGGTGCTTCGCGACCGCAAGAAGATGAAGGCCAAGGTCCAGGCGCTGTCGATGGAAGCGAAGGCGTCAGCGGTGATCATCGGCGCCTTGCCCTTCGTCGTCGCCTGTCTCGTCTACCTGACAAGCCCGAACTACATCATGCCTTTGTTCACCACCAGCGTCGGCAATCTGATCCTCGGCTGCTCCGCGGTCTGGATGTCGATCGGCATCCTGGTGATGCGCAAGATGATGAACTTCGAGGTTTAGGATTTCACCGCATGACCGAGAACGTCGTCAAAACCCTTACCGATCCGGCATTTCTGATTGCCCTGCTGGTCGGCATTGCGGTGTTTGCCACCGTGTTCACGCTGCTGCCTGCCTTTGGCGGAAACCAGCTCAAGGCGCGCATGAAATCGGTGGCGCTGGAGCGCGACGAACTGCGCGCCAAGCAGCGTGCGCGGCTTGCCCTCGATTCCGATCGCCGCCGCAAGGGCCTGCGCGAGCAACAGTCGATCGGCATGCGCAATATTGTCGACCGGCTGGACCTCAGGCGCGCCCTGGCCGATGAAGGCACCTTGCAGAAACTCAAGGTGGCTGGCTTCCGCGGGCAGAATCCGTTGACGCGTTTCCTTTTCTTCCGTCTGATCCTGCCGTTTGTCGGCTTTGCCCTGGCTGCGATCTATCTGTTCGTGCTCGGCGGGTTGCCGGAGCAGCCGCCTCTCATCAAGTTGTTCGTCTGTATCGTCGTCGCCTATGCCGGTTTTTACGCGCCGGTGCTCTATGTCAACAACCGCGCCACCAAGCGCAAGCAGTCGATCCAGATGGCGTGGCCGGACGCGCTCGACCTGATGCTTATCTGCGTCGAATCCGGCATGTCGGTGGAGGCGGCGTTTCATAAGGTCGCCGACGAGATCGGCGCGCAGTCGGTGGCGCTTGCCGAAGAGTTCATCCTGACCAATGCCGAGCTTTCCTACTTGCAGGAGCGCAAGCAGGCCTACGAGAACCTAGCAAGCCGCACCGGCCTGGAATCGGTCAAGTCGGTGTCGCAGGCGCTGGTCCAGGCCGAGCGCTACGGCACGCCGGTGGCGCACGCACTGCGCGTGCTTGCCGGCGAAAGCCGCGACATGCGCATGAACGCCGCCGAGAAGAAGGCCGCGGCCTTGCCGCCGAAGCTCACCGTGCCGATGATCCTGTTCTTCCTGCCGGTGCTGTTCGCCATCATTCTGGGCCCCGCCGGCATCCAGGTCAGCGAGCGCGGCATTTTCGGCGACCAGCCGGCATCGAGCAGCCAGTAATGCATTCTTGACAGGTCGGCGCTGCCCCTCATTGCCCTGCCGGGCATTTCTCCCCGTAAACGGGGAGAAAGTAGCTGGATGCCCCTCGGCGCCCTTCCTGCAATGCTTGTCGTTGGCGAAACCGTCGACGACGGGGCTTTCTCCCCGTCACTATACGGGGAGAAATGCCCGGCAGGGCAATGAGGGGCAGCGCCGACATCGATATGTATGGCAGGCGCGGTCAGTTGGTGGCGGGCTTTGTCTTGTCCTGGTCCTTGAGCTGGCTCCAGGCGTTCTGCTGGGCGAGCATCTGGCGAAGGTACGTCACGTTCGCCTGCGCCTGTTCGGGCGACAGCTCCTGCGAGGCGATCGTCTCGGCCTCGTCGAAGCGGCCCTGCAGGCCGACGACCAGCGCCAGGTTCTGGCGGACGCGGCTGTCGGCATTCGGCTGCTGGGCGGCCGAGCGCATATAGGTTTCAGCCGTGCGCAGGTCACCTTCCAGAACATAGGACATGCCGAGATTGGAAAGGATCGAAGGTTCGTTCGGCTTGAGGTCAAGCGCCTTGCGGTAATTCTGGCGCGCCCCGTCTCTCTGGCCAAGCTGGTCGAGAATAGCGGCTTCCGCCGACACCAGCTTCCAGTCGGGATATTCCGGTGTCTGCGCGCGGCGCACTGCGTCGAGCGCCGGCTCGAACTGTCCGTTGGCGGCAAGTGCCTTGCCATAGGCGGCGAGCACGTCGCGGTCTTTCGGCAGCACGATCGCCAGTTTGCGCATCACGGCGAGCGACTGGTCGGCGTCGCCATCCATTTGCAGCGCCGCGGCATAATTCGTCGCGATCCGCTTGTCGTTGGGGTTCTTGGCGTAGGACTGACCCAGCGCGATCGTCGCCTTGTGCAACTCGCCGGCCGACATGGTTTCCAAGGGTTTGCCGCTGGGGCGTCCGATCGAGCCGGTCGTCAGCTTGCTGGTTCCGCAGCCTGCGACGCTGGCCGCGAGCGCTATTATGAACGCCGTGGTGATCAGCCGCTTCGCCGTGGCGTTGGTCATGCGGTTGGTCGGCATCTGCACCAGGGCCTCCATTCGTCAAATTGGCTTTTACGTGGCCATCTTCCCTCTCGCAGAAATATTCTGTTAACCCTAACGGATCGTTAAAACGCGCCGACTCGGAAGCCGGAGACCGTCGAATGCCAGTCGAACTCATCGAGAGAGAACTGAAGACCACTTTGCCGGTTCATCTGGTGGCGAAGGATAGACTGGAGGGGGCAGGGCTTGCCTCCTCCTCGCTCGCCTGGGCCAAGGCCAACGGCTTTTCCGGTCAGGCCGGGAGGACGCTGATCCTGCCCGACGAAAACGGCGCGCTTGCCGGAGCACTGTTCGGCACGGGCGATGGCGAAGGCGCGCTTGCCATCGGCGCGCTGGCGAGAGCCTTGCCCGCAGGCGACTGGCATTTCGCCTCCACACTGGCGGAGCCGGAAATCGCGGCCATCGCATTGGCGCTCGGCGGCTATGTCTTCACCCGCTACGGCAAAAAGCCTGGCAAGACACTGCGTTTCTCGCTGCCGCCCGGCGCTGAAGCGGCTTACGTTCGCCGCATCGCCGATGGCGTTTTCCTGACGCGCGATCTGGTCAACACGCCGACCAGCGACATGGGACCTGACGAGTTGGAGAAGGCAGTTCGGACGCTGGCCGGGACGTACGACGCCGAAGTGTCGGTGACCAGGGGCGACGACCTGGTCAAGAACAATTTCCCGATGATCCATGCGGTCGGCCGCGCTTCCGTCGGCGCACCTCGGCTGATCGACCTGATCTGGGGACCGGAGAACGCCCCGAAGGTGACGCTGGTCGGCAAGGGCGTCTGCTTCGACACCGGTGGTCTCGACATCAAGCCGTCCTCGGGCATGCTTTTGATGAAGAAGGACATGGGTGGCGCTGCCAACGTATTGGGCCTCGCCTCGATGATCATGGCCGCCGGGCTGAAGGTCCGGCTGCGTGTGCTGATCCCGGCGGTCGAAAATTCGATTGCCGGCAACGCCTTCCGGCCCGGCGACGTGTTGGTGAGCCGCAAGGGCACCACCGTCGAGATCGGCAACACCGACGCCGAGGGACGGCTGGTGCTGGCGGACGCCTTGGCTCTGGCAGACGACGACGAGCCGCAACTGCTGATCGACATGGCGACCTTGACCGGGGCTGCTCGCGTCGCGCTCGGTCCCGATCTGCCACCGTTCTACACCGGCGATGAAGCGCTGGCCTCCGACCTGGCTGCGGCCTCCGTCGCAGTCGAGGATCCACTGTGGCGCATGCCGCTGTGGAAACCCTATGGCGCAAAGCTGTCGTCGAAGATCGCCGACATCAACAATGTCACGTCAGACAGTTTCGCCGGCTCGATCACCGCGGCGCTTTTCCTGAAGCGCTTCGTCGAGAAGACCGCCGCCTGGGCGCATTTCGACATCTTCGCCTGGAACCCGTCCGATCGTCCGCACGGTCTCGCCGGCGGCGAGGCGCAAGGCATCCGCGCGCTGGAAAGGGTGATCTCGAAACGCTACGCCTGACGGTGCGGTGCAGGACATTCTCGTGACTGAAACGGAACCGAAACAATTTGCCGTCATTGTGGCCGGATGTCGATTTCGATGCGCCCGAGCCAGGCCTTGCGACTGTGGCAGCAGGTGATGCTGCACCAGGTGCGCGACGATGCGCCGGACCTCACCATGCGCCAGACGGCGATCCTGTTCACGATCTATCTCGATCCACCGCCGCATACAGTGCGCGGCCTCGCCGCGCGGCTCAATGTCACCAAGCCGGTGATCACCAGGGCGCTAGACACGATGGGCGCAATGAAGCTGGTTTCGCGCCATCGCGATGAGCTCGACAAGCGCAACGTGCTGGTCAAGCGAACCGTAGAAGGGGCTCTCTTTGTCGAGCGCTTCGGCGATGTTATCATTGCCAGAGCCCAGGAATTGCCGATCTAGAGCAGGATTCCGAACCGCAGGTCAGCGAAGCAAAGCAGCACCGTTTTCGGGACCATGCTCCAACACCAAGCCAGAGCCGAGTTGCCGATTTGACCGCCAGGGATGCCCGCCTTCACGCCTTCCGTTCCGATCTCGCCGATATCAGGCTGAAAGGCGAGGTCGCCGCCGATCGCTTCGTCGCCGGGCGGCCAGCGCGGGTTTCAGCCGCAGTGGCCGACATCCGCAAGGCGCCGCGGTCGGATGCCGGCGTCAACACGCAAGCCCTGTTCGGTGACGACGTCCTCGTCTTCGAAGATGCCGAGGGCTGGGCCTGGATCCAGTCGGAGCGCGACGGCTACGTCGGCTATGTCGCCGACACCGTGCTGGGCGGACGGGACCATGCGCCCACCCAGGTCGTCTCGGTGCCGCGCACCTTCCTCTATCCGGGACCTGATTTGCGGCTTCCGCTGAGCGGGCAGCTGTCGATGGGATCGGCGCTGACGGTGACCGGCGCGGCAGAAACGCGCGGCACGCATTATGCGCTGCTGCCGTCCGGCGAGGCTGTCATATCAGGCCATCTCAGGCCTCTGGGAGAGCCGGCTGCCGACTATGTCGCGGTCGCGGAGGCTTTTCTCGGCACGCCCTATCTGTGGGGCGGCGCCTCCGGCTTCGGCATCGATTGCTCCGGCCTCGTGCAATTGGCGATGCACATGACCGGCAGGCAAGTGCTGCGCGATTCCGACATGCAGGCGGCGACCATCGGCGAGCCGCTCGACCCGGGTCCGGATCTTGCCGGGTTGCGGCGCGGCGACCTGGTGTTCTGGAAAGGCCATGTCGCTGTCATGACCGACCCGGAAACGATGATCCACGCCAACGGCCACACCATGCTGGTCTCGCGTGAAGGGTTCAGGCAAGCCCTCGCCCGCCTCGGCTATCTCTATGGCGGTCCGACAGGGTTTAGGCGGCCGTAGCGCAAGCGCTTTTCCTTCTCTAATCACCAACGTTGCAGGATTGGCGGCCAAAGCGAAGCTGCCGATCTCCCCCCAAGTGGGGGAGATGTCCGGCAGGACAGAGGGGGGCGCCGTAGAGCGCCAACCTCAATACGGACCGAGCACTGACCAAATGCCTCACACGCCACTGCCTCCGCGAAATCGCGCAAATGCCAAATCGATGCGCAAAGCCATGACCGACGCCGAACTGAAGCTTTGGAACGAGCTTCGCGCGCATCGGCTGATGGGGCTTGGCTTCCGCCGACAATTTCCGATCGCTGGTTACATCGTCGACTTCGCTTGCCCGGACAAGAAGCTCGTCGTCGAAGTCGATGGTTCGCAGCATGCAGAAGCCAATACAGGCGACGAGGCGAGGACAAAGCGTCTGGAACGGGATGGCTGGACCATCCTGCGCTTCTGGAACGACGACGTCATTCGTGACATCGACAATGTCTGCCAGCATATTGTCATCGAGGCGGGGCTCGCCGGTGCGACTTGATACGCCGGCGCGAGGCGCCCCCCTCTGTCCTGCCGGACATCTCCCCCACAAGGGGGAGAATGGCAGTTTCGCTCTGGCCGCCAATCCTGCAACGTTGGTGATTAGCGGAAGCAGACAAGACAGCCAATCTCCCCCCTTGTGGGGGAGATGGCCGGCAGGCCAGAGGGGGCGCAGTAGAGCGCCCACCTCACTTGCGACCGAAGCCGCGCACGATCACCTTTTGTTCCGATTCTGCTTGGCGATTGCGCGGCGCCGCGCTACCTCTGGCGGGTGACAGAGCAGCCGCGCCTCGCCGAACAGAATGCCGCCGTGCGCTTGCCCGAGCCATTCCTCAAATGGTTCGCGCAAAGAGGCTGGTCGCCGCGCGCCCATCAGATCGAATTGTTGGCGACTGCCCAGGCCGGGCAATCGGTTCTGCTGATCGCGCCGACCGGCGCCGGCAAGACGCTGGCCGGGTTTATGCCTTCACTGACCGAGCTGGCCCGGAGGCCGGGGAGAAAGCCGGGGCAGGCGCGTCGCGGCATCCACACGCTCTACATCTCGCCGCTGAAAGCGCTGGCCGTCGACATCGAGCGCAATCTCGGCAAGCCGGTGGAAGAGATCGGTCTGTCCGTCACCATCGAGACGCGCACCGGCGACACGCCCGCGCACAAGCGCCAGCGCCAAAAGCGGGCCCCGCCCGAAATCCTCCTGACCACGCCCGAGCAACTGGCGCTGCTGATTGCTGCGCCCGACGCCAGGCGCTTCTTCGAGGATCTGCGCTATGTCGTGCTCGACGAACTGCATTCCTTGGTGACGTCGAAGCGCGGGCATCTCCTGTCGCTCGGGCTGGCTCGGCTGCGATCCTTTGTTCCCAGCTTGCAGACGATCGGCCTGTCGGCGACGGTCGCCGAGCCGGACGAATTGCGGCGCTGGCTGGTCAGCCAGAATCCACCCGGCGGCATGGCCGAATTGATCGTCGTCACCGGCGGCGCCAAGCCCGACATCTCCATCCTCGACTCGGAACAGCACGTGCCGTGGGCCGGACATTCGGCCCGCTACGCGACACCGGAAATCTATAGCGAGATCAAGCGACACAAGACGACCCTGCTGTTCGTCAACACGCGCAGCCAGGCCGAACTGCTGTTCCAGGAATTGTGGCGGGTCAACGAGGACACTTTGCCGATCGCGCTGCATCACGGCTCGCTCGATGTCGCCCAGCGCCGGCGCGTCGAAAAAGCCATGGGCGAGAATGCCTTGCGTGCCATCGTCGCCACGTCGACGCTCGACCTCGGCATCGACTGGGGCGATGTCGACCTGGTCGTGCATGTCGGCGCACCGAAGGGTGCGAGCCGGCTGGCGCAGCGCATCGGCCGCGCCAACCACCGCATGGATGAGCCGTCGAAGGCGATCCTGATTCCGGCCAACCGCTTCGAGGTGCTGGAATGCCGGGCGGCGCTCGACGCCAATTACCTCGGCGCCCAGGACACGCCGCCGGCGGTCAATGGCGGGCTCGATGTGCTGGCGCAGCATGTCCTGGGTTGCGCCTGCGGCGCGCCTTTTCATGCCGATGCGCTGTTCGAGGAGGTGCGAACCGCCGCGCCCTATGCCGAACTCGACCGGCCGACGTTCGATCGTGTCGTCGACTTCGTCGCCACCGGCGGATATGCGCTGAAGAACTACGAGCGCTACGCCCGCATCCGCCTGAACAAGGACGGGCTGTGGCGCGTCTCCAATCCTCGCATCGCCCAGCAGTACCGGCTGAATGTCGGCACCATCATCGAGGTGCCGGCGCTCAACGTGCGTTATGTCAAGGCCGGCAGCAAAGGCTCTGCCTCGCGCGGCGGTCGGGTTCTCGGCAAGATCGAGGAGGCGTTCCTCGAAACGCTGACGCATGGCGATACCTTCATGTTCGCCGGCAAGGTGCTGCGCTTCGAGGGCATCCGCGACAATGAGTGCTTCGTGTCGAATGCGCCCGGCAGTGACGCCAAGGTGCCCTATTATGGCGGCGGCAAATTCCCGCTTTCGACTTACCTCGCCGAACAGGTCCGCATCATGCTGGACGACCCGCAGCGCTGGAAGAAGCTGCCGGAACAGGTCGCCGACTGGCTGCGCTTCCAGGCCGACAAATCGGTGCTGCCGAAGCGCGACGACCTGCTGATCGAGACCTTTCCGCGCGGCAACCGCTACTATCTGGTGGCCTACCCGTTCGAGGGCAGGCTGGCGCACCAGACGCTTGGCATGCTGCTCACCCGCCGCCTCGACCGGGCGGGAGCCAGGCCGCTCGGCTTCGTCGCCACCGACTATGCGCTTGCCATCTGGTCGCTGGCCGATATGGGCAGGATGTTCCGGGCGAAGAAACCGTCGCTGGCCGCGCTTTTCGACCAGGACATGCTGGGCGACGATCTCGAAGCCTGGCTCGCCGGCAGCTGGCTCTTGAAGCGCACCTTTCGCAATTGCGCGCTCATTTCCGGACTGATCGAAAAGCGTCATCCGGGCCAGGAGAAGAGCGGCCGCCAGGTCACCGTCTCGACCGACCTCATCTACGACGTCCTGCGCAGCCATGAGCCCGACCATATCCTGCTGCAGGCGACGCGTGCCGACGCGGCCACGGGTCTGCTGGATGTCAGCAGACTTGCCGAGATGCTCTCGCGTATCCAGGGACGAATCGTGCATAAAGACCTCGAGCAGATTTCGCCGCTCGCCGTGCCGATCATGCTCGAGATCGGCAAGATGCCGGTGCATGGCGAGGCCGATGATACGCTGCTGATGGATGCGGCAACGCTGGTCGAGGAGGCCATGGGGACGAAATGACATTCGCACTCGCCATGACGGCGCTCCTGGCGGATGCCGATCCTATCGGCATCGCCGGCGAGCGTGCGATCTGCGATCGGCGCGGCGTGCTTTATTTTCCCGAGCTTCGGCTTCTGACCGTGTCCGACCTGCATCTGGAAAAGGGTTCGTCGCTGGCACGGCGCGGTACGTTGATCCCGCCTTATGATACCGGTGCGACGTTACTGCGGTTGCAGGCGGTGATTGCCGATTATCAGCCGGCGATCGTCATCAGCCTCGGCGACAGCTTTCATGACGGCGGCGGCGCCGCGCGCATGCATGCAAGCTTTCGCGAACGCCTGGAAGCGCTGATGGCCGGCCGCGACTGGTTCTGGGTTGCCGGCAATCATGACCCGGATGCGCCGGCCGATCTGCCCGGCGAGACGGTGCGCGAGCTGGCCATAGGCTCTCTCGTATTCCGGCACGAGCCTTCGGCGGTGAGAGTGGAAGGCGAGGTATCAGGTCATCTGCACCCTTGCGCCCGCATCGTGCAGCAGGGCCGCTCGGTGCGGCGGCGCTGCTTTGCCGGCGACGGCGGCCGCATGATCATGCCGGCCTTCGGCGCCTATACCGGCTCGCTCAATGTGCTCGACCGCGCCTATGCCGGGCTGTTCCGCCGCGAGACGCTGATGGCCTATATGCTCGGCACCGAGCGCATTTTTGCGATTTCCCACGCGATGCTGCGGCCGGGCTGAGCTGCTCTACCTGCCGTAGTAGAGGGTGACGGTGTGTTTCGCTTCGGCGAAGAACAGCCAGCGTTCGACCAGCATGCCGGCGAATTGGGCTGATGTGGCGAGTGCCGACAGCACCGCCGCATAGGGCCATGGCAAGGCGAACGCGGCAATCAGCAGCAAGACGGGCAGAGCGAAGGCCAGCACTTGCGTGATCTGGCGCAGCCGCGCCTTGTGCTTGCGGGCGATGCGAAAGCCCATCTCCTTGAGCAGGTAGTTTTCTTCGGTGTGCGGCCATTCCAGCGACCGCACCGTACCGCCGGCAAGCCCGGTCGCGGTGTTGGCGTTGGTCGGGATTTCCAGCCTGTCATTGTATCGCCAATTTGCCAGCTTCCAGCCCCAGCCGAGCAAGGTCAGCAGCACGCAACCTGTCAGAACGATAGTCGAGCCGAGCGCGAAAGCCTGCAGCAGCGCGTTGAGAAGCACGCTGCCGCTCATCGCCGAAAAGATCAGGTAGCCGGGCAAAGTGAAGCGGCTGTGCCACTGGGCGATCGGCTTCAGCGATGCGTATATCATGCCGGTGGCGCAGACGGTGGCGACCGCGCCGACCGCAGCCAGCAGCCCGGCGACGGCCACCCAGCCGTTTGTGCGGCCGAGGAACAGCCAGCCGAAGGCGAACAATCCCGCCGGCACGAAGGTCGCGACCGAGGCAACGCCTTCGCGCGACAGCCATGAGCTGCGCCATTGCGAGAATGCTCTCCAGGCGCGTTCTGGTCGGCCGAGATGGCCGGCCGACGACAACAGGCCGGCCGAGATCAGGCCGAGAGCCAGGCCCATGCCGACGAGGCCGAGCCAGAAGTCAGGCGGGACAAATCCTTGTCCGGCCAGCACGCCGAGCAGCGCGAGCAGGCCGTAACCGGCGCCCGTGGCAGTGGTGAAGAAGACGACGGAGAAGGCTGGATGCATGGATGCTGATCAATGCGAAAGCATGCGGTCGACCCAGCCGAGGAAACCGCCTTCAGCCCGCACCGGTTCGAGTCTCGGCGCCGGCACTGATGCGGCGCGCGGCGTGTGGGCGCGCGGCGGCAGATATTTGTTGGTCGGGTGATAGCCGAGTTCGGGCATCAGGTCGACGCCGCCGCGCTCGGCCACCAGTTGCGAGATCGCCGATGCCGGGTCGCCGAGATCGCCAAAGTGCCGCGCGCTGGTTGGACAGGCGGCGACGCAGGCCGGCACGCGGTCTTCTTCCGCCAGATTGTCGTTGTAGATGCGGTCGACGCACAGCGTGCACTTCTTCATCACGCCGACATCGGTATCGAACTCACGCGCGCCATAAGGGCAGGCCCAGCTGCACAATTTGCAGCCGATGCACTTGTCTTCGTCGACCAGCACGATGCCGTCCGAGGCCCGTTTGTAGGAGGCGCCGGTCGGGCAGACGGTGACGCAGGCCGGTGTCTCGCAATGCAGGCAGGAGCGTGGGAAATTGACCGTGCGCCCACCCATCTCCGTCATGTGCTCATAGCTGTGCACGCGGTTGAACCAGACCCCGTCGGCATCGCCGCCATAGGGATCGATGTCGGTCAGTGGCGCCATGTGACCGCCGGTGTTCCATTCCTTGCAGGCGGTAACGCAGGCCTGGCAACCGACGCAGGTGTCGAGGTCGATGACCAGGCCGAGCTTCTTGTCGGTATGGGCGGGAAGGCAGGTCATGGTCTGGAAGCTTCTCTTGCCCGGCGAAACTCGGCGCCAAAACTGAGCTTGTCGGGCGAGGGTTTGAAATGCGGTGGCTGCCGGAAGCGCTCGAACTGCGGCTCGGTGAAGCCGGCTTCTTCAGCCGCGCATTTGACGATGCGGACGCGCAGGTCGAACCATGCCGCCTGGCCGGTGATCGGATCGGAATTCGAGTAGCGCTTGCCGTTCGCATCGGCAGAAGTTTGGTCGCCGATGATGTGGTTGAGCAGGAAGCCGCGGTTGGATTCGGCCGCGTCGTCCTTCAGGCCCCAGCTGCCGCGCCGCTTGCCGATCGCGTTCCAGGTCCACACCGTGTCGGCGTTGACCCCGTCGACCAGCTTGATCTGTCCCTTGACCCTGCCGTTGATGCTCTCGATCCAAACCCAGTCGTCATCGGCAAGCCCGAGGCCGGCGGCGGTTCGGCTGTGCACGAACAGCCGGTTCTGGCTGGTGATCTGCCTGAGCCAGGCGTTCTGCGAGCCCCAGGAATGATACATGTGCATCGGCCGCTGCGTCAGCGCATGCAGAGGGTATTTCTCAACGTCGACAACCGCCTCCTCGAAGGGCGTGTACCAGAACGGCAACGGGTCCATATAGGTTTCGATGCGGCTGCGCTCCGCCTCCGGCGGCAGCACCCTGCCATGGCCGCGCGCGGCGAGGCGAAACCGCTGCATCGGCTCGGAATAGAGCTGGAACACGATCGGCTCGGCCTTCGGGATGAAACCCATGGTCTCGGCAAACTCGAGGTAGGATCGGTTGGCCATCTTGTAGTAGCGCTGGTCGCCGGCAAAATCGTGGTGCCAGAAGCCGCCATTGTCGATGTAGCGCTGAAGCTGGTCGGGATTGGCATCGCCCTTGCCGATCAAAATTCCGTCCTTGCCGCGCCAGCCGGCGAGCGGGCCGATGCCTGGCCTGCGCTCATGATTGACGATGTAATCGGCATAGTCGCGGTATTTGGCCGAGCCGTCGTCGGCGACGAAGCCGGGCAGGCCGAGCCGCGCGCCGAGCTCGATCAGCACCGTCTGGAACGCCCGCACGTCGCGGTCCGGCTCGACAACCGGATGACGGATAGCGTCACCCGGTCCATCGGCGTGGCTGATCGGCCGGTCGAGCAGGCTGATGCAGTCATGACGCTCGAGATAGGTGGTGTCGGGAAGCACGAGATCGGCGAACGGCACAGTCTCGGAATAATAGGCGTCGGAATAGATGATGAACGGGATCCTGTACTCGCCTGACGCATCCATGTCGGTCAGCATCGCCATCGTCTCGACGGTATTCATCGACGAGTTCCAAGCCATGTTGGACATGTACATGAACAGCGTATCGATCCGGTAGGGGTCGCCGGCCCAGGCGTTACGGATGACCGTGTGCATGAGCCCGTGTGCTGCCAGCGGCGCATCCCAGGAATAGGCCTTGTCGATACGGATCGGCGTGTCGGTGTCGTCGACCAGCAGATCGTCCGGGCCGCAGACGAAACCGAGCGGCATGCCTTCGAGCGGCGTCATCGGCCTGACGTCCTTGCCCGCCGGCTTCGGCCCCGGCGGCGCCGACCGCGGATAGGGCGGCTTGAAGCGAAACCCGCCGGGCACGTCCACCGTACCCAGGAGTACTTGGAGCAGGTGGATGGCGCGGCAGGTGTGAAAACCGTTCGAATGGGCCGAGATGCCGCGCATCGCGTGCATCGACACCGGCCGGCCCTTGATCGTCTCGTGTCGGCGGCCGGCCCAGTCGGTCCACGCCACCGGCAGTTCGATCGCCTGCTCGAAGGCGACATGCGCCAGTTCGGCGGCGATGCGGCGGATGATGTCGGCGGCAACGCCGCAGCGTTCGGCGACCGCATCGGGAGAATAACTCTCGTGCAGGTAGCGGTCTGCGATAAGCTGGAAGACCGGTACGCAGCGGCGGCCATCGACCTGGAAGTTGCCGGTCAGCGCCGGCTTTGCGTCGGTATCGGTGGCGCTGACGGAGACTTTGGCCAGCCTGTCCCAGGCCAGCGGATTGCCGCCGCTGTCGCGTGCGAACAGCCCGTCATCGGCTGCACCCGGCTCCTGGATGACGAGGACATGGGCGTTGGTGTAGCGCAGCAAATAATCGAGATCGACGCGGCCGGCCTTCAGCAGTTCATGGATGAGAGCAAACACGAACAGGCCGTCGGTGCCGGGCCGGATGCCGATCCAGTCATCGGCAATGGCGTTGTAGCCGGTGCGGCATGGATTGATCGAGACCACCTTGGCGCCGCGCGCCTTGAGCTTGCCGAGACCGATCTTGATCGGGTTGGAATCATGGTCCTCGGCGACGCCGAACAGCATGAAGTACCTGGTGTTGTCCCAGTCGGGTTCGCCGAACTCCCAGAACGAGCCGCCGATCGTATAGAGCCCGCCGGCCGCCATGTTGACCGAGCAGAAGCCGCCATGGGCGGCGAAATTCGGCGTGCCGAACTGGCTCGCCCACCAGCCGGTCAACGATTGCGACTGGTCGCGCCCGGTGAAGAAGGCGAGTTTCTTTGGGTCGGTGCGGCGGATTTTCGAAAGCCGTTCCGTCGCGATCGAGAAGGCCTCCTCCCACTCGATCTCGCGAAACTCTCCCGAGCCGCGCGGACCGCTGCGCAGCAATGGTTTCTTCAACCTGGCCGGACTGTAGTGCTGCATGATGCCGGCGCTGCCTTTGCCGCACAGCACGCCGCGATTGACCGGATGGTCCTTGTTGCCGTTGATGTAGCGGACCTTGCCGTCCTTGATGTGGACGTCGATACCGCAGCGGCAGGCGCACATGTAGCAGGTGGTCTTGGCGATGCTGTCGGAGACATCAGGCGAGGTATCGACGCCATCACCCTCGTCGGGCGCGCGGGTGTCGGCAAGCGACCGTTGGGACGGTGCGGAATTGGCGCCGCGCAGCGGTCCGTGGTTCATGATTCGGCGCTTTTGCGGTCTGCGAATTTGGCTCTCGTCTTCGGCCCGGGGCCGCGCATATAGTGTTCTTCCGGATGATAACGGTCGCCGGCAAGCCGACGCCGCAGGCCGCGGGTCCAATGGGCAAACAAGGATTTGAACCGCCCGATCACTTTTCTACCCGTTCCAGGTTGGCCGCGATTTTTCCAACTCCGCCGGGAAAATTAGAACAAAGCAATCGATCCGTCTAACAAGTTGCTCTTGTAATTCCAATCGAAATTCTTTCTTAATTCTCCGCATGACCCTGGACCAACTGCGGATATTCGTTGCTGTCGCCGAACGGGGGCACATGACCAAGGCGGCCGAGCTGCTGGGCATTTCCCAGTCAGCCGCCTCGGCCGCCATCCGCTCGCTCGAACAGCAGCATGGCGTCCAGCTGTTCAACCGGGTCGGTCGCAACATCGAACTGGCGCAGACCGGGCGCAGGTTTCTGCCCGAGGCGAAGGCCGTGCTCGAACGGGCGGCTGCCGCCCACGACGTGCTGGAGCACGTCTCGCAGACGATCACCGGCAGCCTTTCCATCGCCGCCAGCCAGACCATCGCCAGCTACTGGCTGCCGCGCCGGCTGGCCTCCTTCCACGAGGCCTATCCCGCCGTCAGGCTGAGCGTGACCATCGGCAACACCAGGCAGGTTGAGACCACCGTACTCGACGGTACGGCTGATTTTGGCCTGGTCGAGGGGCGCACTGAATCGGACATATTGCGGCGCGCCAAGGTCGATGTGGATCGCCTGATGCTGGTCGTGGCGCATTCGCATCCCGAGATCGCCGAAGTCTCGCGCGGGCATCCCGATATCAGGGAACTCCGCTGGATCATCAGGGAAGGCGGATCGGGCACGCGCGAGGTGCTGGAAGATCTTGCCCGCCGCGAAGGGATATCGTTCGCAGAGCTGCGGATATTCCTGGTGCTGCCGAGCAACGAGGCGGTCCGTCAGGCGGTCGAGGCCGGCGCCGGCGCCACCATCATTTCGGAGCTCGTTGTCGAACGCGCGGTCGCCGAGGGCAGCCTGCGAGCCGTGCCGATCGATCTGCCAAAGCGCGATTTCGCCATGATCACGCATCGTGACCGGCAGGCAAGTCTGGCCCAGATGGCGCTCAAGGCGCATCTGGGCGTGAGGGCCGGCGAGACCGTCCGCGGGTAAGCCGGGTCAGCCGAATTTCCGCTGCGCATCGAGCGCCAGCCCAAGCCCGACCGAGCCGAACATATCACCTTCGATGACCGACGCCTGCGGCACCAGGGCCAGTATCTGCTGCCTTGCCAGCGGGATGGCGGTCGATCCGCCGGTCAGGAACACCGCGGTGATGTCGGACAGTTTCACCTGCGCGTCGCGGATCGTCTCACCAACCGTCGCGGCCACCCGTTCGATATCCCTGGCGATCGTGTCTTCGATCCCGGCGCGCGTAATTTCGGTCGCAAACTTCGCTCCCGTCAGCGCGACCATCACCTCGGCGGACGGTTGCTCCGTCAGCTCGATCTTGGCCCTCTCGACCAAAGCGGCCAGCGCGTGCCCGTAACGATGCTCGACGATGTAGATGAGCCGGTCGACCAGGTCGGCGCGTTCCGCCTCGTAGCGGATCTGGCGCAGATGCGTCATCGCGCGGGCGGTGTAGACCAGATTGATGCGCTGCCATGTCGCCAGGTCGATGAAGTAGCTGGCCGGCAAGTTGCGCTTGCCGTCCTTGGTCGGCGAGAGGTAGCCGAGTTGCGGCATCACATGGGCGATGCTCAACAGCCGGTCGAAGTCGGTGCCGCCGATGTGGATGCCTCGGCTGGCCAGAATGTCGTCCTTGCGATCGAGGGAGCGGGCGCGCTGCGGCGAGACCCGCACGATCGAGAAGTCGGACGTGCCGCCGCCCATGTCGACGATCAGCGCCAGCTCTTCGCCCGTCACCGTCTGCTCGTAGTCGAGCGCCGCCGCGATCGGCTCGAACTGGAAGGCGATATGCTTGAAGCCCTGGGTGCGGGCGGCGTTTTCGAGTTCACCTTCGGCCTTGGCATCGGCCTCGGCATCGTCGTCGACGAACTGCACGGGACGACCGAGCACCACGCTTTCAACCGTATCGTCCGCATCCTCTTCCAGCCTTTTCCTGAGATGACCGACGAACAGGCCGATGATCTCGGTGAAGGCGATCGATCGGGTTTTGATGCGCGTCTTTTCATGGACTAGCGTACCGCCGAGTACGCTCTTCAGCGAGCGCATCAGGCGACCCTCGATGCTGTCGGTATAGTTGGCGATGGCGCGGCGCCCAAAGTAGGTGCGGTTGTCCTCGAAATTGAAGAACACCGCGCTGGGCAGGGTCACCTCGCCGTCTTCCAGCGCCACCAAATGCGGCTGCCCGTTCCTGATCACGCCGACGGTGGAGTTCGAAGTGCCGAAGTCGATACCGCCGAATGCTGGTCGCATCGCAAAGTCCTGTATTTTTTATTTGGGGAGCGACAGCCGGTGTTCGGCCGGGCCGGGGTCGCGGTCTAACCCACGAGCGTAAAAAGGGGAACCGCCTGTTGAAGAGAGTTTAATCCTTCCGGAAGACGAGCCTTCCGAGCCAGCCGGTCAGCATGGCCAACGACACCGCGAAGACGCCATACAGGAAAGAATAATCGTGGGCGACGCGGAAGATCGACTGTTCGAAACCGGATTTGCGGATTTCGAGCTGGGCGGAGCTTTCCTTGATGAACAGGCCGCTCTTGAACAGGAACGCGCGTGCCTTGTGGGTGCCGACCGGAACATTGGGGGCGAGCCTGACGGTGGCGCGGAACAGGTTCTGCGACAGGAACTGCACGCCGCCGACATTCACGCTGTAGAGGCCGGTCGCCGTCTTGCGCTCGCGCAGTGCCGCGGTGAACTCCTCGATGGTCGCCGGACTGTCGCCAGCGTCGGCCGGCTGCATATAGATGTTGGCGGCGCCGAGCGACAGTTGCTTGTAGCTGTTGGGGTCGGTGACGTCCTGCAGCGGCCGCGTCGTCGCCACCGAATAGGACACCGGCACATTCTTGAAGGTCTCGGACTCCAGATTGATCCAGATGCCGAGCACCCGGTCCTTGCGGCGCACGACGACCTTCCGGGCCGGACCCTCAAGCACGACCACGATGTCGTAGCGCCCCTGGCGCGCGACACGCGGGTCGGCATTTTCCAATGAGCCGAAGATGGTGAGGTCGGCGCCGGAAAAGCCGGCGGTGATTGAGACATGGTCGGTGGACAGGCCGATCTGGATGTTTTCGGTAACCGGCGTCTGCGCTCTTGCCGGTGACGAGGCGGCGAACAGCGACAGCGAGGCAACGGCCAGGAACGTCCTAAAACCCGCCATCAGGTCGGATCCGCGCCGGACAGCGAATACAGGCTGGGCGGCGTCACGAACAGATCGATGGCGAGCCGGATGGCAACCGCCAGGACCAGCAGTGCGAGCAGCGCCCTGAGCTGCTCGCCGCGCAGCCTTTGGCCGGCCTTGGCGCCGTATTGCGCGCCGGCGACGCCGCCCGCCATCAACAAGAAGGCGAGCATGACGTCGACCGTCTGGTTGGTGGTGGCATGGACCAGCGTGGTGTAGGCCGAGGTGAAGATGATCTGGAACAGCGAGGTGCCGACGACGACGTTGGTCGGCACTTTCAAGAGATAGATCAGCGCCGGCACCATGATGAAGCCGCCGCCGACGCCCATGATCGACGACAGGAAACCGATGCCGGCGCCGAGGCCGAGCACCGGGATGACGCTGACGAACAGCTTCGAGGCCCTGAACCGCATCTTCAGCGGCAAGCGGTGAATCCAGTTGTGCTGGCCGGATTTCTTCAGCACCGGTGCCGCGCCGCTGCGCGTGGCGCGCAGCGCATTGACGCTCTCGACCAGCATCAGCCCGCCGACGGTGCCGAGCAGCACGACATAGAGCAGCGAGATGAACAGGTCGAGCTGGCCGAGCCGGCGCAAGAAGCCAAAGACGAAGATGCCGCCGGTCGAGCCGACGATGCCGCCGGCCAAAAGCACACCGCCGAGCTTGAAGTCGAGCGTGCCGCGCTTCACGTGCGACAATGCGCCGGAGAAGGAGGAGGCGATGACCTGGTTGGCGCCGGTGGCGACTGCGATCGCCGGCGGTATGTTGTAGAAGATCAGCAGCGGCGTGATCAGGAAGCCGCCGCCCACTCCGAACATGCCCGAGAGGAAACCCACCGCCGCGCCCATGGCCAGCAGCACGAAGATGTTGACGGAAATTTCCGCGATCGGGAGATAGATGCCCACCCGTCAGTCTCGATCAGTTTGCCCGTCGGCGAATGCAACCGTAGCGGGCATTCGCGCCAAAAGCCTGTCCGTTCTTGCGCCGGCCGGGCGGCGAAGTCAAACCTCGCCACGTCGCCGAAACAAAAAACAACTCAATCAGTTAACAGGCAAATGTGTGGCAAAGGCGTCGCGGAAACGACGCATCTGACGTTATTTGCGCGCAAGCAGCGCCTTGACCAGCTTTTCGTCGACCGTGCCGGTAGGCTTCAGATCGTTGTCGGTCTGGAAAGCCATGATGGCATCCTTGGTTTTCTGGCCCATCACGCCGTCGTCATTGCCGGCCTCGTAGCCGTTCTTGTTGAGAATGCGCTGGATGTTCTGAACGACCTTCTTCATGTCGACGCTGGCGGTCGTCTGCGGCGTGCCATCCTGCCACGATTCGGGAATATCGGCCGAATTGGCCGCAGGATCGAGCGGCTTTGCCTTCCACAGCTCCGTGGCGGCGCGTGCGCGTTCGAGCTGCTCGGGCCTGAGCGCCTTGGCGATCTCGTCGCGCTTTGCCGCCGCATCCTTGTCGCCGGTCTTGGCGACGAGCGCGAACCATTTGTAGGACTCTTCGAGATTCTGCTTCATGCCGACGCCCTTCGCCGCCAGGATGCCGAGATTGAACTGGCTGTCCTTGACGCCGAGATCGGCGGCGGCCTGGAACCAGTGCGCGGCCGATTCATTGTCGGTCACGCCGTCCGCCGCCATGGCGAAGAGCACGGCGAGGTTGTGCATGGCGCTGGCGTTGCCCTGCGCGGCGGCGAGCTGGTACCAGGTCTTCGCCTTCTTGACGTCGCGCGCGACGCCGGTGCCCTTCTCGTAGAAGTTGCCGATGCGGTATTCCGCCGGTGCGAAGCCGAGCTCGGCTGATTTCTCGTACCATTTGGCGGCCGCTGCCATGTCTTGCTTGACGCCGCGCGATTCGGCGTAGCGCGAGCCGATCTCGAACAGTGCCTTGGCGTCGCCGCCGGCCGCTGCGTCACGCAAGGCAGCCGGGCCGGCATCGGCTGGAATGTCGATCTTGGCAGTGGCCGCCGCCGTCGAAGCAACCGCTGACGTCACCGTGCCGGTCATGTCCTGGGTCGCGGGCGTGGCGTCCGGCGCGGTGGCCATTGGTTCGGCGTCCGCAGCGGTCGAGCCCGCAGGTGCCGACGCTGTCACGTTCGCCGCCGCCGGATCGGGCGACGTCGTTGAAGCCATTGGCGCAGGAACAGGCTCGGCCGCGGACCCTGAGTCGATCGGCGTTTCGGCATCCGCCGATCTTTCGCCATATGACGGCGTGACGATGGCGGCCTGCGCCGGCATGTCGTCCTCGGCTACCGATTCGGATGGCTCTGCCTGCCGGACAGCGTGGTCTGGTGCGCTATCCCCTGCAGTTTCTGTGTCCGTCTTCGGCTCGTTGACGGTACCGATCGATGCGCTTTCCGCTGGCTGCGCGGCCGCCATCGGCGCCGTGTCGTTGCTGGCAATATCGACCGGGTCGGAGACAAAGGCCTTGCCTAATTGCAGGCCGGCGAGCGCCAGCATGACCGCGGCGGCTGCCATCAGAATCGGCTTGCGTCGCGCCTTGAGCAAGTCGCCGATCCTGAGCGCCTTTACCGGCCCCCTCATCGTCGATTGCCGTTTGAGAGCGTCGGCCTCGGCAGCGGCCGCTTGCGCCGCGCGCCTGGCTGCGGCGATGAAGTCGGATTTCGATGCGTCGGCATTGCCGGCCCTGCCGGGCGGGCCGCGTTCGTCGCGCACGCGCTTCATGATGGCGTTGAGGTCAGGTGGGCCGGAGCCGGGCTCCAGCGGCCGGTTGGCAACCTTCGGGTCCAGCGGCTCGTCGAGATCGGCAACCGGTATCTCGACATCAGGCGCGGAGCCGGCAAGCGGTGGAACAATCGTCTCCTTCTTGGCCTTGAAGGCGCGTGCCAGTCCGCCGAGCATCGACTTCCGGCCGCCGGTCGGCTGGCTTTTTTCCGACGTGTCCGAGCCAAGCGCCGCCATGGCCGCGGCCGCGGCGGCTTCGGCCGGCGTGCGCGTGCTCGGTTCGCTATGGGAACCTGGTTCATCGCTGATCATGGCAGAGACATGGCTGTCGAGGTCGGCCATGTCTTCCGTCAGCGGCAGTGGCTGGTCGATGTCCATGGACGGCGCGTCACGTACGGCCATCTTTGACGATCGCACGCCGCGCCAGCTGTCCGGCTCTGCCGGTTGCGTATTCAGAAGTTCGCTCACAGCGTCGGTCGGCTCGCCGGTTTCCAGCGAGCCCAGCCGGTCGACGATCTTGAGCAGCGTGTCGTGGATGGCTTCGAAGGTCCTCGAATTGCGCTCGTCGGAACGGCGCGTCAGTGCTTCGAGCGTCTTCAGATCCTGGGCGAGGCCAGAGACGGCCGCCGTGTTGGCACTGGAGCCCGCCAACGAACGGACGGCGCTCTCGGCTGCCTCGCGCGCCGCGCTGAGGATGGAATCGCGGGTGCCAGCCAGCGACTTCTCGATTTCGTTGAGACGAGGGCTGATATCCTCCAATTCCGGCAGTGGCGCGCCGGGTTTCGAAAGGTGCGCCGAAAGGCCCGCGACCTGCGCTTCCAGGCTGCGGATCAGGGCCGGGTCGATACCGGCGACTTGTGCCGCCGATGAATCCAGCCGGATTGAAATGTCTTCGAGCCGGCTTTCCAGGCCACGGATCGCGGCTTCACCTGCGTGATCGGGAACGCGCGTCTCCAAGCGCTTGGCCAGCGCGCTGAAGCGGGCGTCGAGGGCGTCCATGATGCCGGCCCCGTCGATCTGCGGCATGCGCTGGTCCAGCCTGTCGCCAACTTCGTCCAGCCGGCGCTCGAGATCGCGAAACAGCATGTTGCCTTGTTCGATCGCGTCGCCCTGGCGACGCTCCATCATGCCGGACAGCACGTCGAAACGCTGTTCCAGCCCCTGGAAGATATAGTCGGCGTCCGGCATGGTAGGCGCCCGGTCGATCTTGTCGGCAATAAGCGCGATCTGCTTGTCGAGACGCTCCATCGCCTGCTCAGGCAAATTGGCCCGGCTGGCAAGATCGTCGACCCGGCTCGACAGCATGTTGAGGCGGTCGATGACCTCGCCACTGGGGTGGACTTGCGTCACTTCCTCGATCTGTTCGGCAAGCGAGGCGATCCGCTTCTCGATACGCTCGAATGCTTCGGGGTCGAATGAATTGGCCTGCGCGGCGACGGTCGAGGCGACAATGGCGCGGGAAATCTCGTCCAGCCGCTCGTCGATCATTGCGAATGTGCTGCTGCCGAGGCTGTCCTGCTGGCGGGCGAAATGCTCGACGGCGCCGGCAAGCGTGCGGACCTTCTCTTCGAGCGAACGCAGCGACAGCGATTCCGGCAGATTGTTGACGGCATTGCTGATCTGTTCGAGCCGTTCGGTCAGCATCGAAAGACCGGGTGCGTCCGACCGCTGTCGCTGATCGGCATCGACACGATCCTCGAACGCGGTCCAGCGGCGGTCGAACTCGTCCCAGCGGCGGCCGACCGCCTGCACACTCTCCTCGCGCGCCAATGTGTCGAGCGCGGCCTTGACCTGCTCCAGATCGAGCCGGAGCATGTTGACGCTTCTGTCGTCGCTCTTTTCGGCCAGGGACTGGATGGCGCCGGAAAGCCGCTCGAACTCGACGCCGAGTTCGGCGCTGCCTTTGCCTCCCGTCGATTGGCCACCCGGCTCGGTGCTTGCCTGGAAAGCCCGCTCGATGTCGTTGCGCAGCGCTTCGAATTCGCGCTGCAGGCCGGCGGTCATCTGGTGGCGCAGTTCCTCGCGCAGGCCGCGCAATTCGCCGGCGATCTTGCCGACCACGGCGACGCCGTCCTCCTGGCCGCGCACGCGGTCGATGTCGCGGGCGATCGCCTGGTAATTCTGGTCGAAGGCAGCCGGCGCCGGGCTTTTCGGCGGCTGCTCGGGGCGCGGATCCTCATAGGGCCGGGCGCTGGCATAGCGCGGCTCCGCGCTCAGCCGGCGCGGATCGGGACGTTCGCTCAAGTCCTCGCGCGTCCGCTCCAGCCGCTGCTCCAGCGTTTCCAGGGAACGGTTGAGCTGTTCAAGCGTGGTGTATGGCCTGCGCTGCCGGCCGGTGTTGAGTGTATCGAGATAGGACCGCTTGCTGTTCATCGATGCGCCCGTTCAGTTTCACTGCTGGCTTTATGACCAGTTCCCAAAGTCCTGCCGGAAACGAAGACGGCCGCGGCTTTGCTGCGGTGGACTCCGAAACCGTGAAAAATTCGCTACAGGATAACCACGGGTGACCGACATGCGCACAATTCGCCCAACGTGGTAAACAACGCGTTAACCAAGCTTAAGAAGTTGCAACGATGTTGACGAGCGCCTGAAGCGCCGCCGGGCCATGCGGTGGCGGATGCGGCAAAAAGGTCCTCCCGCACGACGCCCTTGCTTCGTGAGGCGGCTATCGGTATAGAATTGACGTAAACGTAAGGGTGCAGATTGTGCCGTTTGCGATTTTGTTTGTTGAAACCACGAGTGGAAGCACGCCCCCGCTTCGACTCAGGCGACGCACGGTCCAGGGCCGCGGCGCCACCAGATGGGGAAAGCCAGTGACCATGAAACTTGTTTCGCCCGGCGAAGCCGCGGCCAATACCAATGACATGTCCGATAAAGCCGGCGAGGATCTTGTCCGCATCGGCGAGATGGCCAAGAAATACGGAGTAACGCTGCGTACGCTGCGTTTCTACGAGGACAAGGGCCTTCTCAATCCGCAGCGCGACGGCTCGACCCGTCTCTACACGCGCCGCGACAAGGCGCGGCTGAAGCTGATCCTGCTCGGCCGCAAGGTCGGGTTCTCGCTGCGCGACGTCAAGCAAATGATGGACCTCTACGACCCCAGCGGTTCCAACACCAAGCAGTTGCGACTGACGCTCGACAAGTCGGAGAAGCAGCTTGCCCGCCTGCAGAAGCAGCGGGCTCTGATCGACGATGCCATCAACGAGTTGAGCAACTCGATGGCGGCGGTGCGTCAGATGCTGAGCGAACGCTCGGCGCCGCAGGCCAGCGTCGCCGGGTAATTCTTCGCCCGTTTCCGGTGAACCTTCTGGGAGAGAGCCGCGTGGGCCTTGGCTGCGCGGCTCTTCCCTTTGTCTTGCGGCTGCGACGGGACGAATATCTTTCAATCTGTTCGGACTGGCTACGGCCAGCGCCGTTACGCTATGAGCGAGCGGCGGGGATTAATTTGTCGCATCAAAAAATTGACGTTTACGCAAACGTCAACTTTTGCTATTTCGACCTGAACATTGGTCCGCATGCCCGTCTGACTTCACATTGGGGATTCGGGGCCAAGGCCGCATGGTGGAGGAAATGCATGCCGATCTACAGGGCGCCGGTCCAGGACACGCTGTTTGTGCTGAAAGAAGTGCTGGGCTACCAGCGCTATTCCAATCTTCCCGGATTTTCCGACGCGACGCCGGACGTCGTCGAGGCCATCCTCGCCGAGGGCGCCAAGCTCGCTGAAAATGTCATGCAGCCGCTGAACCGCGTCGGCGACATGGAAGGCTGCGAGCGCCATGGCGACGGTTCGGTGACGACGCCGAAGGGCTTCAAGGAGGCCTTCGACCAATACCGCGAGGGCGGCTGGTTGGGGCTGGCCGCACCCGTCGAATTTGGCGGCCAGGGTCTGCCTTACGCGGTGCATACCGCTGTTTCCGAATATATGATTTCGGCCAACATGTCGCTGATGATGTACCCCGGCCTGACGCAGGGCGCGATCGCCGCGATCATTACCCATGGCACCGACGAGCAGAAGGCGCTCTGGTTGCCGAAGCTGGTCGAAGGCGTCTGGACCGGCACCATGAACCTGACCGAGCCGCATTGCGGCACCGATCTCGGCCTGCTGCGCACCAGGGCGGTTCCCAATGGCGACGGCACCTACAGGATCTCAGGCCAGAAGATCTTCATATCGGCCGGTGAGCACGACCTGGCGGACAACATCGTCCACCTGGTGCTGGCCCGCATCGACGGCGCGCCGGAAGGCGTGAAGGGCATTTCGCTGTTCATCGTGCCGAAACTCAAGCTCGATGCATCAGGCAATCCTGGCGAGAAGAACACCGTCTCCTGCGGCTCGATCGAGGAGAAGATGGGCATCCATGGCAATTCGACCTGCGTCATGAATTATGACGAGGCACAAGGCACGCTGCTTGGCGAGACGAATGGCGGGCTGAAAGCCATGTTCACGATGATGAACGAAGCGAGGCTCGGCGTCGGCCTGCAGGGGCTCTCTCTGTCGGAGGTCGCCTACCAGAACGCTGTGTCCTATGCCAAGGATCGCCTGCAGGGACGCTCGCTGTCTGGGCCGAAGGCGCCGGACAAGAAGGCCGACCCGATCATCGTCCACCCCGATATCCGCCGCAGCCTGATGACCATGAAGGCCTTCAACGAGGCCGGTCGCGCACTGGCACTGTGGACGGCGATCAAGTCCGATATCGCCCACCGTGCCAGTGACGACAGGGACCGCCAGGCCGCCGACGACTACACCGGGCTGATGACGCCGGTGGTCAAGGGCGTGCTCACCGACAAGGGTTTCGACCACGCAGTGATGGCGCAGCAAGTGTTCGGCGGGCACGGCTATATCGAAGAGCACGGCATGAGCCAGTTCGTGCGCGATGCCCGCATCGCGATGATCTACGAGGGTGCCAACGGCATCCAGGCGCTCGACCTCGTCGGCCGCAAGCTGGCCTTGAATGGCGGCCGTGCCGTGCAGGCCTTCTTCAAGGAGGTCGGCGAGTTCTGCGAGGAGAACCGCACTGACGAGAAGATGGCGCCCTTTACCAAGGCGCTGAAGAAGGGCCTCAACGATCTGCAGGCGGCGACGATGTGGCTGATGCAGAACGGCATGGCCAAGCCCGATAACGCCGGTGCCGCCTCGACCGACTACATGCATCTCTTCGGCCTGGTGGCGCTGGGCTATATGTGGGCGCAGATGGCCAAGGCGGCCGGGGCGAAATTGGCGAACGGCGCCAATGGTTCTTCGGCGTTCTACGATAGCAAGCTGGTGACGGCGCGCTTCTTCATGGAGCGGATCATGCCGGAAACGTCGGCGCACCTCGCCCGCATCTCCAGCGGCGCCGATACATTGATGGCACTGCCGGCGGAAGCGTTCTAAGCTCGATTTTCCCTCCCCCTCGAGGGGAGGGTGGCCCGAAGGGCCGAGAGGGGTCCTGCGTGCAGTGCGCCGACCTGGTTGGCGCCTTGGGAGGAGAATGATCGCGTTGCCTCAAATCCATGTCAGTTTCGAACAGCAGTAAGATAAGATCGAGCACTTCATCGGCGACCCCACCCGGCCCTTCGGGCCACCCTCCCCTCGAGGGGGGGACGTCGGCGCAAGGGAGAAACAGCATGACCAACCCCGCCGAAATTCTTGGCCTTCCCA